>JAZQYE010000194.1:0-11073 GCA_045633385.1 Eubacteriales bacterium | reverse complement strand
TCCGGAGGTAAAATGCACCAGACCCATGCGGATATGATCGACGGAACCACCGAGCAACGTTCCCACCGCAAAGGCGTAAAGCGCCGCATAGACGTTGTGCTTGCCGCAAACGGGAATGCAAAGGTCTTGGCAAATGCCGCCGCTCCAAACAACGTCAAACTCTGTTTTATCGGGAGCAATACGAATATTTTGTGCAAAAAAGTCGGCTTTTTCGCATGAGAGCGACACATAAACGGTATGGTAACTTTTGCCGCCGATATTTTGCAACAACGGCTCGTCACCGTTGAGAATGAGATAACCGCCCGTTTTTAAGCCGCACAGGATCTCAAGCTTTGCGCGACAAATATTTTTGCGACTGCCGAGCATCTCCATGTGCGAGGTGCCGATATTGGTGATGATTGCAATATCGGGCTGTGCCGCAAGAGACATACGCTCGATCTCGCCAAACGCGCTCATGCCCATTTCCAATACCGCGCAGGCAGTATCCTTTGGAATCTCCATGACCGACAGCGGCATACCGATAACGCTGTTGTGGTTGCCCGCAGAGCGGTAAACGCTTCTGTCCGTTTGCAAAACGGCGGCGACCATATCCTTTGTGGTGGTCTTTCCAACGCTTCCCGTAACGGCAACCGCTTGATAGCGGCTCTCGGTGCGACGGGCGGCGGCAAGATAAGAAAGCGACATTTCGCTATCCTGCACCAGAATAACGGCTACCCGATCGGCGTAACGCTCTACCGATTCCGCACGCTCGCAAAGAATGCACGAGGCACCGTTTTGCACGGCGGTCTCGATGTAATCGTGTCCATCTACGCGCTCCCCTTTCATGGCAACGAAGGCAATTCCCGACTCTGCCTCACGCGAGTCGGTGCAAAGCCCGTAGATGGGAGTGGCTGAAAATATATCGTTTTGCAGAGAGCCACGGCACTTTTGTGCAAGCTCGTGCGCCGCGATCCCTTCGTTTTTATCAAATCGAATCTTCATCCGTCTGCTCTCCTTTCGTCAGAGTGCCGTTGCTCTCGGTGCAATTCCGTGCCCCAAAAGCCTCTTGAATGATCGTCCTTTCGTGAAAGGGGCGTTTTTCGCCCTTTACGACCTCGTATTCCTCATGACCCTTTCCCGCAATCAGGATCAGGTCTCCCTTTTTCCCGTTTTGGACGGCGTACCGAATGGCGTCCGTTCGATCGGGTATGACCGTGACCGAGCACTCCTTGTGTACGCCCGATAAAATTTCTTGAATGATCTGCATCGGTTCTTCGCTGCGGCAATTATCCGAGGTAACGATGACCTCGTCGGCAAGGCGTGATGCGATCTCCCCCATGACCGAGCGCTTGGTGCAGTCGCGATCGCCGCCGCAACCAAACAGAACGACCAGACGGCCATCTCTTTTTTTCAGTCTCCGTGCGCTTTTCAAAAGCGTCTCCAAGGCGTCCGGCGTGTGGGCGTAATCGATGATCACGGCAAAATCCGCACCGATCCCGAGCTTGACTCGCTCCATGCGCCCTTTGATACCGCCCATGGTGGCAAGCGCGGTCTTGATGGATGCGGCACTGCAACCGAGCTCCAAGGCACAAACCGCCGCTTGCATGGAGTTCATTACGGTGAACTCCCCTGCAATGGGACAGGAGATGCGCAAGCCCGTACGCCGCGAGCACAACCGATACCCCACGCCGTTTTGCCCCTCAAGGGTAACGTCCTCGGCGTGATAATCCGCTACAGCCGCGTTCACGGCACAGGTAACGTGTTTTTGGGCGGCTTGGCACATTTGTGCACCGTAGGGAGAATCGACGTTGATCACAGCAAATTTTGCCTGCCGCATCAGCTTTTCTTTAGCTTTGGCATAAGCCTCCATGCTCTTGTGAAAATCGAGATGCTCGGGTGTTAGATTGGTAAAGATCGCCGCCTCGAAATGAAGAGGTGCAAGCTTTTCCAGCTCCAAGGCATGCGAGGAGACCTCCATCACCACGTATTCTGCACCGCCTTGCACCATTTGATCCAAAATGCGATACAAGTCCGCAGGGTCGGGTGTGGTCAGATTTGCAGACGTGGGATGCGAGCAATGCGTCAGCACCTCCCCACCGCTTTGACTGCCTACCGTACCGATCATGCCGCATGGGTGCAAAGAATTTTCAAAAATGGTATGCAACATGTGCGCCACGCTCGTTTTGCCATTTGTACCCGTTACGCCTACGATCTTCAGCCTTTGGCTTGGAAAGCCGTACCAAGCGTCAAACAGATACGCCAACGCCGCACGGGTGCTTTGCGTTCGCAAGTGCAAAACGCCCTGCTCGACGATCTCTGCCTCCGACCGATCGGTCAGAATGCAAACGGCACCGTTTTGGATCGCCTCTTCGATAAAGGCGTGACCGTCGTTTTGTCTTCCGCGCAGGCAAACGAATATGCCGCGCTCGTTTTTTTCGCGGGAGTCTGAACTGATCGAGCAGATCTCCAGTGTTTCGGATCCGACGGGGCAATCGATGTCCGCCGCCTTGCATAATTGCTTGAGAATCACAGAGTCTTCCTCCAAAAAATCGAAATTTCTTTCAACTTCCCGACAGAAGCTCTGTCATTTTCATTTCAAATAAAACCGAATCTCCGTTAGTGCGAGGCGATCTCCCAATCCTCGTCGTAATCGCGGTCGTCCAGATATCGGAAGGTGACCTCTATCACGCTTCCGCGCGGAACGCTCTCGCCTGCGGCGACCGATTGCTCTACCACAACGGCACCCGTACCTGCAAGATAGTTTTTGGTGCCGAGAATGCGAATATTCAAGCCTGCGTTGATCAGGACCTGATTTGCCGCCGCCGCGCTCATGCCCGTGACGTTGGGCATCGTTACGGTCTCGGTCTCGATCGCGCGGTCGGTATAAACGAGAATTCTTGCGGAGTTCTTTTCCACTACCGTTCCCGCCTCGGGATATTGCTTGTAGATAATGCCCTCGTCACCGCCGATGAATTCGACGTTCAAGCCGTTCTTGCGGCAATAAGATTCGGCAGCAGAAACCGTCCAATGCAAAAAGCTTGGAACGGTGACCGTCATGTTTGCCAGCTCGCGGTCGCTGTAAACAGCCTCTACGCCAAGGTAAGGCAAGATCTTCTCCATAACGTTTGCAACGTAGGGTGCCGCTACCACGCTACCGTAGAGCGTGCCCTCGGTGGGCTCATCTACCATAATGATAATGGCGTATTGCGGATCGTCGGCAGGTGCGAACGCTACCGTGGAGCAAACGTACTTTTCGCTGACCTTGAACTGATTTGCAGGGCCTGCGTATTTACAAACAGTGCACTCAAAGCAGCTCTCACCGTCAATGGTCTTGGGGTTTGCGGTATAACCGCACTTGGGGCATTCTCTCTCCTTTTTTTCGGAGGTTCCCGTTTTTGCGGCAAGGCGATAACCTGCCACGTATGCGTTTTTAGCACCGCCGTTGCCGGATACGCCCTCCTCCAGAATTTGAGCAACCGTACGGCAAACGTCCTCGCTGACCACCTGACGGCGCACGTTGTCGTCGTAGGAGCGGATCACGTTGCCGCGCTCGTCGGTAATGGACGAAACGACGTGCGGCGTGACCAGGTATCCGCCGTTTGCAACCGCCGAAACGGCTGTGATCTGTTGGATCAGCGTAACGTTAAAGTTTTGACCAAAGGCGTAAATGGCAAGGTCGAGCTCGGTAAACGCCGACTCCGATGCAAATACACCCAAGCCCTCGCCGGGCAGGTCGATTCCGGTCTTTTCGTGATAACCGAAGGATTTTAAATACTGATAAAAGGTCTGCGTGCCAAGTCTGAGTCCCACGCGCATCAGCCAGGGGTTGCAGGATTGCTGAATGCCCTCGGTAAAGGTCAGGGCTCCGTGTCCCTGCACCTTATGGCAATGGATCTTTTGACCGAGCACCGTAAAAGAGCCTGCGCAGGAAAAGCTCTCCTGCAGGGTAACGACGTCCTCCTCCAGCGCCATCGACGCCGTGATGACCTTAAAGGTGGAGCCGGGAATATAAGACTCTGTGATCGCCTTATTCGACCACATATTCATCAACAAATTTTGCTTAAACGCGTTGTACGCATCGCTTCCAAGCTCGTGTTCGCTCCCTTGCAGGGATTGCAACGATTGCCAATCGAGCGCCCACGGGTCGTTCAGATCAAAATCGGGATAGACCGCCATACCGAGAATGGCACCCGTTTGCACGTTCATTACGATTCCCGCCGCGCGGTTTTCGCCGCCCGACTCGCGGTAAGCCTTTTCCAGCTCCTCTTGCAGAGCTGACTGCACGTAAACGTCCAAGGTGGTGTTGACGTGATAGCCGTTTTGTGCCGCGATGTACTCCTTGTATGCGTACGGCATTTCGTTGCCTGCGGAATCACGCGCCGTTACGTAGCGGCCGTTGGTTCCCGAAAGCATTTCGTTGTAGTAATACTCCAAGCCGTAAAGTCCCGTTCCGTCACTTCCCGTAAAGCCGAGCACGTGGGAGGCAAGCGTTGTGTAGGGATAGTAGCGCGTGGAGGTGGTCTCCATATAGATCATTTGCTCCAGGTCGTACTCGTCGATAAATTCACGAATGAGATCGGCGGTATCCTCATCGACCTCGCGCTTGATGGTGCGGTCAAGATATTTGGTATAGGTGGTTTGCTTGAGCACGAAATCGTATTCGACACCAAGAATTTGCGAAAGATTTTCGGCTATGAGCGTATCCAATCGAATATTACTGCCCTGTTGGTCGTGCTCGCTTTGTGCGTGCGCAATGGTAGAGGGAGAAATGAAAACGCGATAGGTAGAGATATTGGTGGCAAGCAAAACGCCGTTGGCATCGTAAATGTTGCCGCGCGTGGCGTTGACTGACGACTCGGTGGTCATTTGCGAGAGCACCTTTTGCTGATAATGCTCGTAATCCACCGTTTGCAACAAAAAGATACGGAGCAAAAGCGCGCAAAAGAGCAATACGGCTCCCCCCAACAAAACCGCAGAGCGGCTGACCGTTTTGGGGTGAAGCTCATGATCGCTCTTTGACTCCAAAGCAGAGTTTTTCTCCTCCATGCCGCTTGCTCCTTTCTGTTTTTTGTTAGGAGAAAAGCGAAGGAAAAATTCCTCCGCCTTCCACTGATTTATGTTATGAAAGCCCTTGCGGAATTATGACAAGATGGTTTCATTTTACGCCAAGTGCGCTGAGCAGTGCCGCAATGCCGACACTTTGCTCCTTTTCTTCCTCATAGACCTCGATCGAATCCTCGTTGCCAAGAGTCAGGTACTGCATTTGCACGTATCGCTCGTCAACCATGCCAAGCTCTTGCATGGCGTAGTCGCGAACGTCAAGCACGTCGTTCTGAACGCTCAGATCGGATCTCAGATCTGCAACCTCACCCGACAGCGCGGAGAGCTCGACGGTCAATGCATTGACGCGCTTTTCTCCTTGATCGACAAGCACGGAGCTTGCAACGATCAGCATCAGGGAGACGGCAATTGCCGCCAGCGCCGCAAATGCGGAGAGCGGAAAACGCTTGGTCTCCTTTTCGGTATTGACCGCGCGGCGGTCAAACCAAACGGGAAATGAGGTGCGAACGGTTTTTGCCAGCGTTGCGGGCAACTGCTTTACCGTTTTGGGAAGCTCCGTTACAGCCTGCACGAAAGCAGAGCTCGTTTGCTCGCTTCTCACGGCGGCGCGGGGTGTATTCACCTCGCACAGGTCTGCACATGCAACGGGAGCGGATACTGCCGAAAAATCGGCGTTTTTCGTGCGCATGGCACGAGTCTCGTTAAAATAGCGGATCAGATCGGCAGAGGACATATTCTCCTTGCCCTTGCGATAGCAACGACCAATGGCGATATCGTTCATCAGATCCAAGCGGTATGCTTGCGGTGCGAGCGTACGCGTCTGCTTTTCGCGCGCGACCTGCTCGTCCACCTCTTTTGCAACGGCCTTGGTCACACCGCGAGACGAAAAACGCGTTACCATTGCCTGCACCTGCGGTGCCATGCTCACCTCTACGGAATTGGCAGAAGGAGCATTTTTGATTTGTTGCTCGACACTTTCCATTGCCGTTGCTTCCTTTCATTTTAATATAAGCCGTTTTTTCAGAGCTTTTCGACCACTCTCAGCTTTGCGCTGTGAGAGCGGGAGTTTTGTGCAAGCTCCTCGTCCGATGGCAATATCGGCTTTTTGGTCAGGATCTTGACCTTGGGGCGATTGCCGCAAACGCATACGGGCAAGCTCTTGGGACAGGTACATCCGTTTGCAAGCTCCGCAAAGGTCTGCTTGACGATGCGATCCTCCAAGGAATGGAAGGTGATGATCGCAATTCGTCCGCCCGGATTTAAAAGTGAGACGGCGGACTTGATCGCGGGCGCGATCACATCCAGCTCTGCGTTCACCTCAATGCGCAATGCCTGAAACGTACGCATTGCCGGATGGTGTCCGCCATCTCCGTGGCGCACCGGAACGGATCTTTTGATGATCTCGACCAGTTCCCCTGTGGTCTTGATCTCTGCCGTTTCGCGTGTGCGAATAATATTTGATGCGATGCGGGAAGAAAAACGCTCTTCCCCGTATTCAAAGAGGATGCGACGAAGTGCCTCCTCGGAGTATTCGTTTACGATCTGCTTTGCAGTCAAGGGCTTGGATGCGTCCATGCGCATATCCAAGGGCGCGTCTGCGCGGTAAGAAAAGCCGCGCTCGGCAGTATCGAGCTGATAAGAGGAAACGCCAAGATCGAGCAGTAAGCCGTCGATGTGCTTGATTCCGCGCTCCTCACACGCCGTGGCGAGATCGCAAAAATTGGTATGCACCACCTCGGCACGATTTCCAAACACCGACAACCGCTCGGTTGCTACCCGAACTGCTGTCTCGTCTTGATCGAGTGCCAAAAGCTTGCCCTCGTCGCCAAGTTTTGCGGCAATTGCCGAGCTGTGTCCCGCACCGCCTGCCGTACCGTCAACGTAAACGCCGTTGTTACGAATGGCAAGTGCCTCGATGCACTCGTTCAGCAAGACCGAATAGTGCGAAAATACGATCGGCTCGTTCATACCGTTACTCCTCTCCATCAAAGTCCAAGCTCCTCCAATTCGGAGATCATTTCTTCCAGATCGATCTCCTGCTTCATGGTCTCATAGATCTCTTGCGACCAGATCTCGCCGTAATCGCCGCAACCTACTACCACCACGTTGCGATCGATGCTTGCGTGCTCGACCAGCTCCTGCGGCAATACGATTCTGCCCTGCGAATCGGGCGTGACCTGCGAGAGCGATGCGTGCAAAAATCGCAGGATCTTTTCGGAGAGCTTGCGTTTTTGCTCCTTCAGGGGTGCGATGTAATTTTCCCAGCCTTCCAAGGAATAGACCTTGAGGCATTTTTCGCGAATGTCCTTGGCGACCACAAAGGTCTGTCCCAGCTCCTCGCGTAGCTTTGCGGGAATAAAAATACGATTTTTGAGATCTAAGCTGTGTTGATATTCTCCACCGAGCATACACCGAACCTCCTTTGCAAGATTTTTGATGCCTTTTGGCTTTATTTTGCTCCACTTTGAAGCATTTTCCACCACTTTGCACCACTTTTGTATATATTATATACTATTTTTCAAAAATAAGCAAGGGGTTTTTGAAAAAAAGTTGAATTTTTTTTCGATTTTTTTATATTTTTTCGCGTTTTTTTCAACAAAAATCAAAGATGCGAAAAATAAGCTCCGCACATTCTCACACAGCCGCTTTCAAAAGCCCGATGGGTGCAAAGGAGCCGACCTCCCCTTTTGGAAAGGCGTTTGAAAAAGGCGAAGAATTGCGAAAAGTTTTTGCGAAATTCCCGAAAAAGAACTTGACGGAAATGGCAAAATATGTTATACTAAAATAGAATAGTCAGATTTGCTCAACAGCAGAAAGAAGGAATAAGATTACATGGAAAGAGAAACCGAACTTTTTGAAGCCTTATGTGCCTTGCGTCAGAAAATTCGAGAGCGCGAAAAGAAAAACACCGGCAGAACACCGGTGGTATGCTCGGACGATTCTCTGCGCGAGATCGTACGTCTGAAGCCGCGCAAAGCTTCGGATTTTTACAGCATTCCCGGCATTGGGCCTGCGTTTGTAGAAAACTTTTCTAATGAGTTTTTGGAGGTCTTGAATGCGGAGAGCGCAACGGAGGAACGTATGGAAAAGACTGCGGCAGACGTGGAAGAAACGTTGCGCGAGCTTTCCAAAAAGCTGATCAACCTCAACAAGACCAACCGTATGCTCTTTTTGCCCAAGCTGGCGGCAAAATATGCGGTCGATCTGTTTGATGCCTCCGGTCGCTACAATCCGTTGGATATTCTGTTCCACTCGAATGAGCCTGTGGTCATTTCGGAAACGACCGATCAGGATCTGCCGCGCACCGATCCCGCACGTGAAAGATATAAGAATTTGGTCAACCTGATCCGTGAGAGCACGCGTGACCTGCGCGACAAGGGTCAAAACGATTTGTATATCGGTTACCCCTTTGTGCAGGGTTGCCTGACAAACGGCGACTTTGGCATTCGCGCCCCCTTGTGTCTCTTCCCCGTCGTATTGGATCGCACCACCTCCAGCATTACCGTGGCGCTTGACCCCACGCGTGACGTGCTCTACAACGGTACGCTGATTTTGGCGCACTATAAGTTCAACAGCATTACCACGCCCGTACCCGATTGCGTACCCGAAGAGATCAATCCCGATACCTTTTTGCAGGCGTTGCTTGATTTTTACGCCGCAAGCGATATTCGCATCGATTACGAGAGCGACGAGCTGAAAAAGTTTACCGAATACCCCGGCGAGACCTTCCCCCACTATGCACGCGGCAACATGAAGCTGGTACACAACGTGGTGATCGGAAAGTTCCCTGCTTACTCCAACGCCATTCAGCGCGACTTTGAGCAGATCTTGGACAAGGGCTTGATCAACCGCTTGGTATCCGACCTGGTCTCCGATTACGGCGTGATCGATTTTTACTCCGATCACGATTCCTCCAAATCCAAGGGCACGCAGGTCGATCAAACGCCTGCCGTCAGCGAAAACTCGCTCGTTTATATCAATGCGCTCAACTCTGCGCAGGAGGCAGTCCTGCACGCGCTGACCACCAAGGACGAGCTTGTAGTAGAGGGCCCTCCCGGCACGGGTAAATCCCAAACCATTACCAGCTTGATCACGCAGTTTGTCAACGACGGCAAAAACGTATTGATGGTATCCGAGAAAAAGACCGCTTTGGACGTTGTTTATTCCCGTCTCGGTACGCTCTCGCGCTACGCGGTCATGATGGACGATGCAAACAACAAGAACCTGTTTTACGGTCAATTGGAAAAGCTGCTGTTGAGCACCGATGCAAACGCCCCCATCGAGGCACCCGACCTCTCCCCCATTTCGGCGGAGATCGATGCCGACGTGGCAACGCTTGAGGTCATTGCGGATAAGCTCTTTTCTCCCGGCGCGTTTGGCGTAGCGCCCTACAAGCTCTACATGGAGAACCGCCGCATCAATTTGCAAAATCATGAGCAGATCAAGACCTACAAGACCATTCGCACGGTGATCACCGACGAGCTTTTGGCGCTCAATTACGATGAGATCCACGCCATTCACAAAAAGTTTGCCAACGGTCAGCTCACCAACAGTCTGGATCACTATCAGCTCACCATCGAGCGTTACCCGTGGTTCCTCAAGATGAAGGACGATCTTTCCAACTACGATCTCATCCTCTTTACCGACGCGATTGACGATATGATCTTAAAGATCGACGAATGGAGAAACCAATCCTTCCTCCAGCGTCTGACCTCCAAGGGTCGCTTGACCAAGGAGATCCAGAACCTGACCAAGAATTACTTCCAAAAGGTGGGCGGCTCTTATACCGTTCGCCTGATGATGGAGCAGCCCGAGGCAGTTAAGCAGAGCTTGAAGGAGTTTACCGCAGGATATGCAAACCTCAAGCCCGTTGTGATGAGCTTGACCGACCATGAAAACCTCTACCTTGCCGCCCTGCGCAAGATCCACAAGATCTGCGGCGGTACGGTGACCGAATGGAACGACGAGCTTTACAACACCGTTCTCTTTGAGTACATTCAAAAGTTTGAGAGTGAGAACCGCACGCTGATCCCCAAGGTCGATTCCTTTGAAAAGATCATTTCCAGCATTGAAGGAAATATCAAGATCAAGCAGGAGCTCTCCCGTCAGCGCATTACAAAGCTGCTTGCCGACGATATCAAGTATATCACCACCTCCAAGCGCAAGGGCGAGATCAGCCGTGCCATTGAGAGCCGCAGACGCAGCAGCGTAGCAAAGTTTGTACAAAAGTTTGACTTTGAGCTGTTTAAGGCACTCAAGATCTGGTTGATGACCCCCGATGCGGTATCCGAGATCCTGCCCCAGCAGAACGATCTGTTTGATCTGGTCATTTTCGACGAGGCATCTCAGCTTTACGTGGAAAAGAGCATTCCCTCCATCATTCGTGCAAAGAAGGTCGTTATTGCAGGTGACCACAAGCAGCTCCGCCCCTCCAGCCTTGGAGAAGGCCGCTTTGATCTGGAGGATATGCTGGACGAGGATGCAGAGATCTCTGCCGCACTTGAGGAAGAGAGCCTTTTGGATCTTGCCCGCTTCCGTTACCCCGACGTATTGCTCAACACGCACTACCGCTCCAAGTATGAGGAGCTGATCGACTTCTCCAACTACGCCTTCTACAAGGGCAGACTCTTTGTTGCTCCCAACACCGACAAGCCCGAAAAGCCTCCGATCGAGGTACACCAGGTAGAGGACGCCGTATGGCAGGGTCGCGCCAACCGCAAGGAGGCAGAGCGCGTGGTCGAATTGATCAAGGAGTTCTTTGCAACGAGACAACACAACGAGACCATTGGCGTCATCGCCTTTAACGTATCGCAACGCGATATGATCTACGACGTGTTGGATGAGGAATCGGTCAAGGATCCCAAGTTCGGCTCTGTGGTACGCTCCGAGATGTCGCGCAAGGATAACGGTGAGGACACCGGCTTCTTTATCAAGAACATTGAAAGCGTACAGGGTGATGAGCGTGACGTGATCATGTTCACCATCGGTTATGCAAAGAACACCAGCGGTCGCTTGATCCACAACTTTGGTTGG
>JAZQYE010000193.1:0-5105 GCA_045633385.1 Eubacteriales bacterium | reverse complement strand
ATCGCAACCGACTTTGAGGGCAACCGCGAGCGTGTCAGCGCAGAGGTCGTAGCACTTTGCGAGCGTTTTCCCATTTACGACTGATTCTTTTGAAATAAAAGAAAAAAATTACAAAAAGCATTGACAAAGCTTTTAAAATATGTTATAATGTCAAAAAATGATAGAGGCGCACCGGAAGATGAGTATTTGACGTGTTAAAGCCTGCGCAGGCGTTGCGGCAAAGAAGGGCTTCGGTGCCGAAGGGCGGTGTGGCGCAAGCCGTTCCTGGCATTGCGAAAAAGATTCGCCGTGCTGTCGCAGAAATGCGGAGAGCTATCCGAAACCCTGATGATAACCGTCTTTTTTGGATGGAGTATTGGGCAGAGATATGCTTTTTGCGTGTCTCTGCCTTTCAATTTACAAAAAACGTAAGCGAAAAAGTATAAGGGAGGATATTTCTCACATGAAGCAAACAGTATTTACGGGTGCGGCAACAGCCATCGTTACCCCCTTTAAAAATAACGAGGTCGATTACGAGCAATTCGGTCGCTTGATCGAGTGGCAGATCGCCGAGGGTATCGACGCTATCGTTGCCTGTGGTACCACGGGCGAGGGCTCTACCTTGACCGACGAGGAGCACCGCGCAGTCATCGAATACGCCGTTAAAAAGGTCAACGGACGCGTTCCCGTTATTGCGGGCACGGGCTCCAACGATACGGCATACGCCATCGACCTGACCAAGTTTGCCTGCGAAGCAGGTGCAGATGCAATGCTGTTGGTTACCCCTTACTATAATAAGGCAACGCAAAAGGGCTTGATCAAGTCCTTTGAGGTCGTGGCAGATGCCAGCACCAAGCCTTGCATTCTTTACAACGTGCCTTCCCGTACGGGCTGTAATCTGTTGCCCGCAAGCGCGGCAGTTCTTGCCGATCATCCCAACATCGTAGCAATCAAGGAGGCTTGCGGAAACATCTCGCAGATCGCAGAGCTCGCCGCTTTGGTTCGCGGTAAGATGGATATTTATTCGGGTAACGACGACCAGATCGTTCCCGTGCTCTCTTTGGGTGGTAAGGGCGTTATCTCCGTTCTTTCCAACCTCATGCCCAAAGCAACCAGCCAAATGTGCCACAAGTTCTTTGCAGGCGACGTTGCGGGCAGTGCCAAGATGCAGTTGGATCTGTTGGATCTTGTCAACGCACTCTTCTGCGAGGTCAATCCCATTCCCGTAAAGGCGGCAATGTCTGCTATGGGATTTGGCGAAAACAGCCTGCGCCTGCCTCTGACTCCCATGGAGCCGCAAAACGAGGCAAAGCTGCTTGACCTGATGCGCGCACAAGGCTTGATTTGAGGAGCACGAAAAATATGAAGATATTGATATGCGGTGTTGGCGGTCGCATGGGCAGAGAAGTGGCAAAGCTCGCGCTGGATGGCGTACGCGGTGCGTCGGTTGCGGCAGGCTTTGACGTCATGCCCATTGATACGCGTGAGTTTCCTACCTACACCGATTGGAGCGCCGTGCAGGAAAAGGTCGATTGCATCATCGATTTTTCGCATCACACGGCAACCGAGGAGCTTTTGAATTTTGCAAAAGCAAACAAGATCCCAACCGTAGTGGCAACCACGGGACACACCGAAGAAGAAAAGCAATTGATCACAGATGCGGCAGGGGAGATCCCCGTATTCCATTCGGCAAATATGTCGCTTGGTATCGCGCTTTTGGTCGAGCTTGCCAAAACGGCGGCAAAGGCGTTCCCCGATGCGGATATTGAGATCATCGAAAAGCACCACAATCGCAAGCTGGATGCCCCCAGCGGAACGGCACTCCTTTTGGCAAACGCCATCAAAACGGTTCGCAACCAAGCCAAATTCATCTTTGGCAGAAGCGGACAAGCCAAACGTGAGACTGAAGAGATCGGTATTCACGCCATTCGCATGGGCAATATTATCGGCGAGCACGAGGTCATTATCGGTACCGATACCCAAACCATCACCCTCAAGCACGAGGCGCACAGCCGCGCGCTGTTTGCCGAGGGGGCTCTTGCCGCGGCAGAATACCTGTGTGGAAAGCCTGCCGGCCTTTACGACATGGAGCGCATGATCTCCGAAAACTAATCTTCATTTTGATAAAAAGAGGATAAAGCAATGATTTGTAACAATCTAACCGTCAACGAGCAAGGTCATCTTTGCCTGGGCGGTCAAGATACGGTAGCGTTGGCAAAGCAGTACGGCACCCCTTTGTACCTTTTGGACGAGGACCGCATTCGTGAGCGTTGCCGCACGTATATCAATGCCATGCGCGAGGCGTTTGGCGCGCGCGCACTTCCGCTATACGCCAGCAAGGCGGCTTCCTTTAAGCAGATCTACCGCATCATGAAGGAAGAGGGAATGGGCGTGGACGTGGTGTCCTCGGGCGAGATCTGCACCGCTGTTTCGGTCGGTTTTCCCATGGAGCACGCGTATTTTCACAGTAACAACAAGACAGATGCCGACATTGCCTACGCAATGGAGCACGGCATTGGCTATTTTGTGGTCGATAACCGCGAGGAGCTGGACGCCATTGAACAAGAGGCAAGCGCACGCGGGATCACGCAAAAGATCCTTTTGCGCCTCACGCCGGGCATCGATCCCCATACCTATGAGGCAATCGCTACGGGAAAGGTAGATTCCAAATTCGGCTCCGCGATTGAAACGGGGCAGGCAGATGAGATCACAGCCTATGCATTAAGCCTTGCACACGTCAAGCTTTCGGGTTACCATTGCCACATCGGCTCGCAGGTGTTCGATTCCGATACCTTTTTGCGCGCCGCGGCGATCATGCTGGAGTTTGCTAACCAAATGAGAGAGAAGTACGGGCTTGTCATCGACGAGCTTGATCTTGGCGGCGGCTACGGCGTGCGCTATTTGGAGGAGCATCCCGAGATAGACATTGCGGCAAATATTGTTGCAGTTGGTATGGCGGTCAAGGCGCAGTGCGTGGAGCTACAGTATCCTATGCCTGCAATTCGAATGGAGCCCGGTCGCAGTATCGTTGCCGACGCAGGCATGACGCTTTACAGCGTTGGAACGGTTAAGCGCATTCCCGGATATAAAAATTACGTATCGGTAGACGGAGGCATGACCGACAACCCGCGCTATGCACTCTATCAGGCACCGTACACGGTTCTGCTTGCCAACCGTCCGCTGGATGAGAGCGAAAAGTTCAAGTGCTCGGTCGTGGGCAGATGCTGTGAGAGCGGCGATATTCTGCAAGAAAACGTGACGCTCCCCGCAAATACCGCACGCGGCGACGTACTTGCCGTGCTGACGACGGGTGCTTATAACTATTCGATGTCCTCCAATTACAATCGCATTCCCAAGCCCCCCGTGGTCATGCTCAAGGGCGACGAGAGCTACGTTGCCGTCAAGCGCGAAAGCTACGAGGACGTTTGCAGAAACGATATATAATTATAAAAAAAGATTGCAGAGGAAACTTTTTCGAGAAAAAAGTTTCCTCTGCAATATAAAAGAAAAACAAGAAAAGGGGAGGTGGATACCGTGGAGGAAAACGAGGTTGTAAAAATCAAGCTCCGTCGCATTTTTAACGTCTTTCACTCAAGGGTGTATTTGTGGATGTTGATGTATGCTTCCATATTTGCAGTTTATATGATCATATCGATCCGTAATGATATAGACGATCCTTTAATAACCATTTGCGTCGTTCTTTTCTGCTTTTCGTTGGCTATGCAGGATGTGGTTTTACATTGTCCAAAATATCTTTTGATTTTTGAAAAAAGGGTTGAATTTGAGGATTACATCAATATGCGTCCGAAAAACAGAATGGGAAAGGGCTTTTGGTGGTTGAAGGTCCACTATTCAGTTTCCGAAATTCATGACGTAGAATTTCACCAAAATGCAATTGAACGACTTTTTAACGTCGGGCACATTTCATTTTCCGGAAAAGCGATCGTGACTGCCAAAAGAGACGTTGACCGTATCCCCCAAAAGGATCGCTTTGTTATTTACGGCATCCGCAATTTCTATGATTTTCAACGCGATTTTCCGTACTGAAAAAAAGAACAGAGGGTTAGGCGTGGTGTCCTTAGGGACCCAACGCCTAACCCTCGGTTCTTTTTGTATTTATTCATTGATCAATCTGGATACCGCCGTTTCCTTTTTTGAGTGCGGCACCGTGAATTTTCAAAAATGCGGACGAAAAGATGTCAATCGTCGATTCCCATTCCTTACAGCTCGTGCTTACAAAAGGGGGAATTTTGCATCTCCCCGGCGCGCGAGTGTAAGATCTTTGAGTTCGGGGAAAATTTTCAGGATCATACAAGCCTCCTCGTTTTACATGGCAGAGCGTCGCAACGTGCGTGCGAGGTCAGAGTGCTTCTTCCTCTTTTCGCTTTAGTTCCTCGCGTTCTTCCTCACTCATGCGGTTGAATTTTTTTAAGGCTTTGAAAACCTTTCTGTTTTTGGAAAGCCGCTTGATGCGACTGACCTGCAATGGGTACATAAAGATGATATCCCAGCCCAAATGAATCAATAAGGCAAGCTTTCGTGCCATTTTGATCACGTCAGAGCGGTTGGTTCCAAAGGCTTGCGTTAAGGGTGCGCGGTTACCGCTGTGCTCCACCTCAAAAAAGGCGTATGCCATTGGCAACAGCTCAAACAGATCCCAGCGATCCCACAAGCCGTAAGAATAGGATCGTGCAATCACGTCCACGTAGTCGCCGTCCTTTAGATCGGTCAGGTGATATTCACAGGTGACGCGTAAAAACATCTGATCGACAAAGGACAGCAGGGACTGTCCGCATTTGTTTGCAAGCCGATTGAGAAAATGGCTTTGCGGTGCTTGATCATCCCATTTGAAATTTGCCGTTGGTTTGATCGGCGCTATTGCAATATCGCATTCGGTTCCGTCAATCTCTATGTCCAAAAAGGTCGGGGAAGACTGCGGCTCGACGCGGTAAAAGCGTGTTTGGGTTGCATCCTTGATGCGAATATTGCAGGCGTGAAAGCTGTTTTCTGAAACAGTCAGATATAAAGTCATGTTACACCTCGTCCGCAGAGTCCCCAAACATCTTGATTTGCTCCGACGGGGTTGGCATCACGGGAGAGGGGAGCCCCAAGTGCTCGTAAGCCAG
>JAZQYE010000192.1:0-3665 GCA_045633385.1 Eubacteriales bacterium | reverse complement strand
ATACTCAGGAACAACTCCTTGGCTCACAGAACGACATGGCTACGATCCGACTTGGATCAAATGGTGCGGCAGCTTGCGGATAAAGCCGACCGTATCGGTCAAAAGCACACTCTCACCGCTCGGCAACTCATACTTGCGCGTGGTGGGGTCAAGCGTTGCAAACAGCTTGTCCTCAGCCAAAATACCCGCATCGGTCAAGCGATTGAGCAGGGTCGATTTGCCTGCGTTCGTGTAACCGACGATAGCGATTTTTGGAATACCGCTACGGTCACGCGCGGCGCGCATGGTCAGACGGTTGTGCTCAAGCGCACGAAGCTCCTCCTCCAATGCGGTCACGCGGCGATGCATGTGACGGCGATCGGTCTCCAGCTTGCTCTCACCGGGGCCACGCGTACCGATACCGCCGCCAAGACGGGACATTTCCACTCCGTGACCCGTCAAACGCGGCGCGGTATATTTGAGCTGTGCCAATTCGACCTGCAATTTACCCTCACGGCTGACTGCGTGGAGCGCAAAAATATCCAAAATGAGCATGGAGCGGTCAATGACGCGAACGTCATCGCCAAGCTCCTCCTCCAAATTGCGGATCTGCGAGGGAGAAAGCTCCGCGTCAAACACAACGAGCTCGACGTTGTTCCATTCGCACAAGCGTGCAACCTCCTGCACCTTGCCCGAACCGATCAACGTGCGCGGATTCGGCTTATCCATATTTTGAATCACTTTGGCAAAGCACACGCCGCCTGCCGTATCCAGCAAGCGTTCCAGCTCCGCAAGGCTCTTATCTAATTCGTCGGCGGCTCGGTCGTCGGTACAAACACCGACCAAAAGCGCGCGTATCGCCTCGTATTCCATAAAAAACGACCTCCGTATGAAAGAAAAATGGGCAAGCTGACACGCAGCCTGCCCTTTTTACACAGAACCGACCCTTGCAGATTACTTCTGGAAAGAAGCGATTCTCTTCTTGAACTTATCCACACGTCCGCCGGCGTCAACAAACTTTTGCTTACCGGTGAAGAAGGGGTGGCACTTGGAGCAAATTTCAACCTTGATCTCGCCGCCCTTGGTGGACTTGGTCTCTACAGTTTCGCCACATGCGCATCTGATGATGCAGGTCTCATAATTCGGATGGATTCCGTCTTTCATTGATTTGTACCTCTTTTCTTAATTTTGATGTTCTTTGACATCATTTCGCCTCTTGGGCGACATACGGACATATTATACCACAACTCAAAACAAATTGCAAGAGTTTTTTTGATTTTTTTAGAATATTTTCGCAAATTTCAGAATATTTTTTAGTCTTCGCGCCGATCATACAACATTTTTGCAGTATGCGCGTGCAAATACGGGAAGTTTTGATTGCCCCTTTGATGTTGATAAAGGCTGACGTGTTTATTGTGCGCTGAAAAATCGGCAAACGGACGAACGATGGTCTCGCCTTTCCCTTCCAAAAGTGACAGCACGCACGCCAACAGGTCATGCGTATGCGCATAGCAAGCAAGGCACTCGTCTTTGTACCACTTTTCCCATTTTCCGCTCTCGCCGCGGTGCAAATTTTCAAACAATTGTGCAACAGCCTCCACCGCAGCACGCATTTCGACCATCGCCTCTGCGCGATCCCCTGCGTAATATGCCTTCAAGGAAAGCGCCTCGTGCTCCATGGAGCAATTGAGCAGGTTGAGCGCATGGATCTGCACCAATACGTTTTGCTCGTAGAGCGATTTTGCCGATGCGGGAATGTCATCAAGCAGCTCCGTTGCCTCCCGAGCAAGCTGTGGCAGATATGCGGTATCCTCGTGCAAAACGGCGCAAAAATCATCTACGGTCTTGCACCAGATTTCCTCAAGATCCTCACCGCCCTTGAGCACGCGAATATACTTGCGAGCGACCTCGTGCATATACAACGCTTGGCGGAACTCGGAAAGCACGGGGTTGACGTGCCCCTTCCACATACTTTTATACATACCGAGGCACTCAAAGCCGTAGCCGAACGGTGCTCGATCCTTTTGAGGCTTACGGAAGTTGGAACAACGCAAAAAACGGGTATAAAGACCTGCGACACGCTCTGCGGCGGCACCGTAATGCTTTTGCGCGTACTGCAAGATATAGTCGTCCATTGCCTCTGCCGCAGGCTTTTGCAGGTAACGATCGCTTTGATATGCAAAATCCATTACCGCGCCAAGCGTGATCGGGAATGGGCGAATGTTACCCACGTTGATGATCACACAACCATCCGCGCCACTGCGGCGGTATCTGCCAAGCTCACGGAAGGTCGTTTCGGGAGAAACCGCCTCTACCACTCGGTTGCGACAAGCGGAAATATGATAATACGCACCGTCTCCGGGGCCTACCATGCCGTTATCGGACATTTGCCCTGCACCGTCGTTGGGCCAAACTTTGATCGCCCCCTCGGGAATGTGCAAAAGTCCCTTTTTATACAGCTCCGCCTGCTCGTCGTACATATTAAAGATGACGTCGGCATCTGGTTGTACCTCGCGGATCAACTCCACCTGACGCGCCACGGCACGGCTGATAACGTCGGCACGACCTGCATCGTCGGGCGGTGCCGCAGGATCCATGTGCCAGAAGGGACCGTCGCCTTTACCGCGGAAGGATACCGTCCACAGCATTTTGCGGTGCTTCTGCGCATCAATGCATTGCTTCCAATATTTTTCCAAAATTTCGGGATTCGTCACGTAAGAGAATGGCTCGTCCTTGGGCCACGCGTACACGTTCAGTCCGAGCGGCGTTACGTGATGGTCGTTGACGTATAAGCCTCTGGCGTCAGCAACGTCGCGCGAGGTCTCATCGGGATAGATCCGCGTACCGGGTGCAATGGTGTTGCCGTACATACGCAGGATCAATTCGCAGATCTTATCGAAATGATAGGGTGAAATCTGATTATCCCCTACGGGATCGCGGAACGAACCAACCAACAGATCCTCGTTGTTGATGAAAAATCCGCGGTAACGGAATGAGGGCTCTTCCCCTACAAGTACGTAATCGGGTGAGAGCTCGACGCGCTCCTTGGGCTGTGGCAAAATGGAATTCCAATAATGCCACGGATCAATTCCCAACACCTCCTCGCTAAAGCGGTAAATGGCATAGATCAATCCAAGCTCGTCACTGCCGCGCAACGTCATGGCGTCACCGTCGATCTCCACGCGATAGCACTCACGACCGCTCGGGATCTCGCCGCAGGATCTTCCAACGGCGCTTTGACCGATATAAAGAGCACTTTCCTTGTAAAACGGAGGCAATTGCTCCAGCACGTGCGGATTCATTCCAAAAATCTCGTACCAATCCCCTTGCAGGTCGGCAAATGCACGCTGAACCGCTGTGCTCTCATTGCTCGAGAACACGATGGGCGTATTGCGATCTATGACAAACAGCTGTTTCATCATAACACCTCCACGATCAAAATCATTGAAACCATTATAGCACACGCAACGTACTTTGTCAAGCGCTTGAAATGCTTTTACAGCACCAACGCCCAAACAATTTTTTAACAAGAAATTCTCCCTGCTTTACGTTTCTTTGGTCAGGCTACAGCTAAAGCTCCAAAGAAAGGACACCGTCTCCCCTGCCGCACGATAGGAGATGCGAACGCCGTTTGCCGTGCGTTCGATATGCGGATCGGTGATATCGTTGCGCTTGGTAAAGACCGT
>JAZQYE010000191.1:0-10421 GCA_045633385.1 Eubacteriales bacterium | reverse complement strand
GGGCTTGCAACGGCAGACTTTGAGGAGCTTTTGCAATACCTGATCGGAGAATGCCATGTGTGAATTTGAGCGTTGGCTGAAAAACGTGAGCGATGCGGAAGTGCGTGACGAGCTACTCTCGATCGCAGACTCCCCTGCGCAGATCGAAGATCGCTTTTACCGCGCGCTCGCCTTTGGAACGGGTGGCTTGCGCGGCGTCATCGGCGCGGGAACCAACCGCATGAACGTATATACCGTGGGCAGAGCCACGATGGGGCTTGCGCAATATTTGTTGCAGTCGGGTGCCAAAAACGGCGTTGTGATCGCTTACGACAGCCGCAACAAGTCTGCCGAATTTGCCCGTCTTGCCGCCGAGGTGCTCTCCTCGGCAGGTCTTTGCGCTTACCTCTTTTCGGAGCTGACCCCCACCCCCGTGCTCTCCTTTGCCGTGCGGCATCTGGGTGCGGACGCGGGCATCGTCATTACCGCAAGCCACAACCCCAAGGAGTACAACGGCTACAAGGTCTATAATGCGCTCGGCTGTCAGATCACCGACGGCGCGGCGGCAGAAATTACCGCTTGCATTGAACAATTTGATTATTTTTCGCCCTTTATTGCAAACGAGGCGTTGATCTCGGTGTTGGACGACAGCGTTGCGCGCGCGTTTTTGGACGCGATCAAGCAGTTCTCGCTCTCAAAGATCACCGCCGAAAATGCGCCCACCGTCGTTTACTCCCCCTTGCACGGCACGGGCAGACGGTTCGTACAGGATATTTTGGCAGAGATCGGCGTGCAAAAGCTTTATACCGTGCAGGAGCAGGAGGCTCCCGACGGTGACTTTACCACCTGCCCCTACCCCAATCCTGAGGAAAAGGAGGCGCTTTCCCTTGCTTTGCGCGATGCGGAACGCTATCGCCCCGACCTTGTGATGGCGACCGACCCCGACGCCGACCGCGTGGGCATTGCCGTACCGAACGAGAGCGGCGAATACGTTCTGCTCAACGGCAACGAAACGGGCAGTATTCTGTTCTATTATATCCTGCTCAAAAGGCGCGAGGCAGGGCGCTCCTGTGCAGGCTCCTGCGTCATCAAGACCATTGTGACCACCGATATTATTTTTGATATGGCACGGGCGTTTGGCGCAGAGGTGCGCGAGGTGCTGACGGGCTTTAAGTACATTGGCGAGGCGTTGGATGAGGTCGAGGACTATTTGCTGGGGCTTGAGGAAAGCTACGGTTATTTGGTCGGCACGCACGCGCGGGACAAGGATGCGGTATCGGCTGTGATGATGATTGCCGAGGCTTGCGCGTACTTTAAGGGACAGGGCAAAACGCTTTACGCAGTCCTGCAGGAGATCTACCAAACCTTTGGCTACTATCAAACCGACCTGCGCTCCATTACCATGGCAGGCAAGGACGGCATGACACAGATGCAACGACTGATGTCGGAATTGCGCCGCGCACCGCTGTGTGAGCTTTGTGGGCAAGCGGCAAAGTTCGACGATTTTTCACAAGGGCTTTACGGACTTCCCAAGAGTGACGTTCTGCGTTTTCGGAGCGCGGATTATCGCATGATCATTCGCCCGAGCGGAACGGAGCCCAAGATCAAGATCTATCTGCAAGCGCGCGGCGCAACAAAAGACCAAGCCGCCGACCGCATTGCGCAAATGCACCGCTTGGTGGCTGAAAAAATGGAATAAAACCAAGCACCAATCGGTGCTTTCCATAAAGCAGATTTTCCTGTAAGTCAAAAAAGTGAAAGGAAACATGAATCCCCTACCAAAAAAGTTTTTGGGAAAGGGTGTGGGGGAACCCTTTTTGCAAAAAGGGTTCTCCCACAATCTTTTCATAAAAAAAATCTTTTAAAAAAGGTGGAAGACCGCGGTCTTCCACCTTTTTATGGTTATTTATTGTTTATTTTCCTTCCTGGAAGAATGGGTCGGCAAGTCCGTCGGTGCATTGGATCTTCAGCTTTGCAAGATCGATATTCCCGTACCAACCCAAATCCTTCATCACCTTGTACCACTCCGATACCGTTCCGTCAAAATGGATCACAGTCAATTCATCGCAATTGTAAAATGCATTTGATGCAATGCGGTTGATGGTTTTGGGAATGGAAATTTCGGTGATTCCGCCACTCTGAAAGGCATACGAGCCAAGCGCGACAACCGAACCGTCTGCAGGGATGACTGCGCCCTCCCCCGCAAAGATCACACGCTTGTATTTGACGTGAAATACGCAATTGTTGACCTTGGCATAATATTCGTTTTCGGGTGAGAGATCGATCTCTGCAAGGGACGGACATTCGCCAAACGCGAGATTTTCAATCGAGTACACGCCTGCCGGAATATAGACGTAAGCAAGAGATTTGCATCCGTAAAACGCTTTTTCCTCTATTTCCTTCAAGGTTTCGGGGAATTTGATTGAGGTTAAGCTCTCGCAATTGATAAACGTGCGTTCCTTGATGACCTGCATTTCGGTATTTTCAAAATTCACCAGCTCCGAAAGAGCATAGCAGTATTGGAATGCGTTGCGTTGGATCTCACTTGTTTTGGGAGAGAGCACGACCTTTTCCAGCTTTGCACATCCCGCAAAAAGGCTTTCGGGGATAACCGTAACGCCAAGCGGCATAGTCACCTCGATCAAATTTCTGCAGTTCATAAACGCAGAAACGCCAATAGAGGTCACACTTTCGGGCAACTCTACCTTGGAAAGCATGGTACAGCCTGCAAATGCCGACTTGCCGATGCCCGCAAGTCGAGGCGGAAATTCAACGACCTGCAAAGAGTCACAAGATGCAAATGCATAGTCGCCAATGGTACCCAATGCCCTTGGCAAAACCACCTTTGTCAGGGACGAGCAATTGTAAAATGCTTCGCTACCAATGGAATTGATGGTTGCGGGAAGAACCAACTCACCCGCATAATCGCACCTATAAAAGGCTTTGGGCTCAATTGACGTGACACTTCCGTCGGTAGGAATATTGTTTGGCTCCAAGCCCATGACCAAAGAGTAGATCTTTTTATTGATGATACAGTTGCCAACGCTTATATAAAGAGGATGACCTTCTTCTACCGTCAAGCTTCTCAAGGATTCACAATGACCAATCTGCCCCCACGATACCTTTGTAACGCCCTTTGGAATGTGAAGTGCACTCAGTAACTGACATCCGTCAAAAACGTTCTCTCCCAAGGTGGTCAAGGAGCTCGGCAAGGAAACCTCACGAAGTGCTACGCAACAGGAAAACGCGGATTGTCCGATCGATTCAATGCTCTGTGCCAATCGAACCGATTCGAGCTGTTGACAATTTTGGAACGCGAATTCTCCGATCGATTTAACACCCTCGTTGAGTACAAGCGTTTTCAATTGATGGATATTCCTAAATGCAGATCTGCCAATATAACTGACACTGCCCGGAATGGTAACAGATTCAAGACCCGTATGACTGAACGCCCCCATATTGATGATCTTCAGCCCGTTGGGGAAATTGATCTTTTTGAGAGAATAGCAATTGCTAAATGCCTCTTGATGGATGGTCGTCAATCCACCGGGAAGCGTGACCTGCGACAATTGCCCACAATTTTCAAATGCAGATTCGGGAATTTCTGTCAAGCCGCCTGACAAATAGACCTTTTTTACAGGAGTTTGATAAAATACTCTGCTGCCAAGACGCTCTACCGTGTACGGCAAGGTGACGTCGGTAATTGCCGTACCCACAAACGCCTCCTCTTGAATTTCAACCAATCCTACCTCAAATTGAACCGTTGTCAATTGTTTGCAATTGTAAAATGCTCTGGCACCAATTTTTTTAACGTTGGAGGGAACGTGAACGAGCTTAATATTCATGCCTTGAAAAGCACCGTTGCCGATAAAGGTTACCGAGCCGTCATCGGGAATAAAGAAGCTGCTGCAACCAAATATCAGCTTTTTTTGCGCCGTATCGATCAAGCAGTTTCCATTGCTGTGATAAACGGGATTCCCCTCCTCTACCTTCACGTCAGTAACGTCAATACACTCCAAAAAGGCATTGGCGTCAATTCTCGTTACGCTTGCAGGTATGGTAATGCTACTCAACTCGGTGCACTGTGCAAATGCAGATGCGCCGATGCTCGTTACTCCTTCGGGAATGGTAATGCGATCCAAATCGGTGCATTGTGCAAATGCGGATGCACCGATGCTTGTCACCGTATCCGGCAATAGGACAGATCGGAGCTTATCGTTGGAGGCAAATGCACGATCGTTGATCCCCACAACGGTATCTCCGTCAGGAGAAATCGAGGGGATGATCAGATAGCGATCGGCACAATCTCCGATTCCCGTTACCACGCACGTGCCGTCACCGTACGAACGGTATGTCAAGCCGATGCTTGGCTCGGGCATGGGTGTAACGTCGTCCTCTTCAACGGGCGTGGTGGTTTCCTCCGGCTCGGAGGTCGTTGTTTCCAACTCTAAAAAGGCCTTTAACGTATCGAGGCAAGAGCAAAGAGAACAACACAACAGAGCGATGATGACTGCTAACACTACTTTTTTCATGGTTTGATTTCTCCTTTCCATATTTTGCGGATACTTCCGCAATTGTATTTTATCACACTTTTTTAGCGTTGTCAAGTACAATTTAAAATTTCAGCATTTCCAACAATCCCCCCAAAAAAAATTGTGCAATATGCACAATTCATGCCGCAGGCAATGCAAAAGGGTCGGTCAAAAGCTTTTTAAAAGCCTTTGACCGACCCCTTTTTTACACGTTGCCCCAAGTGCTGATGGGGGTGACGTCGTAGATCTTTTGTTGCAGGGAGTCGCCCTCGTCGATCAGGCGTGCGGCAACCGAAAGGCGTACGCGCTCCTTGACCTCGGCGCGGATATAAAGGCGCGTCAGGTCGCAGTTCTCCACCTTTTCAAAGGCGAATTTTGCCTGTCCCAAGCCGCCAAGCTTGCACAAGAGCGTTTTGCCCTGCGCGGTCAGCTTTGCGATCTTTCCGCCGCCGCTGACTGTGACCTCGGCAGGGGTATAGACCGTCCAAAGGATCTCGCCCGGTGCCTTGAGCACGAGCTCATCCTGAATGACCACGGTGGTGCGGCGATCGGTCAGCATCACGCCGCGCTTGCCGCGCAGGATCGCCTCGTTGGTGGTGCTCATGTCAACGACCGCGTAGATGCGATCCTCACTTCCCTTCATTTCCACAAGCTTTGCGTTGGCGTGCGGATTTTGGTCGGGGGCGGGCTCGGAGACGGGATTGACCAAAATGGTGTTTTGACCTGCGGCGCGACGGCGCACCATCAGGGGGAGCGTTTCGATTCCTCCCGTTTCGGCAAAGAAGCGAACGCCGCCGCAATCCAATATCACGCTGCCTGCATCCAGGTCTCCGTTGACCTCTGCGTTATCGCCGCCGTGCAAGCCGACGAAGATATCTTCACTTCCCCAGCCCGAACGCATGGCGGCAAGACCTGCCTTGCGATAGACCGCATCCAAGGGCAGAATGGGAGATTGGGTATCGTCAACGGGTGTATAGAATATAATATCGAAGGGATTGATCTTTTTGGTGCCCGACAAGAGCTGTTGGCGGCGCATCCATGCGTGTACGGGGTCACCGTACTGCGTGCTGAGCCAGAACGCCATGGCGGTATCGGCAGGCTGTGCGGCGCTGTTGTGGAAGTTCCACATACCGTTTGCCGTCTCGGTGCAAATGGGGAAATAGCCCGTTGCGGAAAATCCGGGAGCCGATGCAAAGCCGTAATCGTTGCCGCAAGCCTTTTGCAGCATGGCAATGATCAGGGACAGCGCGCGGAAGCTCTTTTCCCAAGCCGCAACGCCCTCGCTGTAGCCGCCGTCGGGTGCGTAAGATGCAAAGCAAGGCTCTGCGTTGCGCAGGATGCGGTTGAGGAGCTTGAGAGACGTTTCGGGATAAATATCGGCGAGTGCCAACGCCGCGGCAAGCATACCC
Organism: Eubacteriales bacterium; assembly: GCA_045633385.1. Lineage (GTDB taxonomy): Bacteria > Bacillota > Clostridia > Oscillospirales > CAG-272 > UMGS1865. Next base: position 4,501 of record JAZQYE010000191.1, on the reverse strand, counting down.
GCATTGACGACCGCCGCGCCCGTACCGCCTGCGATCCACATTCTCTTTTTGCCATCGTAGCATTCAAGTGCGGGGCGCATACCGTTGCGCAGAATTACTCTTTCGATCTTTGCCTTTCTGCCCTCGTCCCACACGTGGTGGCACCAATCGTAGCAGGCGGCAACCGCAAAGGTGACCGTGCCGACCGAGGACATGAGCTGTGCGTTCCAATCGCCAAGCATTGCCAGCGCCTCACACTCGGCGGCGGCGCGCTCGCAGTACTTTTTATCACCCGTAACGCGATAAAGGGTGGAAAACGCAAGGATCTTATCGGCAGACGCGCCAAGCTCGGCGGCAAAGGTCTGCGCGTTTTTGCCTGCATCGACGGAAATGGGAGCTTGACGGAAGGCTTCGGTATTGGTTCCGTACTGCTCCTTGAGTGCCTTGACGTAATCGTCAAGTGCGGCATCCTCCTTGGTCAGGCGGCGCAGCTGCATCCACTCGTCGTGGCTGAGCAGGAGCCTGCCTCGTCCGGGGTTCGGGAAGCGGCGGTGCAGGTCGCCCAGCACGCGCGCGCCGTCGGGGCGCAGGAAGGTGGTATCGGCAATGAGCTGCCAGATGATTTGAAAATCTCTGCCGCTTTGAAAGATATTGCGGCGGTTGGAGAGCACGACAAGACCCATGGGGTCGGTAAAGATCTGTCTCCAACGGAAGAAATCACGAACGAACTCCGCCGGGAAAAAGAGCGTGCCCTGACGGTCTTTGGGGAAAAAGCCGAGCTCCCGGCTCTCGCCGTCCACCGTCATGCAATTGGAATTTGCCGAGAACACGTATTTTTTGCGGCGGTAAGTAAAGGAAAGGGTCATGGCGCGGTTATCGACCACGGCAGAGAATGCAATGCCTGCGGCAACGGGTGCCATGGGAAGCCAAAGCGTTCCCTCCTCCTCAAACGGCTTTGCCTCTGCCTCGTCAATGGCAATGGCAAGGCGCTTGCGGTCAACAATGGCAAAGCTACCCGTTTTGGAGAATACCGCCGCGCCCTTGAGCTCGGGCATTTTGGTAAACAGCGGTGCTGCAAAGTCCTCGTAAACGAACATACTGTCAACGTACAAAACAGGCTTTCCCTTGCCCTCCGCAGGCAGAGAGACTGCCTCTAACACGATACTGCCGATGTTGCTCCAGCCCTCCATATCGCGCACGCCGTGCAAGAACGGCAGCTCGATGCGGTAATCGTTCCAGCCGTCACGCGCTACGCTCAAAATTGCCTCGTAGCCGTTCTTGCCCTCGCCCTTCGGACTGTTATCGAACAAAAGGCGGAAGGTCGTGCCCGACGCGTTGACCGAGCAGACGGAAAAGGTCAGGTAACGCACGCCCGAAAGATCGGAGCCGCCCATGGGAATGACGGCACGGGAAAGCTTGGTCAAATGCCAAGCCGCGCTCATGTGTGCACTCTTTTTATGTGCCAGATCCGGTGTCATGCCGGTGCTTTCGATCAGGTCATACTGATTCATATCCACCAGAGACTGTGCCGTACTCTCGCGGTAGGTTTCGATCATACTTCTTAAATTCTTTTTCATTCCTGCAATCCTCTTTCTTTTTCGCGCCAAACGGCACGAAACGGTCTATTTTCAGTATATCATAAACGGTTGAAAAAGTCAAGGCGACTTTTTTCTTTAACGCAAGGTGCCTGCGGTTGCAAGCGCGGTATAGGTCATCCAGAAGAATCGATCGTCGATCGGTGCGGCGTCATCCGCCTTGCCGTCAAAGCGCAGGCGCGCCTCCTCCAATTCCGCAATGCGGTCGATCGCGCCGCCAAGATATGCGTTGATCGTCTCGCGCACGGTATCAAAGCGTGCCAAAAGACCACCGTAGCGAATATCGTGCACCTCCCAGCCAAAGGGCTTATAGGCATTCATCCAAGCGGTGCGATGCGACATGCGCAGATCGGTCAGCTTTTCGATGATCACGTCGCACTCCTTTGCAAGAGACGCGAGTGCCGCACGGTCGTTTTGCTCGTACGCCGCCCAAAGACGCAAGCCGAAATCCGCTTTGTTCTCCAAAAGCGAGGAAAGCTTGCAGACGACGTTGATACCGTCGGCAAATATTCCGCCGCGCTCCTCCGCCCCTGCAAGTGCACGGGTGGCGTTGCGGTAGTATTCCCGCAGATCGAGCCCCTCAAAATGACGGTCGGGCAGCCCCAGCATGGGGTCGTTGTAAAGCAGAACACGGGTCACGGTAAAGCGGTCGCCGTGCGGATGCTCGGGCAGCTCGCACAGCATCAGATCGTCGTAATCTGCTTGGCAAGCATAAGAGAAGCAACGCTTGACGCCCAAGAGGTCAAAGTCGCCTCGATAATCAAAGTCGGCGTACCATGCAAGCCCTGCCAGAGAGAGCATCAAATGGTTCTCCGATCCATTGAGCCATACGGTTGCAAGCACGTCGCGCACGCCCTTTTGGCGGCAAGCCTTGAGCGCGGGAACGGAGTTGCGGAGCGACTCGGAATACATGGGGCAATGTCCGCTCCACAGCCACACGCCGCCTGCAAACATCATATTTTCGCCAAACAAGAGGCGATGCTTATCGATATTGGTCGCATAAAAATGCTCGTCGTCGTGGTAATAGTCCCAATACACCTGCTTGATGTGCTTGGGAACGCTGTTGATATACTCCTCGGTAAAGGTCACGTCAAGGCAATAATCCTCATATCCGGGAATATCCTTGCCTGCCAGACGGAAGAACATATCGCTCCACATCATGGGCTGCATACCGTATTTTTGCAGGATCTCGGACACGCGCTCCAGATGCGCAAAATAGATCTCTTGTCTCTCACGGTACCCAAAGCGGTCGAGGTATGCGCCCGTGCCGAGGTCGTGCGTTTCGTCCATGCCGATGTGAATGCGGCGCGTGGCAAAGCACTCTGAAACGGTTTTGATCATGCTCTCGATCAATCGGTAGGTCTCGTCCGCTCCCACCAGCAAGGCGCTTGCGGTATCGCGGTACGCGCCCGCCTTTGCCCAGCGCAGGTGCGTGGTAAGGTGACCGAGCACCTGAATGCAGGGGATCATTTCGATGCCGAGCATACGGGCGTAACGGTCGATGGCGCACAGCTCCTCACGGGTGTATCTGCCGCGCATATAGCCAAAATAGGGGTAGTCGCTCAATTCGTAGGTATCTTCTACGTAGAGCTGATAGGTATTCAATCCCATCAACGCCATTTTGCGAAGCATGGCGTAAAGCGTGGGCAGGTTCATCACGGCGTTGCGCGACATATCCACCATGGCGCCGTTGGTCTCAAACAAGGGGCGCTCGGTCAGGTCAAAGCGCTGCTCCCCCTCACGGCTCTTGCCGATCAAAATGGCAAGGGCGCGGAAAAAGCGTGCGTAGCCGTCGCCGTAGGTTATGGTTGCTGTTTTCCCCTCTCGCGTGACGTGCAAAATGCGCTCGTCCACCGCACAAACGGAAACGGTCAGCTCCGCCTGCTCCTTGTCGGCAAGCGTAAAATCCAGCTCGGCGGCAACCTCTTGAATGCCGCCCAAAAGCGCCTCGGCGTTTTGAAAAAAGATCTTCATATCAATCCTCGTTTAAATATTTTGTGTAAAGCGCAGGAATGCGGCTCTGCCCTCCTCGGTGCATTTGTAAACGCCTGCGTCCTCCAATACGCCCTCAAAGGTCCTACCGATCTCGGCTTGCAGGATCGTATGGACGTTCTCGCTTGTAAATTGATACTTATCGGCAAAGGCCGCCACCCATGCGGCGTGCTTGGCAATGCTCTCGTCCTCGGTAACGTCCTTACCCTCTACCAGATACTGTGCCAACAGGTTCATCTCGTTTTTGAGTCGCGCGGGAAGAACGGCAAGTCCCATGACCTCGATCAGTCCGATGTTTTCCTTTTTAATATTATGCTTATCCGCGTGGGGATGGAAGAGACCCAACGGATGCTGTTCGGTGGTGCGGTTGTTGCGCAGGACGAGGTCGATCTCAAAATCCTCGCCGCGGCGGCGCGCGATGGGGGTAACGGTATTGTGCGGCTCGTCGTCGGTGTATGCCAAAATATCCGCCTGCGGATCGGAATACGTTCTCCACGCGCCCAGAATGCGGTCGGAAAGCTCGATGAGTGCCTCACGGTCGGGCGAGGTGAGACGAATGACCGACATCGGCCACTTGACGATACCTGCCTTGACGTTTTCAAATCCCGTAAAGAAAAGCTCCTGCTCGATGGGGGCACGCTCCATGGCAAAGGTATATCTGCCGCCCTGCATGTGGTCGTGCGTCAGGATCGAGCCGCCCACGATGGGAAGGTCGGCGTTGGAGCCGAGCATATAGTGCGGAAATTGCTCTACAAAATCCATTTGCTTGACAAAGGTGGCGCGATCGATCTTCATGGGGGTGTGCTCCGCGCTGAGCACGATGCAATGCTCGTTATAATATACGTAGGGAGAATACTGCAAAAACCAGGGCGAGCCCGCCATATCAAAGGGTATTTGAAGTCGGAGGCCAAGCGGTCTTAGGAAGACAATACTCA
>JAZQYE010000190.1:0-6291 GCA_045633385.1 Eubacteriales bacterium | reverse complement strand
TTATTGTTATTATTGTTGTTATTACCGCTGCCATCGGTTACGTCAACGGCATCCTTGTTGTTTTCACTGCCATTGTTGTTGCCACCACCGTTATTGTTTTCACCACCATTCTGCGAGGTTCCGGGATTATCGCCGTTAGGATTCTCGGTATTGCCAAGGTCACAAGCGACCATCGAAAGCAGCATAAACGCCGCAAGTAAGATTGCTAATAGTTTCTTCATCATCTTTTTATCCTCCTTAATTCAACTTTGCCCCACAGTTTCCACAGAAGGCAGTACCTGCGGTGATCTTGGTTCCGCACTGTCCGCAAAAGGCGGCTTTGGGTGCTTCGTTCTGAGGCGGTACGTTCTGCTGCTGAGGCTGTGCCTGCGGCGGCGTCTGCGGTGCCTCTTGTGTATATACGTTCTGTGTATTGAGCGTCTCGCCGCCGTTTATATTGATGTCGGCTTCCGCACTCATATTTGCCTGCATATTGGCTTGACTCTGCATCTGAGCTTCTTCCTGCTTACCCTTGTTAAAGAGCTCCTTGAACTTGCCGGAAATGCCGCAAAGCTTTCCATAAAGGTCGAAGGTGATCTGAGTAGTGGGCGCTACCTCCATATATCCTGCCATGGTCTGACAGAGAATGTAGCTGTCGAGGAACGCAAACTTGAGGATCCAGGTAACGAAGCAAGCCAGCAGGAATGCGATCAGTCCGCTCCAGTTGAGGAGCTTGAAGAGAAGTCCGAGCGGAATGAACACGAGAAGAACGGTCACGATGCAAAGGAGAACGACCTTGAGCATCGTCTTTGCCGCCTTGCCGAGTAGCTTTTTGATGTTGGTAGCGTAGATCACAACGCCGTCGCACGCGCTCTTGAACGCGCCCTGTTCCTTTTTGTAAAAGGTGTAGCCAAGACAGCACTCGTCTATGTACCCGAGAGAAAGCTCCACGAAGAAGCTTACAAGCTTAGCTACCTGCTGCATACCGGGAATGAAGTCCATCTTCTGTCCCAGCTTTTCAATGCCTCGCTGGATCTGCTTGACCGCGCCGGTCACCAGCTTGTCTACCGCGAAGTAGATATTCGAGGTTACAAATCTTTCCTTTACCTTGCCGATGCCGTACTTGACTTGATTATCGGGAACCTGTCCTGTGGTATAGGCTTCTGTCATCACGGCGATGTGTCCCGCTTTGACCATATAACCGAAGTAGTGCATAATAACGAATCGGATCACACCGATCGACCCGCACCAAAGAATGATGCCGATCCAGATGCCGCCCTCGCCAAAAATCCATCCGATCCCGAGGAAGAGTGCCAAAAGTATACACGATACGAGAACCGTTACGGCTCCGAGAAGCAGCTTTGCCCAACAAAACGGCAATGTTTTTCTGAATACTTTTCCTGCTTTCATCATAAGTCATTCTCCTTTTTTGTTTCGTATTATTTATCGGAAGAAATTCTTCCACGAGCTACCGCTCGATGAGGGAGCGGTGTAATCAAGCCCACCGTAGGGCTCCCTGTTATCAAAGCCTATCGTGGGACAGTCGCTGTCACCCTCGAAGCAATGCTCGGTATCCACGTGATAGCAGACACCGTTGATCTGCTTGTACAGATGGGACATATTGGGATACTGTCCCGCCATATAGAAGCCGTTCTGCAAAAGCAACTGCCGGTACTGCTCGACGGCATTCTGTGCGGCGAAGCTTCCGCCTTTGAAATCTGCCGAGAAGCTGTAGCAGCCTACCTCATACTGCTCGATATGCAGATTTGAGCCGCCCAGCCGCCACATCGGGTACTGAGGAAGAATGGCGTTCCATTCTTCCTCAAAGGCTGCGGCTCTGTTTGCCGCCATTTGCTCCTCCTGTATCGCCTGCGGCAGCTTGGTTCCGCATGAGGCACAGAACTTTTCACCAAGCTTATTCTGCGTTCCGCAATTGGTACAGACCGCACCCTCCGCAAGTGTCTTTTCTGGGAGCTGTGTACCGCAGTCGGGGCAAAACTTTTTGTCTGCCTGACATACCTTTTCACATTTTGGACAGATCTTCATATTTTTACTTGCTTCGGTCGCATAAGCGGTCGCTTCGTTTGCAAGTCTGTTTGCGTGAGGCTCAACCGCTTTGTTTACCGCCTGTCCTACGGCGTTGCTTACGCCCTGACTGATTCCTCGTCTTATCGCTCTTTCTAAAAATCCCATAGTGTGTCCTCCTGTCGTTAAGATTTTTCTGCGGGGTATCGGGTTTCTTCATATCTATATATCATATCTCATCATCCCTTACCTCCGTTTTCTCGCTCGGGGAGTCCGTCTGCGTTCCGCTTCGGGCTACCTCCAATTTTCGTTTCTCACAAGTACAGATGCCGATCATCTGCTCTCGCTTATCGAATAGCTTACAGTTGAAGCACCAATTATCGGATTTTCTCGGTGCAATAGGATCGTAATACTCACAGCAATCCTGACAGGGATTGGCGAATGGTCGTCCGTCCGGAGTATACTGCGGCACTTCCTCAAACGCCGGGTATTGAGGCGCAGGCTCCCAACCGTGTTCTTTTTCCTTTTCCGTTGAATATCCGTAATAGATCAAAAAGGTAACTCCTTCGATCTCGATCCTCTTGTACAGATCGCCTTCCTTGATCATTTCCATGCGGTGTCCTCCTTTTTCCAAAAATGAAAAATCCTGCATAGCGGTTTTTTCTGATATCATTATACAGGATTTTTCATTCGATTTGTATATCATTTTTGGGGCTAAAAAGGACAGGATTTTGACAAAAAATCATTCGTCATTTTACACAAACGCACCCAATTCCTCGCGGTTGGCTGCACCAGATTTGTTCATCGCAAGCAGCACGTTTTGCTTTGCCGCCGACTGTGTGATTTGCAGTCTTTCGGCTATCTCTCCGTTGGTAAGACCGAACGCTGCAAGTCGTGCGCACTCCCTTTCTCGGATGGTCAGAGCCTTCGATACGTTCCTTGACAAAAGTTTGTTATGGAGATTCGTCCAACCGTCAAGCAGCACCTTATGAAGAGCCTTGTACTTACGGCAGGCATTCGGATCGGCAAGCTCCAAGCGGTCATCGAGGAGGTAGTCGAGCTGCCGTCTATGCTCCGCTAAAATGCCGAGGAGCTTGTCGGGCAGAGCCAATTCAATGGCGCGGTCAATGTGTTCGATAGCACTCTGATCGTCGCCGCACTGATGGTAGGCAATGGCTACGAGCAGTCTGAGATAGATCTCGGGAATGACCTTTTTTTCGGCTACCGCTTGGGCGATCATCGGCTCTGTGATATAGGGGATGGTTTTCAGCAGACCAAGCCCCGTCACGTCGGGCAGAGTGATGTGGTCTTTCGCCATATCCTGTGCCTGCACAAGCAGATATTTTACGTAAAAAACACAGGCTGCGGGCAGCGAATCGCAGTGTAGGTGTGCGAATTTGCCCCTTGTAAACCACTCGGGATAGCTTGAAAGATCACGCACCGCGCTGTCTACACAGGCAATGGAAAGTGCCATAATTTCTTCGTCCGTCTGTGTTTTTGCGGGTGCTTCAAAGATATGTACCTTGGCTTCTCGCCACAAAAGAATGTCGCCTCGCCACATCGCCGCAAGGGCTAACAGCATACCGCCTGCATTGACGGCATAAAAGCCGGAATTTGCCTTTAAGAAGTATTGCGCGTCTTCCACCACCTTCTTGATCTCGCCTCGGCTGTAAGCGATCTCGGCGGCAAAAAGTGCCTGTGCCTCGGGGTGATCCGCAAGGGATTCAATGACCTTGTTTGCCGAGCCGGGCTTGGTGTAAAGGTCGGTCATATAGAGGAACGGAGCTTTGCGCGGCATGGGGAGTGTGGGGAGATCTTCAAGCATTTTCTTCTGCTCCTTATATCTTGTATCCACGGGTTTGGAAGCATCGTCGGGGATCATCCAACTGCGCCCAAATTTTTTTGCTCCTTCGATTCTGCCTTGATCGCAAAGCAGTCTTATGCGGCGTTCCGAGACCTTCCAAAGCTCAGCTACCTCACCGACTTTTAGGTATCTATTTGACATAAAATTTTCCTCCTTTTTTTGCTTTGTATCATTCCGATAACGGAACGACACAGAAACTTTTTTTGGAAATTTTTTTGACGAAAATATCCTCATTTCTGATGTCCATATCATTCCGATAACGGAACGATACAAAAATAATTTTTCGATGATTTTTTTACTCTTTTTTCCGTGTGCATTCCGAGCAAGCTCCGAGGTCATCCGAGGTGTCGAAGCAGCCGTCACACACGAACTTGAAGCAACGCTGACACAGATTAAATTTGAGGATGAGCTTTGAATACGCCCGATGCTTGGCTCGGTTGTAGGCTTTCTGTTTCCATCCTCCCGCCGTGCCGGTCTTGCACCTCGCAAGCGTTCTCACACCGCGGCAAAGCAGAGGCAGCTTTCCGCTATACGTCCTCTTGCCGCATCTGTCGCACGCATAGTAAAAGCGCAGGCTTTCCTCGTCCAGTCGGATGTTGTTGAAAAACATCTTCATGTTGCACCTCCGTTCCGCAATTTCTTTTTTTCGACATTTTTTTGAATGTTCTTGAAAAATTCAAGAATTTGTGATATAATAGTAAATAACATATTGGGACGACCTCCGTCGCAGTTAAGAGCAGACAGAGGAGTTTATGTTGGTACAGAATACCAACATAAAGGGATATCCCTTTAACTTTTTTCTCTTTTTTCGGGAGTCCTCCCGCGCTTTACACCCATAGTTTACAAATTTTTTTTGATTTTGTCTGTCCCCCGTTGGTGGTATTTTGAGGGGTAGAGGGCATTTTTGGGGGGTATTTTTCGTAAAAAAGGGGGTATTCCTCCGATTTCGGGGGTAAAATTTGAAAAAAGGACGGTGCAACGTATGAATCACCCGATCTTGATAGAAAATCAAAAAAAGAGGAGAGAGATTCCTCTGTGGATGCTCGTCTGCTTCTCCATGTTCAGCTTTTGGCAGATGGCGTTTATCTATTATTTCCTTGAGCCGTCCTCGGCTCTCGACGGAAAGATCCCAATCGACATCAACATCGATTACGGCACTACGCTGACGGCGGTTTGTTACATACTCGGTATCCTTACGATGATCTTCTTGCCGAGGATTATTACGTGGGTGCAGCGGATCGCCACGGGTGTTGCGCTCCTTTCGGCTATCGGGTTCTTTCTTCCTCTGCCGGAGGATGCTCTGCGCTTTAACATTTACCTGCAGATCTTCTGCTGCTGTCTAATGATCGGCTTTGAGACCTTCCTTGTGGTTACTTACTTTTCCGAGAAAAGCAGCGTTAAGTATCTGACCTTCGGCTACGGTATAGCAGTGTTCCTGATCGCTTTGGTTCAAAACGAGATCGTGTCGATCCCGTTCTCTACCTTCCGCTATGCAATGGTGGTGGCTCTTGTGCTTCTGTTTATCTTCTTCCTCCGTATCCCTGCGGGTAAGGAGCATTTGCCGCGGTTCGTGAAAAAGAGCGATGGCATTATCGCACCGAAAAAGATGATGTGGGGCACCTATCTTCTTATGTTCATTGTTGCGCTGATGAGCGTTGCCGGCCCTGCGATTGTCGGTAAGGTAGAACACGGCGTTTCCATTATGTATTTGATCGTGGCACTTTCTTGTTTTTCCATGTACTTGATCCACAAAAAAGCGAACATTCATCCTTTCCGGCTGATGCCCGTTTTTGTGGGGCTGGGCGGACTCGGTTTCCTTTTGATGCTCGTTACCGATTACGTTCCCTCTTTTGCCCCTGTTGCCTGCGGGCTGATCGGATTCGGTATGGCTGCCGCCATATTCGGGCCGCTTTACGGTGTGCCGATCATGAAGTCCTATCCATCCAAGTTCATAGCACCCTCTGTCATCGGTCTTGCTTTCTCGGCGGTTCTCGTTCACGCCGTTATCGCCGAGATCTTCCTTGGTGCGCCAATCGCGCTGTATATCTTCTATGCGGTGATCATGGGTGTGCTTGTGTTCGTATATATGCAGGTCGAGCCGTTCTTGATGTTCGCACTTCGCCGTAGGATCACGGATGAGGAAGATGCTGCTACAGCGGAGACCGTCGTTGCTACGGTGGCAGAAGCCGAAACAAACGTCGAGGCTGCGGTTGTTGCCGAAGCGGAGCTGTCGGACGATCCCATGTCCAAGCTCAGCGACAAGGAAAAGGAAGTCGCAGAGCTGATCTGTCTTGGTCACTCCAATGCGGATATTGCCGATATCCTGTTTATCTCTGTCCAGACCGTGAAAACGCACACAAAGAGGATATACCTCAAAACCGATGTGCATAGCCGTATGGAGCTTGCCGCCCTCATCAACAAAT
>JAZQYE010000189.1:0-4093 GCA_045633385.1 Eubacteriales bacterium | reverse complement strand
AAACTTTTCGTCGTATTCTGCCGTGCCGTTGGTGGCGCGGATGAACTCGCAGATCTTTTCGACCTCTTTGTCGTCAACAAATGCGCCCTGCACACGCGTGTCGCGCATAGAGCCGATGGGAACGAACAGCATATCACCGCGACCCGTCAGTGCCTCGGCACCGATGTGGTCGAGAATGACGCGGGAGTCAACCTGCGACTTGACCGCAAACGCGATACGGGAGGGGACGTTGGACTTGATCAGACCCGTAACGACGTCTGCCGAGGGACGCTGAGTACCGATGATCAGGTGCATACCTGCGGCACGCGCCTTTTGTGCGATACGGCAGATGGCGGTCTCGACCTCGTCGCGCGCCGTCATCATCAGGTCGGCAAGCTCGTCGATGATGATCACGATATAGGGGAGTGCAGGCATATCGGGGTCGGTCGCCGTTGCGGCGTTGTAGCCCTTGAGGTCGCGCACGCCAACCTGCTCAAACAGCTCAAAGCGGCGCTCCATTTCCTCAACGGCGGCTTGCAGCGCACCTGCGGCATCCTTGGGCGTGGTGACCACGGGAGCCATGAGGTGGGGAATGTTCTTGTAAATGCTGAACTCAACCTTTTTCGGGTCGATCATCACCAGCTTGACGTCGTCGGGCGTTGCCTTGTAGAGCAAGCTCATGACGATACAGTTGATGCAGACCGACTTACCACTACCCGTGGTACCGGCGATCAAAAGGTGGGGCATTTTGGCAATGTCAAAGATCAAGGGCTCACCCGCAATGCCCGAACCGAGACAAGCACTCAGCTTGCTCTTGGAGTCGGCAAAGGAGGCGGATTCGATCAGCTCGCGCAAATAAATGGTGCTTCTTGTTTTGTTGGGCACCTCGATACCCACCGAGTTGGTGCCGGGAATGGGGGCTTCGATACGAATGCCGCCTGCGGCACGCAGAGAGAGCGCGATGTCGTCAGCCAAATTGGTGATGGTGCGTACGCGCACACCTGCCGCGGGAGTGACCTCGTAGCGCGTTACGGTAGGGCCGCAGGCGTAGCGCGGCTTGCCCTCCAGATTGACGTGAAAGCTCTTTAAGGTCGCCTCCAACGCCTCCATGTTGGCATCCAGCTCGGCGCGGTTCTCCTCGGTCATCGGCTCTCCCGGGTGGAGGTAAGAGATGGGCGGGAAGATATAACGCTTGGGCTTTGCAGGCTTTTGGGGAGCGGTCTTCTTTTCTGCCGTGGTCGCCTCTACCTTTGCAGGCTTTGCACCCTCTGCCGCGGTAGGCTTTTTGGTTGCGGTCGCCCCTGCCTTGGGGAGGGGGAGCTGCTGTGCTTCTATCTTTTCAAACTCCTCGCTGGTCAGTCCAAAATCCTTGGGCTGTGCAATGGTGCGCGAGGTTGCATCTGCGGAGGCGGTGGGAGCGGTCTTGGGCTTTTGCGCCGCAGGAGCAGCGGTGGGAGCCTTGGGGAGCGGAATTTGCTTGCCCTGTGAGCCCGACGCGCTGTTTGCAGGTGCCGTTGCCGTGGGAGCGGCAGGCTTTTGTGCCACGGGCTTTTGCGGCTGTGCGGCATTGGGAGCCGATGCAGGACGCTTTGCCGTGGGGGCTGATGCCGTGGGAGCGGTTGCGGCAGGCTTCGGCGTTGCCGTGGTAGCAGAGATCGGTACCTCGGGCGGTACGGGCGCGTGACGGCGCACCGTAGGCTCTTCCAGCTCCTCGGGATCGATAAAGATGTTCTTCAGATCAAAATTGCGATCCGCCTTGGGAACGCGACGGACTTGTCTGCCGTCGGAGGATTTGGGGAAGATCGGCTCGACCGCCGCATCGCGGTTAGAGGAAGGATTCAAGGGCGGTGTTTGCTCGGGAGCACGCGGAGCGGGGGAGGGAGCGTGTGTTTGCGCCTGTGCTTGCGGTGCTCTTTGCGCAGGGGATGCAGGCTGTGCTTGCGGAGCGGGGCGTGCGCTTGCCGTGGGAGCAGGGCGCGTAGCGGGCGCGGGAGCGGATGCCTGCGCTTGCTCTTGCACTCTTTCTTGCTCTGCCTCCTCGGCGGCTTGTTGCTCCATAGCCGCCATACGGCGGTTGACCGTTTCGGGAACGAACAGCTTTTCGCCGTCGTTGGGGTCAAGTCGGGGCATGGGCATGGGCGCGATCTTGTCCTCCGCGCTCTTTTTCTGGGGAGCGGGATGCACTACGCGAACGGCACCCAAGGGGGCTTCGGTCTCAAAATCGTCGGTCTCGGTCATATTCATCTGACGGTTGGTGGTGCGACGGATCTTTTCATTCATTTTGGCACGGTTCTCGGCATCCTCCGCGCTCTGCTCGGAGTAGGAGGGCGCGCGCTTTGCGTGCGTGCGGCGACGGTTGCGCAAGTAGTTCCACAAATGCTGTGGCGTCATGCCGATAAAGTAGAACAGCGATGCCGCAAGCAGGATAAAGCCGATGATCAGCGACCCCACAAAGCTGCAAAGGCTGTAGAGCAAATAGCCCAAAATACCGCCAAACAAGCCGCCTGCCTCCATCAGTGCGCCGTGGCGCATCAGGGAGTCAACGGGCAGGTTGCGATATTCGGGGGGCAGATCGATCAGACAAAAGACGTGTACCACCGCCGAGAGCATGGCAAGGAAAAAGACGGATGCCAGAATTTTGGAAAGCGCAATGCGATTGTCGATATAACGCTTCCAAAAAATACCCATATTGACGAGTATCAGGGGCAGGGCAAACACGGCGGGGCCGAACAAGCCGAACAGCACGTAGCAAATGTTGTAGCCCACAATGCCCATCCAATGGGCGCTTGGGTCAGCGAGGCTGTTTTTCCAATTGCAAAAGATGTTGAGCAAGAGGGAGACGCCCACAAACAAAGCCAGTGCGAACAGCAAGTAGGGAATGACCTTGTGCGCAGGTCTTGCCGAGCGCGGAACGTCCATATTGACCTTTTGTGCCGAGCCCTCGTTTTTGGTGGAGCGCGGCGTTGCGGTCGATGCGTGAACGTCGTCATAGTAAGCTTGTCCGCCTGCCTTTTCGGGCTGTACGGGGGGCTTTTTGGTGCTTGACGGAGCGCGCGGTGCCGTCTTTTTTTGTCCGCCGTTTTGCGGTGTCGGTGCGCGATGCGCGGTCGTCGCGTCCTTTTCCGCATCGTACGCGGCGTTTGGCGTGCGTTGGTCAAACGAAGCGTTTTTCTCGTTGCCAAAGGGCTCGTCGTAGGCAGACGTCTTTTTCTTTTTGGGAGACGGGAGCTTTGGCGTTTGTTCGCCGTTTGGTGTTTGATCAGTCATTGCATTCTATCCTTTCATCGATGCCAAGCGTTTCGCCAATGGACGAGTACGCGTCACCGTATTATAAAATAATATACCATAATATAGTATAACATCTTTTTGCACTGATTTCAAGTAGTACGCGGCAGTTTTTTTTGAAAATGATTTTTTTGAGGGGGAACTTTTTGAAAAAAGTTCCCCCTCGCCCCCTCAAAAACTTCCCAAAAGGAAGTTTTTAGGATAGCAATATCGGGAGAGTGTGTGCTCTCCCGTTTTGTTTTGTGCATTGGATTTGTTAGCAATCAAATCACTTTTCGGGCCGTACCGCAGGTTCGCTCGGCTCTCGCCAGCGCGTGGGCACCACCGAGACCCCCCGCGTGCAGAGAGTTGTTTGCGTTGGTGATTGACGGTGTTCGCGTAGCCTCTTGTGAAAGTTTTGGTCAAGCTTTTTCAAAAGCTTGCGCGGTGGGGGGGCGCGAAGCAATAACGTTTATCGAAAACCAAAGTCGCGCAGGCTCCTTCAGTCTCGCATTCGCTCGCCAGCTCCCTCTCGGAGGGAGCCTTTCTAAACTCCGCGCTTTGGGTGGAACAATTGCCAAAATGCTTGCTTTTGGCAAAGGTAAAATAAAAAATCACCGATTGAAAGTAGCGCATCGAAAGCCTCCCTCCGAGAGGGAGGGGGACCGCGATAGCGGTGGAAGGAGCCTGCGCGACTAAATTATAGCACTTTTGCTTAAAAAATACGTACTTTTTTATGCACGCGCTCTCCCTCACCAGCTATTGCGTGAGCTCCCTCCCGGAGGGAGCCTTTCTAAAATCCTCGCTTCACTACGTCGGTCCCTACGGGTTTGTGCGCTTTTAACGAGAG
>JAZQYE010000188.1:0-3685 GCA_045633385.1 Eubacteriales bacterium | reverse complement strand
ACTCTGCCGCCTCTCTTGAGGTAAACGAGATCGTCAACCGTAAACCAGATGCCCATACGACCGACCAGATCCTTTGCAAAAGCGGCAGCCTCGTCAATGGTTGCACCCTTCTTCTTTTCCTGCACGACCAGGTAAACGAACAAGCCCTCTCCCGCAGATGCGGAAAGGCTATCGATGACAACGACCTTTTGATCGGGATATTTTTCCTTGAGCTCCTCTGCCGCAATGCGCGCGGAGTTATAGGTGGTGCTCAGTCCCGAGGAAAAGCCAAGGTACAATACGTCCTTGCCTTCGGCAAGAATGGCGTCAAACGCCTCCAAAAAGATCTCAGAGTTGACTGCGGCGGTCTTTGCCACGCCCCCCTGCTTCATTCTCTCATAAAACTCCGCTACCGACATATCCTCGTTGGAATATTCTTTTTCATCACCGTCAAAACGGAAGGTGAGGCAACGGTAAGGTACGCCCCATTCTGCAAGCATTTCGGGCTTGATATCACAAGCGGAATCTGTAAAAATGACATAATCTCTCATTTTTGATTTCTCCTTTTTATCTTATGGTTTGTATCTGTTTCTTTTGCGCAAATATACAAGCACAATATGGTTCTTGGGAGCAAAATGCCGTATGCCAAAATTTCCACAGTTATATTATACCACAAACTCCCAATGCTGTCAAGTAGTTTATTTTGACATGAAACGAGGTAGCCGAATGAATAAAAATTGACAAAATCCCCACAGTAAAGCACAATGCTCACGGTGGGGATCGCGACAGTGCCACAAAGATGCACCATCATTCTATCTTCTATCAAATTCGTTCGCCCATACCGCTTATGTCCTGATCAATTCCAACAGCTTAAAGCGTACACGGTAAACAGGGGTATCGCTCTCGGTAATGAGCTTATATTGCGAGGGAGTAAAGCCTACCGAAATGCAAGTATCCTCGGCTTGTGTCGGCGACACCGTAGCCGCGCCAAGACACAGCGGCGGAAATAAACAGCACCACCAATTTTGCCCTGCGGCGTCTCCGATGCAGATACGCACCGAGGCATACGTTCCCGCAGGGAAGCAAATGCTGTCATAGGTTCGAGTGGGATATTCCTCCACGCCGATCCGTATCTCTACGCCATCTGCCCTGCCCGCCTCACGGATCACTCGCTCCGCCGCCGCGCAAAGCTGCTCCCGCTCTGCTTCCAAGCGCACGAGCGCCTCCTCTTGCGTTGGGCAATCCTCCATTAAGGGCACCGTGATCTGCAATACCGCATCGCGCACCTGTAATTTGAGCGCCTGATCCTCCTCGCTGTCCGAATTTGCCAATACGTGCAGGCGCACTACGCTGTCGTAGATCTCGGCTTCTCCGTGTACGGGCAACAGCCCTATCCCCATCAGCAAAAACGCCGCGCAAATGCTCAGTATAAGTACTCGTTTGTATTTCATAAAAAACCTCCTGCTTGGTTATGCATCATCAGCATTGCCCACGCAGGAGGTTTTTATTCAGTTGAGTTTTGTAAAATCAATTGCAGAAACAAGCTTTTGCATTGCCTCGTTCATGTCTGCGGCAAATACGGTGCAGCCTGCCGCACGGGCATGACCGCCGCCATCGAACTTTTCACAAAGCTCCGCAACGTTGTAATCGATTGAAGAACGCACCGAAACACGGAATTTTCCCTCGGGTGCAGGCTGACGAATGCAAATGGCGATCTGCGCACCAAGCAACGAGCGCGGAATATCGACCAACGCATCCAAATGATGATCCTCCAGCCCAAGCGCCGCCTTTAAGGCATAGGGGAAGGTTGCAACCGCCACTCTGCCGTCGGCAAACAGCTCCATATTGGAGATCGCCGCAGAGCGTGCGCGCAATTGCTCCATGGTATAGCCCTCAAACAGGCGGTGATTGATATCGGCACAGTCAATTCCGCTGGCTACCAGCTCTGCCGCGCGCAGGTGCGTTTTGGCAGTCACGTTGGAATAACGGAAACAGCCCGTGTCACCGCTGATCGCGGCATAGATCGAGCGGCACATACCCTCGTCAAGCTCAATGCGACCTTCTCCAACCAGCTTTTTGACCAAATCGAAAACAACCTCACCCGTAGCCGCCGCACCTGCACGAACGTAGCAATAGGAAGCATACGGCGTACCGCTTTCGTGATGGTCGATCATAACGTCCACACGCTCGGCATACAGATCAGCCAAAGAACCGAGCTGTGCCAACGAAGCCGTATCTACGCTGATGATGCGCCCCACCTCAAAATCAGCGGGAATGGCATCGGATAAAACACTCTCTTGGAGATCCTCGATCAAAAAGCGCAAGTGCGCGGGAACCTCGTCACAGCAAACGCAAAATGCGCGAGAGCCGAGCTCCTCCATAACGCGGCGCATTGCAAACGCAGAGCCGACCGCATCCGCATCCGGATTGCGGTGAAACAGGATCAGCGTATCGGCGGGAGAGAGCAGCTCGGCAGAAAGCTCCTCCAAATCATTCAAAAGGTCAATCATTTGCTTCTCCGTCCGTCTCTTCTTCGTCATCCTCAGGCTGAATATCCAACTCATTCAAGATCTTGGCAATATGAGCTCCGTACGCCACCGAGTCATCGGGAACAAAGGTCAATTCGGGAGTCATGCGCAAATTCAGAGAGCTTGCAAGCTCGCGGCGAATAAAGCCGGTTGCCGCCTTGAGTCCCTTTGCGATCTCCTTTTTATCTCCACCCATTGCCGAGTAGTAGATCTTTGCAAATTTCAGGTCAGCGGTGCAATCTGCCGCCGTAATGCTGATAAAAGCGTCACTCACACGAGGATCCTTGACCTTGCGCAAAATCACGGTCAGTTCCTTTTGCATCTCCTCGTTGATGCGTCCTCTTCTGTACTTTGCCATATACGTTATCCTTTCATCAAGACAAGAAAACGGCTCTCCCGTATCCGCGAGAAGCCGTTTTCGGATGTAATAAAAACAAAATTAAGCTTCCATTTGCTCCGCATTGGCAATAACAGCCTCGGCGGGAACCTCAAATACTTCCTCTGCAGCCTCTTCCTCGGTTGCATCCTCCAAAGCGACCTCATCGTCTGCTTCATCTGCTTCCAATGCGTCAGTCTTTTTGCGGAAGAACTTGTTATAAACCTTAACAGCGGCAAAGCAGATTGCGCCAATTGCCAACAGAATGCCTAATACCTTTAAAAAAGTATTTCCCTTTTTTACTACAACAACTTCGTTTTCCATCAATCAAACCTCCGTTCACGCGACACAATCGCGACATTTACACATATACTGATAACAGTATATCATTGTTTTTGAAAAAAATCAAGAGGAAAACGAAAAAAAATTGCATTTTTTTTAAAAATCTCTTTCTTTTTGGTCTGAAATATGGTAATATATAAGAGAATTGTGCAAGAGAGGAGTTTTTTTGTATGACGTACCGAGAATTGTGTCGGCAGTTGCAAGACGCAGGCATTGAAAATGCAGAGTGGGATGCCGCGTGTTTGTTGGAGCATTTTTGCAAGGCTGATGCGCTGTCGTTGCGCCTTGCCCCCTCGCGCGAATACGACTCCCCTGCCCTTGACGATGCCCTGCGCCGCCGACTCTCTCACGAACCGCTTCAATATTTGATCGGTGAATGGGCGTTTTATCGTCAAACCTACGAGGTTTCCCCCGATTGTCTGATCCCTCGCTCCGATACCGAAATTCTGGTAGAAGAAGC
>JAZQYE010000187.1:0-9104 GCA_045633385.1 Eubacteriales bacterium | reverse complement strand
CATTTTGATAGTAATATTCCAGCTCCAATCCCGTGCCGCAACCAAGATCCAACACGCGGCTCTCTGCTCCCGTTGGCAACAGACTTGCCGTAAACGGATAAAACACGCGCGCCGATGCAATACAATCCAGCATGTGCGCGTCATAGCCGTCTAATCGTGCTTCAAAAAAATCGCTCATTTTTTCAAGCATATCACACCTCGTCTATCCTTTACGGGTGGGCAATCGAGCGCCGATCGGGCGCATCAGGAATCCCTCTCCTCGCCCGCAACGTCCTTTTTGTGGTAGCGCAAGCAGCACATATCGTCGCCCTTTGCAATGCACTTGGGCAGGTCGAGCACGCTTCCGTAACACTCGCCAATGCCGTGGTCGCCGCACATGGCAATGTCACAGAGCATGGCGATCTCCTCATCGGAGCACCCTGCCTTTTGCCATGCCTTGACCAAGGGGCAGTAGTGAAAATCGATCGAAAGCTTATCGTCGGTGGATTCGAGGATCTTCATCTCAAACACGAATTGCGCGGGCTTGGTAAACAGCGTTTTGCGCAGTCCCTTGAGACTGTCGGTGTTGCCCTTTTTGACAAGATCCGCGCCCTGCGATAATCCGCATCTTTTTACGGCGTCGCTTGCAAAATCACGGGGGTCAAGGCCTCTCTTTTTTGCCTCGTCGCAAAGCAGATACAGCCAAAAGGCTCTGTGCTCCAGCTGTGCGCGAATGGCTTGCAGCAATGCGTTTTTGTATTTGGGATCGTTTTGAACTCTGCTCATGATCGTCCTCCTTGTCTTTTGTCTTTTCTCCGTGCAGTCTCCGCACGGTTTTGCTGGCTCTATTATAGCAAATTTTCGGGGCGATGTCAATCACTTTTTCATTTCCTGCAGCAAATCTGCGCCTCCATTGACAAAAAAGGCATAATTCTGCCCAACGCCTGCATAGAATATAGCACAAAACAGGAAGCAAAGGAGCATACGAGAATGGAATATATGAAAAACAGCAATCCCACAAAAATGCGCGTGCAAACCACCGTTTGCAACAAGCAGGTCGTTACCGAATCAGCCTGTGAGCTCTCGCTCCCCGACTACCGCCCCGAGGTCAAGCGACTTTTGCGCGTGCGTGCAACGGTCATGCCGCCCGAAAAATATCTTGGAGCCTCAGGAGCGGAGCTGTCGGGACACGTCGAATACAGCATCTTATACGCAGGCAACGACGGCAAGCTCTACTGCGTGACCCACACCGACGAATACCGCATGAGCGTACCGTTGGAGCTTGCCGCCGACGTAGAATTGGGCGAGGGGCTGATCTGCTCTGCCGACGTGACGAGCGAGAGCTGTAACGGTCGCGTTTTCGCACCGCGTAAATTGAGTCTCAAATGTCGCTTGCGTGCTCACGTCCGCGTTTGGGGCGTGCTGACCGCAGAGGACTGCCCTGCGCAAAGCGAGGACGTATTACGGCTTTGCGGCAACACCGAGGTTGCGTGCATCTTTTTGGGTGCGAGTGAAGATCTTTCGCTTGGCGACGAGATCGTATGTGATCAGGACAGCGACGATCTGCGTGTGATATGCGCCGACGGAGAGGTTTACGTAAACGACGTAAGCGTTGGGAGCGGCTCTGTGACCTGCCGCGGTGAGGTCATTTTAAAGCTGTTGTGCGCACACGACGAAAGCAACGTCCCACCCTCGTCGATGATCCGTCGCATCCCCTTTCAAGAGACCGTGCCCACCGAGGGGGCAGAGGTCAACTGTCACAGCACCGCGCGCGGCGTTTGCTCGGCGGTCAACGTGACCGTAGAGGACGGGCGCATTCTTTGCGACGTCACCGTGCGCTTGGAGACCTTTGCGCAACGCAACGAGCCACTCTCTTACACGCGCGACGCGTATTCGACCACCAGACAAACCGTTTTGCGCACCGAACGCCGCACACTTTTGCAGGCACGTACCTGCTCCTGCACCAATTTTTCGCTGAACACCACCCTACCGCTGACCGAGATCGGATTGCGTGAGGGACAAACGATCGTTGACCTGACCCTTGCACCATCGGTATCCGAGCTGACAAGTCACGGAATCAAGGATATCCTATCGGGGCGTTGCCGTGCGCACGCCATCTTATGCGACGGCGAGGGAGAACTCTCAGCGCAGGAATTTGAGATCCCATTCCGATATGAAATTGAGGGGAGCGCACTTCCCATTGCCGATCACCTTGCAAGCGTGACACCCATCACCTGCCGCGCCCGTAGTGACGGAGAACGGATCGGCATTGACGCAGAGCTTTGCGTACTCCTTTTTACACGCAACGCAGTTGAAGTGGAGCGCATTTGCGAATGCAACTTTGGAGAGCCGCTCGCGCCCCTTGCAAACGCCGCCTACACGGTCGCATATCCTTGTTCGGGTGAATCTCTGTGGAGCCTTGCCAAGCGATACCACCGCTCCATTCCCGAGCTGATCGCCACCAACGCACTCCCTTCCGCTCCTGCCGCCGATTCCCCCGAATCGCTCGCCGCAGTACCTTTCGTTCTACTGTAACGGGAGCGGAAGTCCCTTTTTGCATTGGTGTGTGCAAAAGCAAACGGCTGTTTGTGTATGCCAAAAAAGGGAAAAAAGCCCAAAAATACTTTTCAAAACCGTGGAAAAGGCAGAAAAAACCTGCTTTTTCCACTATTTTTTATAATAAGAATAATTCTTTTTATTAAAATTGAGGCAAAAGTGAAATAAAAAATATATTTTTTCGTTTTGCTATTGCAAAATATAAAAAAATATGATATACTATATTGTACAGTGTCAAACTGTAAAATGAGGCCATACCAGCCGGGGATTTAGCGGAGCCCTGTACCTGAAATCCGCTACAGCAGGGGTGGACTCCTCTTTTGAGGAACAAACTCTTACGAATTGAGTTGCATCTGCTGTGTTGACGAATGGGTCTTGCGCAATCGGGACTCGTGAACCATGTCAGGTGGGGGACCAAGCAGCATTAAGCGATTATCCTGATGTGCCGCGAGGGTGCCTGTTCTGAGCAGAAGGTGCGAATATCGCGTGGGAGCGACTTTCGATTTTGAGGTGTATGGTCTTGTTTTGCAGTTTGGCACTTTTTCCATACGCGCGCGACGCGCGCGTGTTTTTGTGATGCCTTGGCATCGAATTTCAACGACCACGATTTTAAACGTACAAAAGTGAGGTATTATCATGAAGCTTGGAGTCAGCAGCTACAGCTTTTCAAAGCATATTAAGGAGACCGGTTGCGATCTGTTTGAGGTCGCACGTCTTGCAAAGGAGATCGGCTTTGATGCCATCGAGTTTATCAACATCAATACCCCCGATCCCATTGCAACCGCAAAGGAGTTGCGCAAATACTGCGCTTCCATCGGTCTTGAGATCGCCGCACACACCGTTTCCGCCGATCTGTACAACGGCACCGAGGAGGAGGTCTTGACGCCTCTTTACAAGCTGATCGACGTTGCCGAGGCGCTGGGTGCGCCCCTGCTCCGCCACGACGTTTGCTACAAGCTGCCCGAGGGCATGGATTGGAGCGATACGCTCCCCGTTTTGGCAGACCGTATTCGCAAGGCAACGCAATACGCAAAAGCAAAGGGCATTCGTACCTGCTCCGAGAACCACGGCTACATCTATCAGGACTCCGAGCGTATGGAGGCGCTGATCCAAGCCGTTGGCGACGATAACTACGGCTGGCTCGTGGACGTGGGCAACTTCCTGTGCGCCGACGAGTACTCACTTTCCGGCGTACGCCGCGCACTCCCCTACGCCATCCACGCACACGTCAAGGATTTTCTTTACCGCAAGCCCGCAGAAATGATTGCCGCTCCCGATGGATTTTTCAATACCCGTAACGGCAACCTCTTGCGCGGAACCATTCTCGGTCACGGCGACGTTCCGGTAGCGGCGTGCGTACAATTGCTCCGTGAGGTCGGCTACGACGGCGTGTTCTCTTTGGAGTTTGAGGGAGCGGAAGAAAACCTGCCCGCACTCCGTTTGGGCTACGCGTATATGCGCAAGCTCGCGGACATGCCCGTGAAAAAGGCATAATTTTACAAAGAATATTTTTTCGACAGATCAAATTTTGGAGGAAGGCTCATGCATCAGGCGTTGTATCGAAAATGGCGACCGCAAACCTTTGAGGACGTATGCGGTCAAGAGCACATCACCTCGGTTTTGCATTACGAGGCACAAACGGGCTCGTTGAGCCATGCATATCTGTTTTGCGGCTCACGCGGAACGGGTAAGACCACCTGCGCCAAGATCCTTGCCAAGGCGGTCAACTGTGAGCACCCCGTATCGGGCAGTCCCTGCGGCAAATGTGCCGCTTGTACGGCAATCGACAGCGGTGCGGCTACCGACGTTTTGGAAATGGATGCCGCCTCCAACAACGGAGTTGACAACATTCGCGATATTCGCGACGAGGTGGTCTATTCTCCCTCCTCTCTGCGTTACCGCGTGTATATCATCGACGAGGTACACATGCTTTCGGCGAGTGCCTTTAACGCACTCCTCAAAACCTTGGAGGAGCCGCCCGAGCACGTGATCTTCATTTTGGCAACCACCGAGCTGCAAAAGCTCCCCGCAACCATTATTTCGCGCTGTCAGCGATTTGATTTTCGTCGCATCTCCACCGAGGTGCTGACAAAGCGCCTGACCTACATTGCCGCTGAGGAAAAGATCGCACTTGAGCCAGATGCCGCACGAATGCTCTCCAAGCTGGCGCAAGGCGGAATGCGTGACGCCATCAGCCTTTTGGAGCTGTGCGCAGGCGGAAACCGTGCCGTGACCGCAGAGGCGGTAGAGGAAGCCGTCGGTTTAACGGGACGTGAAGCAATGATCAAAACCGTACGCGCCGTTGCGGAATGCGACTTTGACGTTTTGTTTTCACAGATCGCAGAGGTCGTGCGCTCGTCCAAGGACATTACCGTGTTCTGGCAGGATCTGCTTTCGGTCTGGCGCGATATGCTGATCCTCAAAACCACTAAAAACGCGCCCACCTATCTGGATCTGACCGATCATGAGGCTGAGCAAATGCTGGCGGTGACCGAAAAATTCAAAAAAGAGACCCTGATCTATCACTGTAAGCTGTTGGAGGACGGATTCTTTGCCATGCAAAAATCCAATGCTATGGGACGTGTCATTGCCGAAATGACCTTGGTTCGCATGTGCGACGCCGCGCTGGATTCCTCTCCCGAAGCAATGCTCTCGCGCATTGCGCTTTTAGAGGAGCAGGTCGCCACAGGGCACGTCGTACGCACGACAAGCGCCGAAAAGCCGAGTGCCGCTCCCGCAGTAGCAGAGCCGACACCAAGCACTCCGTCTTATCCTGCTCCCCCCGCACCGCCGCAAAACGTCGCACCGACCTTCCCTGCGGCAAGCGAGCCTGCGCCCATAAGCCCGCAGATCCCGTCTGCGGCAGAAAAGCGCGTCCTGCGCCCCGTTCGCAATTGGATGGAGGTCGTGGAGCGCATCAGTCGAAGCGCCCCCATGACGGCAAGCTTTGTCAAAGCTTCGCGTGCATTCACCACCGACGACGGCAAGGTGATCGTGCGCTTTGAAAATGCCTTTGCCATGCAAATGATGGAGCAAGGCGATGCCGCCGACCGCTTACGTACGGCACTCTCACAAGTATTGCGCCGAGAGGTCAGCGACAGAGCGTTACAATTTGAGGTCGTCGGCAAGCAAGAGAGTGCCTCCGTCATTGACGAGATCATCGAGGCGGCAGACGACAACGGCTGATCAGATCCCGATCGGCAGTATCACATCGAATTTTAAAAAATGACATAAACAATCAAGAAGGAGATTTTTCACATGAGAGCAAACATTCCAAAGGGCATGGGCGGTGGACCGCAAAACATGCAAGCAATGATCCGTCAGGCACAAAAAATGCAGGAGGATATGGCGGCTAAGCAAGAGGAGCTGAACGCGCGTGAGTACGACGTTTCGGCAGGCGGCGGCGTTGTCAACGTCAAGATCAACGGTCAAAAGGAGATCCTTGCCATCGACCTCAAGCCCGAGATCGTCGATCCCGACGACATCGAGACCCTTTCCGATATTTTGGTAGCGGCGATCAACGAGGCGATCAAGCGCGTTGAGGACACCAACAGCGCAGAACTGAACAAGATCACCGGTCCCATGAACCTGCCCGGCTTGTTCTGATCCCCTTATGGCAGAATATATCGAATCGCTCCGCCTGCTTGCCGAAAAATTCGGCAGACTTGAGGGAGTGGGCAAAAAGACCGCCATGCGTATGGCATTCTCGGTTTTGGAGCTGGAGCCCGAGGAAGCAGAGGACTTTGCACGCGCCATTTTGGACGCCAAGGAAAAGATCCATCTGTGCCCCGTTTGCCAGAACCTGACCGACCGCGAGATCTGCCCCATTTGCGCTGACGAGGAGCGCGACCGCTCCGTGGTGTGCGTGGTCACCGATGCACGTACGGTCATGGCAATGGAAAAGGTGCGCGAATACCGCGGCACGTATCACGTGTTGCACGGCTTGATCTCCCCTATGAACGGCATCACCCCCGAACAGCTCAAGATCAAGGAGCTGCTCGCGCGTGTGAGCGAGGGCGAGATCGGAGAGGTCATCGTAGCCACCAATCCCACGGTTGAGGGAGAGGCAACGGCAATGTATCTTTCCAAGCTCCTGCGCCCCTTTGGCGTACGCGTCACGCGTTTGGCGTACGGTGTGCCCGTGGGTGCCGATCTGGAATACGCCGACGAAATTACGCTCTTCCGCGCCTTGGAGGGCAGACGAGACGTGCATTAACTTAAAAACAGAAAAAGATCACGGTGATGAGCATCGCACTCACCACCGTGATCTTTTTATTTGCTTCTTGTTAAAACGAGGTCCGGCTTAAATCGCGCCCTCCAAAATATTTCTTGCAACGTGAACACCGCTGGCAGATGCGTGCGAGAGGGAGTGCGTGATTCCGCTACCGTCACCGATGATATAAAGTCCCTTATGGCAGGATTCGAGATTTTCGTCTACATTGACCTCCATATTATAGAACTTTACTTCAATACCGTAAAGGAGTGTATCATCGTTTGCCGTACCGGGCGCAACCTTATCAAGGGCGTAGATCATTTCGATAATACCGTCGAGAATACGCTTGGGAAGAACCAGACTCAAATCTCCCGGTGTCGCCTTCAGTGTGGGCGTAATAAACGCCTCCTCGATGCGGTTTGCGGTCGAACGCTGACCTCTGATCAGGTCGCCAAATCGCTGTACAATCACCCCACCGCCCAACATATTGCTCAGGCGTGCGATCGATTCTCCGTATCCGTTGGAATCCTTAAACGGCTCGGAAAAATGCTTTGCAACCAGCAAGGCAAAATTCGTGTTTTCGGTTTGCTTGGAGGGATCCTCATAGCTGTGACCGTTTACGGTAATAATGCCGTTGGTATTCTCATTTACAACCGCGCCCTTGGGATTCATGCAAAAAGTACGCACGCGGTCGCCGTATTTGGGCGTGCGATAAACGATCTTGCTCTCATACAGCTCATCCGTAATATGAGCAAAAACCTTTGCGGGCAATTCAACGCGAACACCGATATCCACTCGATTGGAGCTTGTGGGAATGTTCAACTCCCCGCAAACCCGCTCCATCCATTTACTGCCGATACGCCCCACCGAAACGATACATTTCTTGCAGGTATACGCGCTTCCCTTACATTGAATCTCGTATCCGCCGTCAACGATGGAAATGGAATCGACGGGAGCATCAAAGAAGAATTCCACCTTGTTTTGGAGCTCGGCATAAAGATTTTCCAGCACAACGTAGTTGATATCGGTTCCCAAATGGCGTACCGATGCGTTGAGAAGATGAAGGTCGTGCTTAATGCACTCGGTGCTGAAGGCAGAGCCTACCGTTGTGTACAGCTTGGTCCCCTCGCCGCCGTAACGCATGTTGATTTCGTCAACGTATTTCATCAGATCAAGTGCTTTCTTTTTACCGATATATTCGTGTAGCGTTCCGCCAAAATCATTGGTGATATTGTATTTTCCGTCGGAAAATGCACCCGCCCCACCAAATCCGCTCATGATCGAGCAACTCTTGCATCCGATACAGGACTTGATCTTTTCGCCATCGATCGGACACTTGCGCTGATGTAAGGCGTGTCCGGCTTCAAACACCGCAACCTTCAGTTCAGGGCGATGCAGGCTCAGCTCATATGCAGAAAAAATACCGCCGGGTCCTGCACCGATGATAATAACGTCGTAATTCATATAAAAACCTCCGTGGATCGCTTTCAAAATCATTATACCATATTTTTATGAACATTTCAATCTAGTTTTAAAAAACGGTACTGCAATTTTCTATTTTGCGATTCCAACAAAAGCATTGCGCCCCCACTTACCGATTTTTACTTGACAAACGTGCCAAAAGCGTTTATAATAATGGCAAAGAAATTTTTTATTTATCTATCGGGAGGACACCTCATGAAGCAACCCCTGCAGGCACTGTACGATTATTTTGTTATTGATCGCACGCACCGCGCCCTTCGAACGCCCTGCGACATTGATTTTGCCGCCGAATTCTCGGCTTTGCAGCTCTCCCCCGAGGAACGCATGTGTCGCCGCTTTGAGCGTGTGACCGCAATGGAAACACCGCGCATTCTTCCCGAGGAGCAGATCGTGCTCACCCGCTCCGTCTCCGACATCGGAGATATTTTTACGAAGGAGGAATGGGCAGAGATCCGCGCTTCCCACGACATCCATGAGACCGGCTACGTCTCCAACCTCTCTCCCGATTACGAAAACATGATCCGCGACGGCTTTGAGGCAAGATACGCCACCGCAACGTCCACACAGCGGCGTATGATGCAAGCGATCACTGCTCTGTGCGACCGCTATGCAGAGCTTGCGCGCACCATGGGCAGAGACGATATCGTCTCCGTATTTGCGCAAATCCCGCGACACGGAGCACGCAATTTCCGCGAGGCTCTGCAATTCTTCCGCGTATTGCACTTCTCCCTTTGGTTAGAGGGGGATTATCACAATACCGTAGGTCGCTTTGATCAATACATGTACCCTTATTACGCACATGACCTCCAAAACGGCGTTTACACCAAGGAGGAGGCTTTTGACCTGTTGTGTGACTTCTTTCTTTCCTTTAACA
>JAZQYE010000186.1:0-6448 GCA_045633385.1 Eubacteriales bacterium | reverse complement strand
GGTGCCGCAGACGCTTGCTGGCTCGACCTTTTTTCATCTTAATCCCCCGGAACCCGCTTGGCTTCTGCGGTTTCGTGACCTGCATCTATTTTCGGTCACATATTCCCGTCATATAATATCTTTTATCTTTTCCACCAAACCAATTTTATTTACTTTTGGCTGATATTTTTTTAAAGAGTACTAAAATCCAATTCCTTTGTAAAGTTTTTTTTCAAAAATTCTCGCACAGCCTTTACTTGAGCAGTTGAAGTGTGCACTATATAAGCGTTTTTTTCATCAACTACGATCAATCGACTGGAGAATGCTCCTCCTGAAAGCCGCCAAAAAGTATCCCGTTCCTCTAAAGTGCCGGTTTCGTTTTCAAAATACACTTTAGCCTCATCTTTGCTAACAAATTCATATGCAAAAATTTCAAAAGTTAATTCGGAAGAAATGTATTTTCCTGCCCAAAATTTGTTGTATTGCAAATCTTCCAGTGCTTTATCGGTCGCTGGTGTTTCATATTGTGTAATGCGCGCATCCTCGTGTTTGTTGAGTTCAAAATTGAGGCATTCCTCAACATCCACAAAAATATGATAAATAGGATCATTTGTTCCACATGAGGTTAACACGCCCCCTAGTAGCAACGCGCCCAACACAAGCCAAACAACTATTTTTTTCATATTATCAACCTCCTAATGCCTCCTGTATTAATTATATCATTTTCATGGTGAATTGTCAAGAAATGTAAAAACCGCGGTGTTTGGATAGTTCCAAACACCGCGGAAATCTTAGTTCGAATTTTTTAATTTGTTAGTGCACAAATACCTATTCACTATTCACTATTCACTATTACTTATTACCTCCAAAAAAATTCCTCGGCGGAGGGAGAAAAGTGAAGAGCGAAGAGTGAAGAGGTAAAAAAATATCCTCGGAACAAGTCCGAGGAATTTTTTGGGGGCGTGTGTCCGATTTAGATGCCGCAACCCTCACCGCTTATGGTGCGAGGGGACGACACCAAGGTGCTTTTTATACACGCGGTAAAAGTTGCCGTAATTATCATAGCCCACGCGCGCGGCAGCCTCAGTCGGCGGCACGCCATCGCGGATCAGCTTGCTTGCCAAGGCAAGTTTTTTTTGCAGGATATACTGCCCGGGGGAAATCCCCATCTTTTGCTCGAACAAATGGCACGCGGAGGATTTGGAGCGTGCGCAAAGCGTAGCAAGATCATTCAGCGAAACAGACTCGCACAAATGCGCGTCAATAAAAGCAAGTATTTTTTGCAGAAATTCGTCGATTTCTCCGCCCATTATGACCTCTTTTGCTGAAAAGTCGCGATAAAATAACTGCGTGAGCAGCGCTTGTGCCAGCGGCAGATACAATTCCTTTTCCCCGTTTTTACAAAGGCACTCCAGCTCCACGCCTTCCGGTGCATCCAGTACCGTGAGTGCCGCGCTCTTCTCTGCAAAATGTCCGTGCAGCGCATCAGGCACGGCCGCAAGATCAAAAAGCGCTGTCACGCGGCGGTAAGACCCTTTTTTGTTGGCGGTGATCGTGTGATACAAAAGCGGCGGCACGATTACGGCCTTATGCTTCGTCAGGCGATAGCTCCTGCCCTGCGCCGACACGCAGATCTCGCCCTCCAGTACTGCAATCATCTCGTATTGCGCGTGACAGTGGCTTTCCCAAAGCACCGCGCTTTCGACCTCACTTTCCACGTATTGTACGCAAAATTGCTCTCCTTGCAGTTTGTTTTCCACAGCCATCACACTCCTTTTGCTTACAGTATAGCGCCTTTTTGCAAGAAAAGCAATACATTTATGCAATTTTAGTCATTTAAATTCCCTTTGTTATTTATTATAATGGTAATAACAGAACCCGGAAGCAGAGCAGCCTTCCACGGAATGTGGGGGCATATGTGAACAGAATTGTTTTAATCACGGATGCCTCCGTCAATGGCGAAAGGAAGTGAGTGTATGAAGCTGAACGAAAAATTCCGCATCGGCGAGCATCTTTTTTTCAATCGCGTAGTGCTGCAACCGATGGAGGGTTGTGATTGCAACACGGACGGAAGTCCGAGCAATTTGACGGTCGAAAAATACATCAAGGCAGCAAAAAGCGGCGCGGGTGTGATCTGGTTTGAGGCAAACGCCGTTTGCCCCGAGGGGAGAACGAATCCCCGACAGATGATGCTGACGGCAAAAAATCTGCCCGCCTTTAAGACCCTGCTTTGCGATATGAGAAGGATCGCCAAAGAAGTGGGCGGCATTTCCCCCCGCTTTATTCTCCAGTTGACCCATTCGGGCAGGCAGAGCATCACACCGATGATCGCATACCGACATCCTATTTACGAAGAACGGCGCCCTGTGACAGATGAAAATATCGTAACCGATGAATACCTCGACACTCTGCCCACACAATACGCCGAATCGGCACGTCTGGCGGTGGAGGCAGGCTTTGACGGAGTGGACGTCAAGTCCTGTCACGG
This sequence comes from Eubacteriales bacterium, assembly GCA_045633385.1. Classification (GTDB taxonomy): domain Bacteria; phylum Bacillota; class Clostridia; order Oscillospirales; family CAG-272; genus UMGS1865. Next base: position 3,981 of record JAZQYE010000186.1, on the reverse strand, counting down.
CTATCTGTTCCAGGAATTTTTGTCTGCATTTACGAGAGAAGGCAAATACGGTGGCAGCTTTGAAAATAGAACAAGGCTGTATCTGGATTGTTTCCGCGCGGTCAAAAAAGCGATCCCCTCGGACGTGCTGCTGACGAGCCGCCTGAGCGTTTCGGATATGGTTAAAAAGCCATACGGTTTCGGCACGACGGAAAATAACGAGCTTGATCTGACCGAGCCCGAGCGATTGATCACCCGACTTGTCGAAGAAGGCTTGCAGATACTTAACGTAACAGTGGGAAATCCCTATTATAATCCTCACGTCAACCGCCCTTACCGAAAGGGTGGATATATCCCCCCCGAGCCAGCACAGACAGGTCTTTTACGCTTTGAAATCATTGAAAAGCATATCAAGGAGAAATTTCCGTCATTGACGGTTGTGGGATCGGGACTTTCCTATTACCGAGAGGACTTAATGGAGCAGTCCGAGCGTCAGCTTGACCGGGGGATATGTGATCTTGTCGGTTTCGGCAGAACGTGGCTCGCGTACCCCGAATTTTACCGTGATTTCAAAAACGGCGTGTTCGACCCAAAAAAATGCTGTCTTGCCTGCTCAAAATGCACCGAGCTAATGCGAGCTAAGCAGGTTTCGGGCTGCGCGATACACAACGGATATTACAGAGATCTTTATAAGGAGATATTCAAATGAAGGTTGCAATAGTAACAGGTGTCGGGGGCGGTATCGGAAAGGCGAGCGCGTTGCTGCTTGCCAAAAACGGATATACCGTTGTCGGTATGGGGCGCACTCAAAGCCCCGATCTGTCGGATTTTGAGGGCTTGAACATCGTTTACGTTTCGGGCGATATCTCCTGTGCCGAGGACAGAAAAAGGCTTTTGGATGCCGCCTCAGAAAAAGGAGAAATTTCAGTTCTTGTCAACGTGGCGGGCGTTGCGCCTAAGGTGCGCCGCGACATTTTGGAGATGACCGAGGAGAGCTACGACTACGTTATGGGCATCAATACCAAGGGAACTCTGTTTTTAACGCAAATGGTGGCAAACGAAATGCTTAAGCAGAAAAAGGGCGGTGCGATCGTCAACATTTCCTCTTGTTCGGCATATACAAGCTCAACGAGCCGAGGGGAATATTGCATTTCAAAGGCAGGACTTTCGATGATCACCAGGCTCTTTGCCGATCGCCTGTCGGGGGATGGGATCACGGTCAACGAGATCTGCCCCGGCATCATCGCAACGGGAATGACTGCGGCGGTCAAAGAAAAGTACGACAATCTGATCGCAGACGGCCTTGTTCCACTCGGTCGCTGGGGACAGCCCGAGGATATCGCAAAAGCCGTGCTGACCCTTTGCGACGGAACGTTCGGATATATGACGGGCGAGTCCTTGATCATCGACGGCGGAATGCACATAAGAAAGCTATGAAAGAAAAATATCATACACTCATCATCGGCACGGGTTGCGCGGGCTACAACGCCGCCGATAAGCTCTATGACCTCGGAATACGCGATATTGCGATCGTAACCGAGGGGCGTTTTATGGGCACGTCGCGCAACACGGGAAGCGACAAGCAAACCTATTATAAGCTCTCTCTTTGCGGCTCGGATGGTGACAGCGTACGCGAAATGGCAGATACGCTCTATTCGGGCGGCGCTGTTATGGGCGAGCACGCTCTTTGCGAAGCCGCTTATTCCACGCGCTGCTTTATGCGCCTTGTGGAGCTCGGAGTTCCCTTTCCCACCAATGAGTTCGGGGAATACGCGGGATACAAGACCGATCACGATCCCAGAGCAAGAGCCTCCTCTTGCGGCCCTCTTACTTCAAAATACATGACCGAGGCGCTGGAGCGCTCCGTTTTGTCAAAAAATATAGAGATCATTGATCTTCAAAGAGTGATCAAGATCATCACGGATGACGGTAAAGTCCAAGGCATTGCCGTTGCCGACACGGTCACGGGCGAGATATCCTATATCGGTTGCCAAAACGTGATACTTTGCGTGGGTGGGCCTGCGGGGATATACAAAAACACCGTTTATCCCGAAAGTCAGCACGGCGCAACGGGTCTTGCCATTGATGCGGGCGCAACGCTTGCCAATATGGAGGAGTGGCAGTACGGTATTGCAAGCACGAAATTCCGCTGGAATCTGTCGGGAACATATCAGCAGGTATTGCCGAGATATATTTCGGTGGACAAAGACGGAAACGAGAACGAGTTTCTTTATGAAAAATTAGGGAATGACTCTCTTGGCGCTATTTTTCTCAAGGGCTATCAGTGGCCGTTTGATACGAGCAAGGCGGACGGCTCTTCGAGAGTTGATCTGCTTGTTGCAGATGAGATCAAGAGTGGGAATCGGGTGTTCCTCGATTTCACAAAGAATCCGCGAGGACTCGAAAACGGATTTGACAAGCTCTCAGCAGAGGCTTATACGTATCTTGAAAGATCGGGCGCACTGTTCGGCACTCCGATCGAGCGACTCGCCAAAATGAACATAGGAGCTATTGAGCTTTATGCCTCGCACAAAATAGACCTTTATTCAGAGCCTTTGGAGATCGCCGTTTGCGCCCAGCATTGCAACGGCGGCGTTGCAGTAGACGAAAACTGGCAAAGCGCCGTGCGCGGCTTATACGTTGCAGGTGAGGCGGCAGGTACGTTTGGCGTTTACCGCCCCGGCGGAAGTGCGCTCAATTCCACCCAGGTGGGAAGCCTGCGCGCAGCGGAGCATATTGCCAAAAGCAAAAGCTGCACCGGCTCTGCGCCAACGTGCGCCCTGCCCACGGTTCGATACGGCAGATGCAATATAGAGAGCATACGGCGAGAGATGCAAAGCGAGATGAGCAGCGTTGCCGATTTTGACAGACGTACGGACGGTATGAAGGCTCTCTTCAAGCGAGCGGAAAAACTGTGCAAGGAGTTTTTTGATATAGCCGTTATTGATAACGCGTCGAAAACCGCAGAGCTTTATAAGCTCTACGATATGGCACTGACACAGCGCGATACCCTCTCCGCTATGATCTGCTCTGCAGAAAAGATCGGAACGCACGGCTCAGCGTTTGTTGACCGCGCACCAAATCACTCTGCAAAAAAGAGAGAAACGCGCACGCTGACAAAAGGCGGTGTATCCTATATGCAAAAGGTTTCGCCTATGCCAACGCCTGAGCTTTGGTTCGAAACGCTTTTGGCGAAAAAAAGATTGGAGACGAAAGATGGTAACGGATCGATATAAATTAGGGCTGGTATCGGTTTCCTTCCGACAGCACTCGCCAAAAGAAATTTTAGAGGCGGCAAAAAAAGAAGGGCTTTCTTGCATCGAGTGGGGCAGCGACGTTCACGCGCCCTACAATGATACGGCTCGCCTTACGGAAATTTCCGCTATGCAACAGGAATACGGCATTGCCTGCTCCTCTTACGGCACTTACTTTCGCTTTGGTGAAACACCTATTGAGGAGCTTGAGCACTATATTGCCGCTGCAAAAATTCTCGGAACGGATACTCTGCGTCTTTGGTGCGGAAGAAAACGCAATGCGGATATGACCGATAGCGAGAGGGACGAGCTTTTGTCTCTTTGCCGCCAAGCCGCCGCCATTGCCGAGGCAAACGGTGTGACGCTTTGTCTTGAATGCCACAAAAAAACCTTCACGGAGGACCCGGAGGACGCCGTGTGGCTTATGAACGCGGTAAACTCCAAGCATTTTTTGATGTATTGGCAACCTTTTCAATGGCAATCTTTCGAGCAGAATATCGAAAACGCCAAAAAGCTTGCGCCGTACGTTCGGCATATCCACGTTTTTAATTGGAAAGGCGAAGAAAAGTTTCCGCTTTCCGACGCCGTCGAAGAATGGCAGAGATACTTGCGCAAGCTTTGCGCACCGCGAACGCTCCTTTTGGAATTTATGCCAAACGATGGCATAGATGAGCTCGCAAGAGAAGCCGCCACACTTAAAACAATCATAGGAGAAACCGTATGAAAGCCATATTCCTTTGCGAAGAAT
>JAZQYE010000185.1:0-2010 GCA_045633385.1 Eubacteriales bacterium | reverse complement strand
AGTCCTTCCCCGAAAGAGCAGCAGATCTGTTCCAAAAGGCAGAAGCAGGCGCTAAGGCTAAGTACGAGAGATTGCTCAAGATGGGCAAGCTTTACGAATAATACCGTTACGGTATAAAATCCGAACGGGCTGAGTCAATTGACTCAGCCCGTTCTTTTTTTATATCAAGGGTTTATTTTTGACGGTAGCGAATGATGCCGATGATCGAGGAGACGATAGAAACGCCCTCGTTGACGATGCCGCCGACGGATAGGACGAACGCGTTATAAAAGAGGATCATACTTGAAGTGCAGATCACACTCTTGCGCAGGATCTGCGGATTTCCAAGCGACATAAAAAGCGTATTGGCAGCCAAAGCGACGATCATCAACAGTGACGTCCAATTTTGCCACGATAGAACGCCGAGCGCGACCATGACCAACGCCAACGCAACGGCAGAGATGCGGTTTGCAAGCGATCTCCCGTTTTGAAAATAAAAGATGACGTTGCGCACGATGCAAACGACGTTCAAGGCAAAGCCCGTGTCGGCCCCCAAAAACAAAAAGCTCAGGCAGGTGCACAGCGTTCCAATGGTTTGTATGATCAACAGCGTGCGCTTTGTATTGACTTGATAGGAGACAAACGTAATAACGGTTGCCAAAATGCCAAGACACTGTCCAATTACTAAATTTTCCATGTTGCTCCTCTTTTCATATAGTAAGTCAATTATAACATAAAAACGCACGTTTTTCAATTCCCAAAGCAATTTTTTATACAAAAAAGGGTGAGTCAAATGCGAGATGCATTTGACTCACCCTCTTTGCCTTTCGTATGCAAAAACACCGTGGGCGTTTGCACGTAGGCGCAATGGCAACAGCCCCAAAGAAGATCATTTATTGAGGCAGATTGTCATTCCGCTTTTTATCGTTTGATTTTTTGCGGCGAACGCTCAATACCACAATGAGCGCAATAGCGGCAGGGATCAAGAGGAAGGGGAACACCGTCACGAATACGATGGCAATGCCTTGCCAAAATGCACCAAACGCGCTCCAACCGTTCGAAAATGCATCGCCCAAGCGATCGCCAAAGCGCAAATCGGAGTCGGGGGTGTATTCTACCACCTCGTTGATGGAGAGGTTTACGGTGGAGTATGCAACGCGGCTATCGTAACTGTTGAGCTGTGCCTGATAAACGGCGATCTCTTGCTTGACCTCGGAGAGGCGTTGTTGTACGGTCAGCCAAAAGTTGTAATCTTCCTTGGTGCTCAAGGACTCCATAATGGTAAGGAGCGAGTCGCGCTCGGCTTGCAGCTCCTCCAAAACGGCTTCAATCGAGTAGTAGGTCTCGCTCACGTCCTCCACGGTGGAGTTGTTGCGCGTGACGTTGAGCACGTTGCCGATCGAGCCGACAAACGCCTCGGCATGCTCGGCAGGAATGCGGATCGTATAGGTCGCATAGCGCGCACTGCCCGAGTAGTAAGAATTGTTGGAGACAGAGTTTTGCTCCACGTATCCGTTGTGGCTCTCAATGAGTGCCTTCAGCTCGGAGAGCGCGGTGTCAAAGCTCTTGGTCTCGGTGGCAAGGTCGTAGGTCTTAATGATCTTGCGGTTGGTCAAAGATTCGTTTACGGTAACGTCACCACCCTGAATGCCCATTTCGGGTTTTTCGGCAGGTATGGATTCTTCATAAAAGTTTTCGTAATCTCCCTTTGCAGCAGCGCAAGACGAGAGCAGGAGCACGGGCAGGATCAAAAGAAGGGCAACGATCAGACAATACAGCTTTGAATGCTTCATAAATAGGGATCCTCCTTATTGAGTTAGTCAATTTTGAATCAGTTTTGCAAGCAACGAACGAAATTCGGCGCGCTCAGGATGATCGTTCAGGTTGAGTGCGTTCAATTCCTCCAGCACGGTTGCAAGAGAAAAATCATCGGGGAGATGCTTGCTGTTGTGCAGCAGCATACAAGTCTCGATCACAGCGACTTGAAATGCGAGCTCATCGGTGGGGGTGGAGCGATAATCTGCGTAGCCG
>JAZQYE010000184.1:0-9567 GCA_045633385.1 Eubacteriales bacterium | reverse complement strand
GCACCTGCAATACGTCGGCGCGAAATCTGTTTTGTGAAACCACGGTCAAAACGTGACGGCTCAGCTCTGCCGCGCGGCAAACGCGTGCGGCATCGTGTGCGTTGAGCGCCATCGGCTTTTCCAAAAAGACGTGCTTTCCCTCGCGCAAGGCTTGCACGGCTTGATCGGCGTGCAGTCCGCTTGGGGTGCAGATGCAAACGGCATCTACGGTGGTGTCGGCAAGCATTGCCGAATAGGAGGGATAAACCGCGCCGCCGTGCCTTTGTGCAAATGCGGCGGCACGCTCGGGGGAGTGATCGAACACGCCAACAAGACGGGTTCCCTCAAGGGCTTTGATCGATTCGGCGTGTGCATCTGCAATGACGCCACAGCCTACGATTCCAAATCGAATATCGTTCATGCGCACCTCACAGTCCCAACAGCCGCACGGCGTTGTCGCGCACGATCTTGCGGTAGTTTTCTTCACTGATCTCGCCCTTTTCGCGCATGTCACTCAAGAATTGATCAAAATCGTAGGGGAAGGTGTTTTTGGTTGCGCAAATGTCACAGCCGTAATACATGCGGTCGGCAAACTCCTCAATGAATTTTGCGGCGTATTCGCGGTCGCGCATCAAAGCGTTTGCGGCAGAGCCTGCGGAAAGATCACAGCAGAGGTTGCCGTATTCGCGCAACAGCTTGGGGAGCCTGCCTTCCTTCACCTTGCCCGAGGGGTAGGTGTTGCGGATCTCGTCCCAACACTCGCCGATCTCTGCCCAAAAGGGCTGGGAATGACCGAGAATGATAAGATCGGGGTGCTTTTTGAGCATTTTTTCCAAGCGGGGAAGTCCAAGGTCATCCACAATGCCGTAGTAGCCGCTGGGTTCAGGGGCAATATGAATGGTAACGGGCATCTTTGCTTTTGCGCAATGATAAAACAAATTGTCCATTTTGGGATCATCGGCGTAAAGGTTGGAGGTCAACTCACCAACGCCCTTAGCTCCCAAGCTTCGATAGTGCTCCAGTATGTAAGCAAAATCGGTTTTTTCGGAGTTTTGCGCAGATCGCGGATCGATATTGCAAAACCACATAAAGCGGTCGGGATGACTGTCCGCGACCCATTTCGTTTCTTCCACGCCAATTTGCAACCATTGTGCTTCGGGGGAAATTAGAGGCAGAAGCACGCCCTTTTCGACGTTGAGCTTGTCGTAAAAGGAAAGGATCTCCTCTGCACAAACCATGCGATAGCCGTCGATGTTCGGGGCGGCGTATTGCGGAAAGCCTGTGGCGTGAGCGTGAATATCTATCTTTTTAATTGATTCCATGCATCGTTTCTCCTGTTACAGTTCCAGTAATTTGACTGCGTTTTCGCGTACGATTTTGCGATAGTTCGTTTCGCTGATCTCGCCTGTGGCACGCATATCGTCCAAAAATGCGGCAAAGGGGAAGGGGTGCGTATTGCTTGCCGCGCAAATGTCGCAGCCGTAATACATGCGATCAGCAAATTCCTCAATGAACCTTGCGGCATACTCGCGGTCGCGCATCAGGGCGTTTGCGGCAGAGCCTGCTGAAAGATCGCAATAGAGATTGCCGTATTCGCGCAACAGCTTGGGAAGTCTGCCTTCCTTGATCTTGCCCGTGGGGTAGGTGTTGCGGATCTCATCCCAACATTCACCGATCTCTGCCCAAAAGGGTTGAGAGTGACCGAGGATGATAAGGTCGGGGTGCTTTTTGAGCATTTTTTCCAAGCGTGGAAGTCCGAGATCGTCAACGATGCCGTAAAAGCCGCTTGGCTCGGGAGCGATGTGAATGGTCACGGGCATTTTTAATGCGGCACAGCTTGCAAACAAATGCTCCATTTTGGGATCGTCGGCATACAAGGATGCCGTAACCTCGCCAACCCCCTTTGCGCCAAGTCTTTTGTAATGCTCCAAAAGGTAGGAGAGTGTTGAATTGTGGGAGTTCTCACCGGCTCTGGGGTCTACGTTGCAGAACCATACAAAACGGTCCGGATACTGATCGACCACCCATTTGATCGATTCATTGGTGCGAAAATCTATACGACACTCCGGGGCGGTTCCGGGAAGCAGAACCCCCTTTTCTATGCCAAGTCGATCGTAAAAGCCGAGTAACTCCTCGGGGCTGACCATTTTGTTCTGAGTGTTTGGGTAATGCGGTGCGTATTGCCCAAACGCAGTGAGATGTGCGTGAATGTCTATTTTTTGAATGGTTTCCATGTTAATCATGCTCCAATTCTGCTTTGATCATGAATGTTTTGGTCGTTATTACGGCTCCAAAGCAACAAACGCGTAGCCTGCAAATGTGTTGGCGGGAACGTTGATGCGCAGGGCATCTCCATCCTGCTCGATGGAAAGTGAGAGCTCTTCGTCACACTCAGGCGTGCAGAGCTTTGCCTTGGTGGGCAGGAAGGGGAGGGATGTGTGAACGGTTACGGTGATTGCGGGGAGCTTTTGCGCGCCTTTTGCAAAGTTTGGCAAAAGGTCGGTGTGCTCGACCATGCAATCCTGCGCGGCAATGGTATCGGCAAGATTGACCAAATGAAGCACAACGGCATCCTCGACCAGATAAGAGGTTAAGGTAACGTACTCGTTCTCACACGCAATGCTGAAATTGGGCTTGATGACCTCGCGCAATACCTTTCCCGTTCCGTTGGCGCGCGTGTTGCGGCGGTTGGGCACAGCCCTTGCCGCAGGCGGCTCGGGAACGCGGCGATCGGACCAGACGGTTGGCTGGAACTCGTCTGCGGAGCATACGAACTGCAGGCGCAGGATCTCGCCCTTGCCGAGGGCAACGGGTGTATCGGGAAGGAGGGAGGCACCAAGCAATTCCTCAATGCGGCTCTGCTCGCGCTTGGCACCCGTTGCATCAAAGATGGCAAAGTCGCCAAGAATGATCAATCTGCCGCCGCGCTTGGCGTATTCGGAGAATTTTTGCAGCTCCTCGTCGCTTGCCATTGCCACGTGGGAGAGCAGGAGCGTGCGGTGCTCCAGCATTTGCTCCACCGTGTAGTCGTCCATCACCATAGAGAGCCCGAGGTTTGCTTCATAAGCCGCCTGCATTCCGCCCAGCATTTTTTGCATATAGGCATAGCGTGCGTTGGCGGTAAAATCGCGCGTGCTTCTGGAAAGATATACGCTGAGGTCGGCAATCTTTTTCGGCGCTTTGTAGTATTTGAGATATTTCTTCTCAAACATACGGTAGGGACGCTCCAGGGGCGTGACGTCCATACCCTCGCAGGTTCCCGTGTAGAGCTGACCCCAGGAGCGCGCCAACGCCCATGCAAAATAGGTGGAGTCGGGGCGATCGGGGTAAAACATGGACATCGATGGGATGCCGTAGTGCTCACCTGCCGCCTGACGGTGGATCGCCTCTACCATAAAATCAAGGTAGGATTGCTTCATCACAGCCGAGAAGCAGTTTTCTTGGAAGATGAAATCCCAAAGATCAATGCATCGGTCAAAGGGGTAGCAGGTGGGGCAATGCTTGAGAATATCCGAGCAGTAGTTGGGGCGCAGAAGCTTGAGCCCCATGGACTTGTAGTAGGTTGTCAGGTCGCGGTAAAGGCGTGCGGTAGAGTTGAATTTGAACTTTTTCCACGCAATATAGGCGGGGTTATCGTAGTGTTCAAAAAAATCGCTCCAATGCGCAGGGGTGGGGAGGTCGTAGCCGCTTTCCTCACGGAAGAGCTTACGGCAATGCTCGCAGGCGCAGGCGTGTCCGTCGCCAAAAAAGGAGACGTCGTCGTTCATAATGCCGTCAATACCGGTTGCAACCACGCCCTTGAGGTAATCAAAGTAGGTCTTGCGGTATTCGGGATTGTTAAAGCACATCGAATACGCGCCGTACTGATTTTTGACGTACTCTCCCGTTTTGCCGTCGATTTGCGCAAAGCGGCGAAAATCAACGCCGTTGATGTGATAATCGGAGGTGAGAAAGGGGAAGATCTTTTTCCAATTGTCGTACGAGGCGGTTCCTCGGCTGTAGGTGAAAAAGTTGCGCTCCAAATATTCCCAACCGTCCTTGCCAAGCACGTCGTGCGTCAAATGTGCGCTGTGATGCTCCACCACGCGAATGCCATACTTGTGGCAGGCGATCACAATTTTGCGCAGGCATTCGTTGATCTCTTCCCAATAGGGGTAGTAGCTCAATCGAAAATGCGTCAGGCTGAACGTTAGAATGATGGTGATTCCCGATTCTGCAAGCTCCTTTGCGCGCGCGTCAAAATCCTGTTGCGAGTAGTGAAAAATCTCGTCGTCATTGTACCAAAACCAGCAAAAGCCCTGCTCCCAAGGCTCCAAATTCATTTTTCGTTTGATTTCATCCATCAGGGGGCACCGTCCTTTCCAAACAAATTGGTTTCTGCTTATATTGTACCACAAATCAATTTTGTTTGCAAGGCATACGATTGCCGTGTTTTAGCACAATATTGCTCGATTTTGCAGAAAGCGACTTCTGTTTGCGTAAAAATGGGAAATCAAAGTGCTATTTACTCGCTTTGTACTACCTCATAAAGGTTGATCAATTTTTTGTTTTGTTTTTCGGCGTACTTCATTGCACGATATGCTCCACCTTCCTTCTTTACGGCAACGATCACAAGGTCAGATTGATCGATCATCCATTTGTTTTTTTTCGTGATCGCGGATTTCGGATGTGTGTGATACAAGCATTCGGGAATGACAATATTATCGTAATATTTTTCATAGTATTCTGTTTTGGTTACGGAGTACGGAAGGATTAAAGTGATATCGTTGTTTTCGAGTTTCGTTTCTTTTCTGATCCGTTTGATCACTGATGCGGCATATTCGTCAAATTCACCATTGCGACCAATTAGAAAAGAAACGTAAGGGTGAGTTTGTATCAGATCCTTTATCATTTTTGAAAGTATGCTGTCCAAGCTCCATAAATCATCAATTTCCCGATGTCCAAATAGCGACACTGTAAAAATGTTCATCTTTCCACCCCCCCCTCTTCAACAATACTATAAATCGTTATTTTTAGAAAATAGTGTTTATAGTATATCATTTTAAGAAGAAAATATCAATAGTCTATGGAAAATTTGCTTTGATATTTATAGACTATATATAACACGGAAAAGGTGGATGTATATATGAGCGATATTGCAAAAATTTTAGGTCAACGGATTCGGAATTACCGAACAGCCAAGCACTTAAGCCAAGAAAAGCTTGCAGAACTTTCCGACTGTCATCCCACGTACATTGGTCAAATTGAGCGTGGCGAGAAAAACGCTACGCTTGAAAGCATTGCGAAAATTGCATCGGCCTTGCAGGTTTCGCTTTCGGAACTCTTTGAAAAGCTTGGGGAACAGGGAGATGGCTCTCGTAATATTCCGTTGGAGTGCTATGAATTTCTTTCCGCAAAGTCCAAAAAAGAGCAGGAGCACCTCTATCGGATCTTGCTGGAAATGGATTGCTACAAAAAGAATTGAATCAAAAAAATACGAGAAGCACCGAAGCGTTCTCGTATTTTTTGTTTTCCATACATGGTGAAGTAATATTACTTGTGAATAATGGTCACGCCGGAGGGGACGATGCCTGCCTGCTCGTAAACGATGGCGTTGATCTGCGCGATTTGTGCGGCTTGCAGCTCCTCTGCCTTGACTACAATGCTGGCGGTGTCGCCGTTGAGCACGGCAACGCAAGCCTCAAAGCCCTTGGCGGTAATGAGCGACTCGATGTCGGCTTCCTTTTGGATCTCGTCTGCAATGGCGGCGATCTCGGCAAGTGCCTCGCTCTTCATCGCCTCGGTAGAATCTACGTTATCCACTACCGATTGCAGTACCTCCAGTGCCTCGTCGCGTGCGCGCTGACGGCTGACCTGCGTTGCCGAAAAATAAGCGTTATCGCTGTTGACGTTGCCGCCATCGTTGTTTTGCAGATCGTCGGAGAGGTTGCCGCTGGGCTGATCGTAGCCGTCGTAGCCATCGTTTTCGTTACCTGCAAACAAGAGCCAATTCATCCATACGGCGGCACCAATCAGTACCACTGCGCAGGCAATGATCAGGTTTCGTTTGCCGATTTTTTCAAAAAAGGTTTTCAATTTGTTGGGCTGCTGAATTTCGGTCAATTCGGTTGATGTGTGCTTCATGGGGATAGTCCTCCTCTTTTTTTGTTTTGTGCTACAATATATGAGCCGCTTTTGCATAATATGCAAGCAAAAATTTCTTTTGATCAAAATTTGATATTGACAATGCCACCGTGTTTTGTTATAATAACAATAAGAAAAAAACGCTCGAAAAAGAGCGGTTGTAAAGGAGAACGAATGATGCTGAGTCAATTGAGCTTGAAAAAAGATATTAAGACCTTTTCGGTCTCTCCCGAAAATTTGACGGGAGAGAAGGGAAGGGGAGGCATGGCAGAAATTGGAGAGGGCAGTGCCTCGTACGCCGCGCGTGAGCTTGGCAGGGGGTGGAAGGTCAATCCCTATATCGTCATAAAGGCAGGTACCAAGGCGAATCTTGCCGACGTAAAGGGGCAGGGTGCCATCAAGCACATCTGGATCACCGACAACGCAAAGGTTGGTCGTCAGCTCATTTTGCGCATTTATTTTGACGGGCAAACGTCGCCTGCCGTTTGTGCGCCTCTTTCGGATTTTTTTGCAAATACCGATATCCTCGATTACCGTCAGCTGACCAGCCTTGCCATTTGCTGTAACCCGCGCCGCGCGATGAACTGCTACTTTGAAATGCCGTATTTTAAGGGCTTTCGCATAGAGGTAGAAAACCGCGGCGAGACCGATACCAATATTTACTATCAGATCGATTGCGAGGAGAAGCAGCTTGATCCGGGCGCGCTCTATTTCCACGCGCAGTTCCGTCGCGTTAACCCGCTCCCCTTTAAAGAGGATTACGTTATTTTGGATAATATCAAGGGCAACGGACAGTACGTTGGTACGTTTATGCATTGGGGCGTTAAGTCCAACGGCTGGTGGGGCGAGGGCGAGATCAAATTCTTTATCGACGGCGACACCGAATTTCCCACCATTTGCGGTACGGGAACCGAGGATTATTTTTGCGGCTCGTACGATTTTGAGATCGACCAGAAATACATCGAGTTTTGCACCCCCTACGTGGGGCTTTCCAAGGTGGGAAGAACCGACGAGTGCTACACCTCACAGCGTTATTTTGATATGTATCGCTGGCACATCACCGACCCCATCTATTTCAAAAACGATCTGCGCGTAACCATTCAAGCCCTTGGCTGGTACAAAAATCACGCATACCAGCCCCTGCAGGATGATATTTCGTCGGTGGCTTATTGGTACTCCGACAATTTGGAGGACGAATATCCGCCCCTGCCCGAGGGACACGCACTGGATCTGATCTGATGATCTCGCTTACCGATTTGAAAGGAATGTTTTATGATTCAACAAGCCAAATGGATCGCGTCGCCCGCTCCGTCGGATGGCGTTGCCGATTTTCAAAAGCATATTTCTATTACCAAGCATCTTAAAAAAGCGATGCTGTCGGTCTCTTCTGTGGGCAACTACGTGGCGCGCATCAACGGCTCTCGCGTTACCGATGCGGTTTTGACACCGGGATGGACAACCAAACGCCGCTTACAATATCAGACCTACGACGTGACCGCGCTCCTGGGTGCATCCAACTGCATTTCGATTGGTGTGGGCAACGGCTGGGCGATCGGACATATCGGAGGCGGCACGCAACGAGGACTTTGGGGAGATCACACCTCGGTGATCGCCTCCCTTGACCTGACCTATACGGACGGCAGTCGCGAGGCGATCCTGTCGGATACCGATTGGGAGGTCTATTCCTCCGAGGTGCTTTATACCGATATTTATCACGGTGAAACGGTGGATAAGACCGCGCCCATTATCAAAATTGGGAACGCCGTTTTGTCTGACGTAAACACCAAGCTTGTGCCGCAGGTTGGTGAATGGATCCGTGAGCAGGAGCGGCTTGCTCCCGTTGCGCTGATCCGCACCCCCAAGGGTGAGACGGTGCTCGATTTTGGTCAAAATATGACGGGCTACGTAGAGGTTCGCATTTGCGCACCGCGCGGCTCACGAATCGTGCTTCATCACGGCGAGGTTTTGGATCGTGACGGCAACTTTTACAATGCCAATTTGCGCAGTGCACGCAGCGAAAACCGATACGTGTGCAGTGGCGGTGAGGATGTTTTTAAGCCTTCCTATACATTCCATGGCTTCCGCTACGTGCACCTGGTCGAGTATCCGTTCGAGGAAGTGGATCTCAACTGCTTCCGCGCCGTTGTCGTGCATTCCGATATGAAGCGCACGGGACAGTTCCGCTGCGGAAACGAGAAGATCAATCAGCTCTATCACAACGTCATATGGGGGCAGAAGAGCAATTATTTGGATATTCCCACCGATTGCCCACAGCGCGACGAGCGCCTTGGTTGGACGGGAGACACCGAGGTGTTCTGCCGCACGGGTGCGATCAACTACGACGTAGAAAAGTTCTTTACAAAATGGATGGGAGATCTGGCGTTGGATCAAACGCCGGAGGGCGGCATTCCGCCCGTTGTTCCGTATTGCTTCCGGGGCAATCCTCAAATCTCTGCAGCGTGGGCAGATGCCGCGTGCATCGTTCCGTGGGAGATCTACCGCGCCTATGGAAACAAAAAGCTGTTAAAGAAAAATTATCCCATGATGAAAAAATGGGTCGATTATATGCACAACACAGGCCCCGAGGAATTTTTGTGGCTCGGCGGCAATCACTTTGGCGATTGGCTTGCCATGGATCACGGCGAGGATAGCTATGTTGGCGCAACCTCCACCGACTTGATCGCAAGCGCGTATTTTGCATATTCCACCTCGCTCCTGATCAAGGCGGGCAAGGCTCTTGGGATGGACGTGCGCGAGTACGAGGCACTCTATCAAAACGTTGTTGCCGCTTTTCGCAAGCATTATCTTCCCAATGGGGAACTGATGCAATATACAGATCTGTTTGAGCGCGGACAAAAAAATCCGCCGCGTGAAACGCAGACGGCTTATACCCTCATTCTTTACTTTAATCTTTGTGAGGAGCAGGACCGCCAACGCTTTGCCGACCGACTTGCCGAAATGATTTGCGAGAACGGAATGCGCATGACCACGGGCTTTGTGGGCACGCCGTATTTGTTGCACGTATTGAGCGATAACGGACATTTGGATATTGCCTACGCGTTGCTCCTGCAGGAGCAGAACCCCTCTTGGCTCTACTCGGTTACGCGCGGTGCTACCACCATGTGGGAGCATTGGAACAGCCTGAAGGAGGACGGCAGCTTTTGGAGCACCGATATGAACTCCTTTAACCACTACGCTTACGGTGCCGTGTACGATTGGATGTTTGGAAAGATGATTGGTATCGAGACCACCGAGCACGCTCCCGCTTACCGCGAGGTCACCATTGCACCGCACCCCGACCGTCGCTTGGGCTTTGCCGAGGCGTCGATCGATTCGCGCAACGGAATGATCCGCGTGCATTGGTACTATAAGGAGGACGTCGTTTATTACGAGGTTGAGATCCCCGCAGGTGTTACGGCGTACCTGACCCTGCCCTCGGGATACACCGAAACCTTGAGCGGTGGT
>JAZQYE010000183.1:0-41023 GCA_045633385.1 Eubacteriales bacterium | reverse complement strand
TCCTTGGAAATTTGCACGTCCCCCGTGCGCCCCTTTATACAAAGTGCACCGTATATCCTCTTTGGTAAATAAACGGTTACGGTAGGCGTTTGCTTGAAGATGCCGACGTAATCGTACCATACTTTTTGCTTTTCATCGTTTTCGCGCAGAATCAATACGCCGTTCTGCACGCCGACCGTATGCCGCAAGCGCGCCTTCTCCACACATACCACGCGGCATTCCCCGTCATCGGACGGAAGAAGGATGACGTCCGCCTCGTCAACGTCGATATCGATATCCTCAAAATTCGCCTCTATAACGTGCGTATTCGTCTCCAGCTCGTCGGTATCAAGCAGGTCAAAGTTCCAACCATTGAGGGTCATGGCAACGGCAAAGATCACACCGCCCGACACGATCATGATCGCCGCTATCAGCAACCATACCATTATTTTCTTGCTCATTTTGCACTCCTCCTTTGCTTTTTACCAAACAGCTTTAAAAAAACGAGCTTGGTCAGCTTTGCCGAGCCCTTGGTGGCGGAAAGGCAACCGAAAAAGAACAGAATGGCAAGCCCTGTGCATACGAGAGCGGCACCAATGCACAGCACGCTCAACAGCCCAAATCCGCTAAACAGATAGGCAAAGCTCAACAAAAGGGTGCCTGCGGCAGTACCGACGAATGCACCAAAGCAAGCCCACAGGGAGACGACCACGCTCCAAAGTGTGGCAAGAAGCGAGATAATGACCGCAACGGCAGACACCAAAAGCGGAAACCATACGGGAAAGCCCACACAAATAAGCGCGACCGTCCAGCCCTTTCCCTTTTTTGCCTGCTGATTCGTCAAGGCGCGCGTCACTCTTTGGCGCACGGACGAACCGGCAAGGATCTGCGCGGCAACCTCATCAAGACTGCCCATCTTCTTCACGGCATTCTCCTGCGACATTCCGTTTTCCACGCAATCGTCGATCATTTCGCCGTAATATTCCAACGTTTCGCGCACGTCCTTGGGCGGCAGCTCGTACAAGCGCGCACGCAATCCGTTTAAAAACTCTTGTTTCGTCATGCTTTCTTTCCTCCCGTTACAAATTGATAGATCGCCATCATTTCCTTCCACTCGTTTGTAAAATCCTTCAATCGTGCAAGTCCGCTTGCGGTAATGTGATAATACTTTCGCAATCTCCCGTTGTGCTCCACGGCGCGCACGGTCAACTGCCCCGACTCCTCAAGCCTGCGCAAGATCGGATAAAGCGTGGACTCCGAAATTTCAAGATACGGCTTGATCTGCTTGATGATCTGATAGCCGTAGGAATCCTCCTTGCGGATCGCCGCCAGAACGCATACGTCCAAAAGTCCTCTTTTCAGCTGAATATCCATACGATACCCCCTCTCGCATAATACTATATCACACACAGTATTGTTTGTCAAGCGTTTTTCTCAAAAAATCTTAAAAAACCTCAAAAAAGACAGATAGCAGAGCACAAACGCAAATGTTCATAAATTATACAAAAGCAAGACATAAATTGAGCGTATAATAATAAGGTTAGATACCACTCGGAAAGGAATTCTTGCTTGAACGTATGAAAAAACTGTTGAAATATTTAAAGCCTTACCGCAAGGAATGCGTCATCAGCCCCTTGTTTAAGCTGTTGGAGGCGATTTTTGACCTTCTGGTACCGCTTGTGGTCAAGCTGATCATCGACCGCGGCATTCACGGTGAGGATCGCGCCATGATCGGCTCGGGCTTCGGGCTTTTGATCGGCTTTGCGGTGGTGGGCTTGACCTGCTCGCTCATTGCACAGTATTACGCAGCTCGCGCCGCTGTTGGCTTTAGCACTGACCTGCGCCAAGATCTGTTTGCGCACATTCAAAAGCTCTCCTACGGCGAGACAGACCGTATCGGCACGTCCACGCTCATCACGCGCATGACGGGTGACGTTAATCAGGTGCAATCCGCCATCAATCTCACACTCCGCCTTTTGCTCCGCTCCCCCATCATCGTGCTGGGAGCCGCCGCCATGGCGTTTTTGGTAGATCCTTTGGGCGCATGGGTGTTTGCGGTCGTCATTCCGCTCTTGACGCTGATTGTTTTTTCGATCATGCTCAAAAACCGCCCCATGTACCGCCGCGTGCAAGCCAACCTCGACCGCGTGACAAAGGTCACCCGTGAAAACCTGAGCGGTGTGCGCGTGTTGCGCGCGCTCTGCCGCGAGGAGGATGAGATCACGCGTTTTGCCGCCGCCAACGAGGAACACAACCGCGTGCAAAATCTGGCAGGCAGAATTGCGGCACTGATGAATCCGCTCACCCTGATCGTCGTTAACACGGGCGTGATCGTGCTCCTGCTCTCGGGTGCAGAGCTGGTAGAGGTAGGCTCTATGTCGCAGGGCGACGTGGTAGCCTTGACCAACTACATGGCGCAGATTCTTGTAGAGCTCGTCAAATTTGCAAACACCATCTTTACCGTCAACAAGGCACTTGCCTCCGCCGACCGCGTACAAGCCGTGTTCGATACCCCTGCGGGGATGTCGGTGCGCCCCGATGAGGAGCAGACCGCCGACGACACCGCCGTACGCTTTGAGAACGTCTCTTTGACCTATGAGGGCAACGCCGAGGAAACGCTTTCGGACATTACCTTCTCCGCTCCGCGCGGCGCAACCGTTGGCATCATCGGCTCGACCGGCTCGGGCAAGACCTCTCTGATCAACCTGATCCCACGCTTTTACGATGCCACCCAAGGTCGCGTATTGGTAGGTGGCAAGGACGTGCGCACGCTTGACCCCGACGGTCTGCGCGCACAAATCGCCATCGTACCGCAAAAAGCCGTTTTGTTCAGCGGCACGGTTCGCTCCAACCTGCTTTGGGGCAAGCCCGATGCCACCGACGAGGAGCTGTGGGCGGCATTGGAACGCGCACAGGCAAAGGACTTCGTGCTCCAAAAGGAGAAAGGCTTGGACGAGCCCGTATTGCAGAGCGGTAAGAACTTTTCGGGCGGTCAGCGCGCCAGATTGACCATTGCCCGTGCGTTGGTTCGAAACGCCGACATTTTGATTTTGGACGACAGCTCTGCCGCGCTCGATTATGCAACCGATGCCGCGTTGCGCGCCGCATTGCGCACACTCCCACACACCCCCACCGTTTTCGTCATTGCACAGCGCACCTCCGCCATTCGACACGCCGACCTGATCCTTGTAATGGAGGACGGTCGCCTTGCCGATGCAGGCAAGCACGACGAGCTGTTGGCGCGTTGTGAGGTCTATCGCGAGATTCATCAATCGCAATACGGCAAAGGAGGTGAAACGGCATGAAAAAGAAGTTTTCCTTTGACCGCCGCACCCTCGCCCGCGTTGTCGCAGGCTTGCGACACTACCGTCTTGCACTTTGCATCTCTCTTCTGCTTGCCGCCGCCGTGGTAGCACTCTCACTCTACGTTCCGCTCCTGACAGGTGACGCCATTGATGCCATTGTCGGGAAAGGACAGGTCAATTGGAGCAGTGTGACAGATATTTGCATCCTCATCGGCATTTGCACCATGCTCTCGGCACTCTTCCAATGGCTGATGAACGTCATCAACAACCGTATCACCTACGGTATGGTGCGCCGCCTGCGCCGCGAGGCGTTTGAGAAGCTGCAACGTCTGCCGCTCTCCTATTTGGACAGCTGTAGCGTAGGCGACACCGTCAGCCGTATGATCACCGACGTCGATCAATTCACCGACGGACTTTTGTTGGGCTTTGCACAGCTCTTTACCGGTGTCATCACCATCCTCGGAACGCTCGTGATCATGCTCACACTTCGTTGGCAGATCGCACTCGTGGTCATCTTGATCACACCGCTCTCTCTGTTCGTTGCCGCATTCATTGCAAAACGCACCTACTCACTCTTCCGCAAGCAATCCGAAACCAGAGCCGAGCAGACTGCCATGATCGACGAATACATCGGCAATCACAAGATCCTCGTTGCCTTTGACCGCGAAAAAGCCGCGCAGGAGGAGTTCAATGAGGTCAACGCACGTCTTGGCAAATGTGCCCTGCGCGCCACCTTCTTCTCCTCCATTACCAACCCTTCTACCCGATTTGTCAATAACCTCGTTTACGCAGGCGTTGCGCTGGTAGGCGCTTTGCTCTGCATCACCCCCGGCGCAACGTTGACGGTTGGTGCGCTCTCGGTCTTTCTCAACTACGCCAACCAATACACCAAGCCCTTTAACGAGATATCGGGTGTATTGACCGAGCTGCAAAACGCGCTTGCCTGCGCAGGTCGCGTCTATGCCCTGTTGGACGAGCAGGAGCTCACGCCCGATGCCGCCGATGCCGTTGTCCTCGACGATCCCGACGGCAACGTCCTCTTGGATGGCGTTACCTTCTCCTATACGCCCGAGCAGGATCTGATCCGCGACCTCAACCTTGCGGTCAAGCCCGGACAGCGTATTGCCATCGTTGGCCCTACGGGTTGCGGCAAAACGACGCTGATCAATCTGCTCATGCGATTTTACGATGTCAAGTCGGGAGCGATCTGCATAGATGGCACCGACGTACGAAACATCACCCGACACTCTCTGCGCGCCTCGTACGGCATGGTCCTGCAAGACACCTGGCTGCGCGCGGCTACGGTTCGTGAAAACATTTGCCTTGGCAAGCCCGATGCCACCGACGAGGAAATGATCGCCGCGGCAAAGGCTGCACATGCCCACTCCTTTATCAAGCGTCTGCCGCAGGGCTACGATACGGTATTGGGAGAGAACGGTGGCGCTCTTTCGCAGGGGCAAAAGCAATTGCTTTGCATCGCACGCGTGATGCTGGTACTCCCCCCCATGCTCATTCTCGACGAGGCGACCTCCTCGATCGATACCCGTATGGAGCTGAAGATCCGCGATGCCTTTGCGCAAATGATGCAGGGACGCACCTCCTTTATCGTGGCACACCGCCTCTCTACCATTGAGTCTGCCGACCTCATTTTGGTCATGCGTGACGGAAAGATCGTAGAGCAAGGCACGCACAAGGAACTGCTTGCCGCACAGGGCTTTTACCATCACCTTTACAACAGCCAATTCTCACTTGGCGTTACCGATGCATCGTAAACGAAAAAAATCACGCAATTTTCACAATCTCCACGCAAAACCGTCGGCTTTGTTCATACCCAATTTAAAAACGGGTGCTATAATATTTTATTGTTCCATAATTATTTATTATTTTTTAGGAGGCAATCAAATTGCTCGAACTGAGAAAAATCGTTAAAGATTACACAACGGGCGGCACGAGCGTACGTGCTCTGGCAGGTGTCAATCTGCGTTTTCGCCAAAGCGAGTTCGTCTCGATCCTCGGCCCTTCCGGTTGCGGAAAGACCACCATGCTCAACATCATCGGCGGTCTTGACCAGTACACCAGCGGCGACCTGATCATCAACGGCGTATCCACCAAGCGTTACACCGACGCCGACTGGGATACCTACCGCAATCACTCCATCGGCTTTATCTTCCAAAGCTACAACCCCATTCCCCACCAAACCGTGTTGGCAAACGTAGAGCTTGCACTCACGCTGTCGGGTGCATCTCGCAAGGCGCGCCGTCGCCGTGCTGCAAAGGCACTCGCCGCCGTGGGTCTT
This sequence comes from Eubacteriales bacterium, assembly GCA_045633385.1. Lineage (GTDB taxonomy): Bacteria > Bacillota > Clostridia > Oscillospirales > CAG-272 > UMGS1865. The sequence continues at coordinate 35,443 of JAZQYE010000183.1, read as the reverse complement.
GGCAATCAGCTCCACAAAAAGCCCTCACAGCTCTCGGGCGGTCAAATGCAACGCGTTGCCATTGCGCGCGCATTGGTCAACGACCCCGACATTCTGCTTGCCGACGAGCCCACGGGTGCTTTGGATACACAAACCAGTATTCAGATCATGGATATTCTGCGCAAGATCTCCAAGCGCAAGCTGATCATTATGGTCACCCACAACCCCGACCTCGCCAAGGAATACTCCTCGCGTATCATTCGCGTTTTGGACGGTCGCGTAGTTGGCGACACCAACCCCTACAACGGCAAGGACGAAGCACAGAACCGTGCCCCCTCCAAGCTGCAAAAATTCCTCTCTCCCATTACAAGCAAGGGCGTTTATCTGCCCCGTACCGAAACGACTGTAGCCAAAAAGCCGACCGCTCCCGCGCGTCCCTCGACCACGCCCAAGCGCAAAAAGTCAATGTCCTTCTTTACCGCGCTCTCCCTCTCGCTTAACAACCTCATGACCAAAAAAGCGAGAACCTTTATGGTCTCCTTTGCGGGCTCGATCGGTATCATCGGTATTGCGCTGATCCTTTCGGTCTCCACGGGTGTCAACAACTATATCAACTCGGTACAGCGTGACACGCTGGCAAGCTACCCCATTCAGCTCTATGCAGAATCGACCGACCTCTCCTCGCTCATCACCACCATGATGCAGACCGAAGAGAATAAGGACCTTGACCGCCCCTTGGACAAGGTGTATGAAAGCACCATTATCGTGGAGCTGATGAACTCGCTCAACTCTGCCGAGACCAACAAAAACGACCTCAAGTCGTTTAAGGAACACTTGGAATCGACCGAGGCATTTAAAGAATATCTGACCGCTATTCAGTATCAGTACAACTTTAATTGGAACGTGCTGGTAAAGGATGCAGACGGTGCCGTGATCAAATCCGACGTCATGGAGCTGATCAACGCCATTTACGGCGGCGGTATGTCGGGCAGTGCGGCAGGCTCGATGATGGGCGGTATGGGTTCTCCCATGATGTCCACCTTTAACGTATGGCAGGAAATGCTGCCCGGCGTTACCGAGGACGAAAAGATCAACTCCTTGATCAAGGACGAGTACGAACTCATTCACGGTAACTGGCCCTCCGCTTACAACGAGGTCGTTTTGGTCGTCAACAAGCAAAATGAGATCAGCGACCTGGCACTCTACGCGCTTGGTCTTCGCACCGAAGCAGAGATCATGGAAGCCCTGATGGCGGCATCCAAGGGCGAGGTAGTAGATACGTCTCTTGCCAAGAGCTGGACCTATGAGGAGCTTTGCAATATGGAGTTCCGCTTGCTGTTGCAATCCGAATGCTACCAAAAGCAGCTTGACGGCACCTACGCAAACGTAAGCGAAAACGCTTCGGGGCTTTCCTTCCTCTACGACAACGAAAAGCTTGGCATCGACCTCAAGATCTCGGGTATCATTCGCCCCGGCGAAAACACCTCCTCTTCCATTTTGAGCGGCACGATCGCTTACACCTCCGAATTGACCGAGTACGCAATTGAAAAGACCGCGTCCTCCAATCTCATTCAAGCACAGATCGCAGACCCCGACACCGACGTACTGACGGGCAAGCCCTTTAAGGTTGCGGGTACTACCGAGCTGACCCCTGCCGAAAAGAAAGAGGCTGTTTTGGCGCAAATGGCTGTGATGAGCGATGCACAAAAGCTGGAAATGTTCACCAAGCTGATCGCTACCCCCACCGAAGAGCAGATCACCACAGAATTTGAAAATCGCGTTGCCGCGGCAGGTGGCTTGCGTCCCTTTGCCGTCTTTGCCCTGATGCAGGCGCAAGGAATGTCGGCAGAGGATGCACAAGCCGCAATTGCAGCCATTGACGACGATATGCTGCGCTACACCTTCTACCAATCCTTTAAAGAGGTTTACGTGAAAGAGTACGCCGCAGGCGTTTCTCAAATGCTGCAGGGCAAAACTCCCGAGGAACTGCTCATGATGATGAACGGCACGCTGGCAACCCTTGGCGATAAGGAGTTTGAGGCTCTGTACGACGAGTATTTGGACGATTACTCCGACTCGACCTACGAAAAGAACCTTACCCTGTTGGGTCAGGTCTCGCTCGATTCCCCCAGCGCGATCAACCTCTACTGCGACACCTTTGAAAACAAAGACGAGATCGCGGCGCTGATCACCGAATACAACAACGGCGTAAGCGAGGAAAAGCAGATCTCCTACACCGACTACGTTGCCCTCTTGATGTCCTCTGTCACTACTATCGTAGATGCTATCACCTACGTCCTCATTGCATTCGTTGCCATCTCTCTGGTGGTATCCTCCATTATGATCGGTATCATTACCTATATCTCGGTTTTGGAGAGAACCAAGGAGATCGGTATCCTGCGTGCAATCGGTGCTTCCAAAAAGGATATTCGCCGCGTGTTTAACGCCGAAACATTGATCGTCGGATTTGTTGCCGGTGCTCTCGGTATTGCCATTACCCTTGGTTGCAACGTGCTGATCAATATCATTCTCTTCCACCTGACAGGACTTGCAAACCTAAAAGCAGTCCTTCCCCCCTTGGCAGGCATCATCCTGGTCGCCATCAGCATGGGACTTACCCTCATCGCAGGTGTCTTCCCCTCCGGCGTTGCCGCAAGACGAAACCCTGTTGAGGCTTTGAGAAGCGAATAAGATGATTTAATTTTTTGTGGGGAAGCTTTTGAAAAGCTTCCCCACAATCTTTTAAAGGTTTTTCAAGTGATAAAAAAATGGGTGTCTCAAATGCAAAATTTGAGACACCCCCAAAGTGGCTAGGCAGATTTAGGCGAGAATTGTCGATTTTGGGACGTGAGGCGTACGTGGGTACGTCGAGCCCCAAAAGCGACGATAGAAAAAGCCCGTAAATATTTGGAGAATTTCGAAGAAATTCAACCTTATCCTGTCTCATTTTTCGTTTTTGACGGCGAGTGGGGCTTTTTTTCTTTTTCCCACGGGCTTTTTCGGTCTCGTCAAATGTGACAGCTCCTCTCTGAAAAGCAGGGATTCATCGCTCTTCTCTTTGCATAGGTTTTAAGAGGCGTGGGGATTTTTTGCAAAAACTTCCTCGCAAGCCATCCCGTTCAAATCTCTTTATTCTCCTATTAAAGGCTCAAAAAACGCTTTGATCTCCCGAACATAGGTGGGGGGATCAACGGGAAAACACAGTCCGTGCCCTGCATTTGGCGTAATGACAAAGTGCTTGGATGCCGTACAAGCCTCATAGTTCTCACGGCTCATGGAAATCGGCACAAAGGCATCGGTTTCGCCGTGGAAGAAGATAACGGGCAAGCGGCAGTTGGGCATAGAAGCGATGGGAGAATTTTCATCGGGATCAAATCTACCAAACAACCGCGCACCTATGCGCACAAAGGGATAGAGCAGATCGGCAGGCAGGTGCATATCGCGAATGACCTTTTTGATGATATCGCGTGCAGAGGTATAGCCACAATCGGCAACCGTACCCACCACGTTTGTGGGCAGCTCCATTGCCGATGCCATCAAAACCGTTGCCGCCCCCATGGAAATGCCGCCCAAAAAGATCTTGGCGTTGGGATCGATTTCTCTTGCCACATAGTGCGCCCATGCGACACAATCACGACTCTCATTGATGCCAAAGGTGATCACATGACCCTCGCTCTTTCCTGCAGCGCGATGATCGACAATAAGCACGTTGTGCCCCAGCGCGCGGCAACGGAATACGCCGCCCGAAAGATCCTGCTTGGCACAGCCGTGATAACCGTGGAACAGAATATCGATCGGTGCTCCTTTTTCAAATTCGTAATACGTACCGCAAAGCTTTAACCCATCGTGTGAGCGAATGCTGACCTCGGTGTGCGGTAAAGAGTGCGCCCTTTTGATCCATTCGATCATTTGTTCGTGATGCGGTTCATAAATCTCCCCTGCGGGCAGAGGATATTCGGGTGTTTTTTCGCGGCGCGGATTGTAAAAAATACGCAAAAAGCAAATCAGCGAGGTAGCAAGCACCAACGCCAAAAGCCCTGCCAAAATATATAAAAAAATCATAATAACCTCCGTTTTGTTGCTTTGCCTATACATTATAACACCAAAGTGCAAAAAAAGCAATCTGTTTTTCATCAATCTTAAAAAAATGCTTGATTTATTCGACAAAATATGCTATAATGCTCAAGGTGACCACAACGTCAAATTAAACGGAGGAACTATGACTCAAAACGGAAACATCGACGTCAATTACAAAAACAAAAAGCGCTACAACTACGCGCGACGCCCCATCCGTCAGCCCCTGTTTTTCGTCTATTTGATCTGGGTACTTTCCAAGATCCTGCTCATTGGCAAAAAATACAAGATCGAAAAAATCGGTCTGGAAGGTCTCAAGCCCCCCTACATCATCCTTTCCAATCACATGTATTTCATCGATTTTGAGCTCGCCGCAATGATCACCACGCCGCATCGCGTAAACAACGTGGTGGCGCTTGACGGCTTTTACCGCCGCCCGTGGCTCATGGAGCTCATTGGCGCCATTGGTACGCGAAAGTACATTACCGACCTTGCACTGATCAAATCGATCTACCACGTGCTCCGTCGCGGTGACGTGCTTTGTATGTACCCCGAGGCGCGCTACTCCCCCTGCGGTATCACCTCTTATATGCCCGATTCGATGGGTGCATTGGTCAAGCGTGCACGTGTGCCCGTTATGACCATCGTTCACCACGGCAATCACCTGCACTCCCCCTTTTGGAACTTCCGCAAGCCGCGTAAGGTTCCGCTCCATACCGTTGCTACCCTCTCGCTCACGCCCGAGCAGATCGACGCCATGAGCGTAGCCCAGATCAACGAGCACCTCAAAAAAGCACTCTCGTACAACGAATACGAGTACCAAAAAGAGAACAATATCCTGATCACCGAGCCCTACCGCGCAGAGGGCTTGCACAAGATCCTTTACCAATGCCCGCATTGCAAAAAAGAGGCGATGTCCTCCGAAGGGACGCACGTCTTTTGCACCGCCTGCGGCAAGCGCTGGGAGCTGTGCGAAAACGGAGATCTGCGCGCGACCGAGGGCGAGACCGAATTTACGCACGTGCCCGATTGGTATTTGTGGGAGCGTGAGCAGGTCAAAGCTGAGATCGAGCGCGGCGAATACTCCTTTAGCGACGATGTAGACGTATATTCGCAGCCACGTTGTTGGAAATTCGACCACCTTGGAGATGCCAAGGTCACGCACGACGAGCAAAACGGCTTTATCCTTACGGGTCACTATAACGGAGAGGATTACCGCATTCAACGTCTGCCCATTCAAAACAACAGCCTTCACATCGAATACGATTGGTGCTACGTCAAAGCCGCCGATTGCTTTGATATTTCGGTGGAAAACGACTCCTTCTACTGCTACCCCAAAAAGCAAAACGTCATTACCAAATTGGCGTTTGCAACCGAGATCCTTTATGAGCGCGCTGCTCAAAAAAAGCCTGCAGACAAGGCATAAGCTTTATCCTGTTTTTCAAAGCCGACCTGTGATCAAAAATCATTGCAGGTCGGTTTTTTTACTTGCATTTGATAACGGAATGCTGTCATCAAAGCTTTGCACACATACAAAAACAGACAATTCTCGCATTTAGAGAGCGATTCCTTTGTTTAAGGGTTGCATTCCTTCTGACGAAATGATAGAATGTAAGCATAAGAACACCCGAATTTCGAGGAGGCATACTATGGAAAAGAAAACAATAGGCAAATTCATATCGGCTTTGCGTAAAGCCAACGGCATAACACAAAAGGAGCTCGGCGAAAAACTCTTTGTTTCAGATAAAACGGTGAGCCGATGGGAGTGCGACGAGTGTACGCCGGAGCTTTCACTAATCCCTTCGATCGCAGAGATCTTCGGCATCACAACCGACGAGCTTTTGCGCGGAGAACGAAATAACCCCGACCGCGAAACAACATCGGAGGAAACATCAAGTAAGCATAAAGCCAAAAGCGATAAGCAGTTCAAGCTGATGCTCTACAGCAGAAAAAAGAAGTTTACCAACCTCTCCTTTATTTCAATTGGTCTTACCGTCGTAGGCTTGATAACCGCAATGATATGCAATCTCGGCTTTTCAAAAGGTCTGCTCGGCTTTTGCCTTGCAAGCATATTCTTCGTAGCAGCTACAATATGTCAGATCTGCTTTACCGTGAGTTTCAGATTGCTCATTGACGAGGAGGAGACAGAATACGTCGAAAAAATCAAAAACGCAAACTCCGATATGGTGCGCAACTCGGTAAAGATATTCTTCATCATACTCATGACCCTTGCGTTCTGTTTGCCGATTATAACGCTTATCAACGGCGCAAATTATGGCTTGGCATTTGACGGATGGGTGGTCTACGGTCTTCTCTATATGTCAATTGCTTTTGTTGTTTGCTATATCATTTACACGTTCCGCATTCGCAAAATTCTCTGTAACTGCAGCTTATTGGTTCTTAACGAAAAGCAACGGGAACAGCTCGAACAAAATAAAAAGCTACTGAAAAAAACACTTTTTGCGGCAACTGCCATCGCACTGATTTTGGTCGTATGTGCCGTCGTTTGGAGCTTTGTTGACTGGAAGAGGTTCTTGGAAATAAACGTTTTTGAGGATTGCAACGATTTCAAGGCGTTTGTAGAAAACGATTATGACAATTGGTACAGAGACATCTACGGCACGCCTCTTGTAAACGGCGAGCCTCTGACCATACCTCCAAGCCATCCCGAGTTCCCCGGTGATACGTTTGGGCATCAAAAAATATATGGCGGAATACAAAACTCAAGCGGAGAGGATATTTGCATCTACTGCTACAATCCCGATCTTTATTGGCTGATCGAATTCACCCCGTCGTCGGAGGATCAAATGCCCGTAACGGTCATTAGCGAGCGTGCCGTTAGCAATGCAAGATCCATCTATCAAACGGTAGAGTCTATCCTATATGTGCTCATCGTCATCGACTTTGTAGTTGCGGCAGGTATTTATCTGATAAAAGTCTGCAACAGCAAAAAGAAGGGTTCCGTATAACCCTCATTCCAAAACGCACAATGTGGAGATTTGAAAAGCACCACAGGATTCTGCTTCACGATGCAAATACAAAACCGACAATAAAAAGAAAAGAGAGAGCAACGCGGAAACATCGTCCGTTCAGCTCTCTCTTTTCTGTAAGGAAAAATCAGTTCATTTTTGTCATTTCTCTTTGCGCCATGACCAAGCCGTAATAAATGCCTTCCTTTTCCATCAGCTCGTCGTGTGTACCAATCTCCGCGATTGTGCCCTTATCCATTACCACCAGACGCGTTGCGTTGCGCAGGGTGGACAGACGGTGCGCAATGGCAATGGTGGTACGCCCCGAAGAAAGCATCGCCAAGGCGTCCTGAATCAGCTTTTCGGTCTCGGTATCCAGCGACGCGGTCGCCTCGTCCAAAATCAGGATCTTGGGGTTGTGCAACAGGGCGCGCGCAATGGAGATGCGCTGGCGCTCACCGCCCGAAAGGGTGTGTCCCTTTTCGCCCACGTAGGTATTGTAACCATCGGGCAAGCGAATGATAAACTCGTGTGCACCTGCCATTTTTGCGGCTTGAATGACCTCCTCGCGCGTAGCGGTCGGCTTGGCGTAGGTCAGGTTTTGATAGACCGAACCGGTAAACAGGAAATTCTCCTGCAATACCACGCCCATTTGCGAGCGCAGAGCCTCTTGCGAAATGTTGCGCACGTCCACGCCGTCAATGCAGATAGAGCCCTCGTCCACGTCGTACATACGCATAATGAGGTTGATCAGCGTCGATTTTCCAACGCCCGATTTACCGACCAAGCCGATGAACTCACCCGGCTTGACGTGCAGATCCACGTCGTGCAAAACCTCGTCCGATTCCTCGTAACCAAACGCCACGTGGTTGACGTCGATGTAGCCTTGCAGGTCATTGAGCTGCTGTTGCTCGCCGTTTTCCACGTCCACCGTCTCGTCCATGATCTCATACACGCGCGTAAGCGAGGTCATCATATGCATGAACTGACGCGGGAAGTTCATCAATGCCATCAAGGGGCCGAACACCATGGAGGTGTAAGAGGAGAACTGCGACATTTCACCTGCCGTCATTTGTCCGTTGAGCATTTGCCTGCCCACGTAGTACAGCAGAACGAACTCGCCAAAACCCATTAAGAAATGCAACAGAGGCATCAATACCGCCCAAAAGCGTTCGATGCGCAATTGAAGCTCCTTCTCTTGCGCCGCCATGTTGACAAAGCGTTCTTCCTCGCGTTTTTCCATACCGTAGGCCTTGACCACGCGAATACCCGAAAAGATATCGTGCAAAATGGCACTTGCCTGCGAATTGACCTGCCAGCGGCGGTTGAACATGACGCGCATAAAGCGCCAGAACAAACGGAACGCAAGCGCTACCAAGGGCATGGGCACCAGAATCAGGAGCGCCATGAGCGGGTCATATACGAACAGAATGATCGAAATAGAGATCAAGAGCAGGATCTGCTCTAAAATGTTGGGGATCTGATTGATCAAAAATTGCTTGATCTGCCGTGTGTCACCGTTGACACGCTTCATCAATTCGCCCGACGTGCGCGAGGACACCTTGGCGATGGAAAGCTCTTGGATCTTGCAAAATACCGCATCGCGCAAGCGCACGATAAGGTTATTGCCTGCTATGGTCAAAAAGTAGTTGCGCCCCATACCGATCAAGCGGCGCAGGATATTGGCGCCCAACAGCGAAAACACAATGCCCAAAAAGCCCAACAGCACAACGCTTGAAGGCTCTACGGTGTTGTTTTGAATGTAATCGTCCACCATGACACGGTTGATCATGGGAATAACGATGCTCACGCCCGTACTCACAAAAAAGAGCACTACAGATATTGCAATACGCCACCACTCTTTTTTTGCAAGTCCCAAAAGTCGCCCAACGGCGCGTGCCTTGGAGGCACAACGGGGGCAAACGCGCGTACCGTGCGGATAGGGCTTGCCGCACTTGGGGCAGGTCGCCTCCTCCGCTTTTTTCATACGAGAGAAATCAACGTCACCGTAGCGCAAAAAGTGGTTCATGCGCTTAACAGCCTGACCGAGCGCGTTTTGATGCCGATTGTCGGCGCGTGCACAGCAAACGATCTCGCCACTATCCGCGCGCGTGTATTCCACGTAACAGCAGCCCACGCCATGGCATACGGCAAAGCTTTGAATATTGCTTTGCGCCTCTTGCAAATAGAGCTCGTCCTTTGTGTAAACGAAAAGCGTTTGCTTGGTGAGAATGACCACCGTTTTTGCACGCTTGGTCGCTTCCTTAAAATCAAGGTTCCCCACAAAGACCTCAACGAGCTCCTCCTCTGCAATATCGGGTGCCAGCCGCTTGACCTCATTTAAGATGCTTGAACGAATATTGCTCATACCTTCTCCTTTACAGGTACAGCTCGATCTTTTTGTGACTCTTGCGATCGAGCGCGTCGGTATCGGGGATCTCAAATCGATTGCCGTTTACGTCCAGCAAAATGATATGCGTTTGCGATGCGTGGATCAGGCTTCGATAGGTATCGTGCAGGGTAAAGCTGACGTTCCCCTCGGCGGTGTGCACCTTCCAATAGGAAAAGCCGTAACGCTCCTTGACCGAGTAGATGCGGTCGATAACGGGCGCGTAATAGCGGCGCAGGAGCTCCTCGCGCAAAAGCGACTCTGCCTCCCCCTCAAACAAGGAAAGGCGGCGGATAATGCCGACCTCCTCCTTTTCCTCGTTGATCACGGAGATAAATTCCCACTCCAATTCAAACGGGAACTGTCGGCACAAAAAGGCTCTGCCCTCGTACCCCTCGGTCTTGATATGTAAAAAATCGTTTTTGACGTAAAACGCGGCGTTTTCGGGAGTGAGCCAAACGGTAACGGAAAGCTCTGCCAACGAGCGGCTCTTGCGCTCGCCGCCCTCTGCGCCCTCTCTGCGCATTCCTCTGTGCGGTCTCATACGTTTTTCTCCTTTCTCACTCGCTGATTCCTGCACTCTTAAGTGCTTCTTCCTGCAGGGTGAACAGCTTTTTGTAAATGCCGTCCTCCTTTTGCAGCAGCGATTCGTGCGTGCCGCGCTCCGCGACTTTGCCGTGCTCAATGACCACCAATTCGTCCGCATCGCGGAGAGTGGACAGGCGGTGTGCGATCATGATCGTGGTCTTGCCCTTGATCAATTCGCTCAACGCCTCCTGTATCTTGCGCTCGGTTCCCGTATCCATAGCCGCGGTCGCCTCGTCCAAGATCAGGATCTTGGGATTTTTCAAAATAGCACGTGCAATAGAGACGCGTTGACGCTCACCGCCCGAAAGATCCTTGTATCCAAAGCCGATGCGCGTATCGTACGCATCGGGAAGCTTCATGATAAAATCGTGTGCGCCTGCGCATTTTGCCGCCTCAATGACCTCCTCGTAGGTAGCATCGGGACGCGCGTAACGAATGTTTTCCAAAATCGTTCCCATAAACAGGTAGGTCTCCTGCGAAACGATGGCAACGTGACGGTAAAGCGTGGCAAGCTCCAGATCCTTTACGGGATAACCGCCAATGCGGATCTCGCCCTCCTCCGCATCGTACATACGCATCAACAGGTTGGCAAGCGTACTCTTGCCCGCGCCCGTGTGTCCCACGATACCGAGGATATGCCCATCGGGAACGTCGAAGCTGACGTCATCAATGATCTTTTTGCCCTTTTGATAAGAGAAGGAAACGTGATCGAAGACCACCTCGCCGCCCAAATGCTCGGGACGCTCGGGGTTCTCCTTTTGCGCTACGTCGGGCTCTGCATCCATGATCTCAAACAAACGCTGCAACGCGTTGGAGCAATCTGCCGTTTGGTCAAAGAAGTGAACGAAGAACTCCAGGGGAGAAAAGATCATGTTCATATAGGCGATAAAGGTCAACAGCGAGCCGTAAGTCATGCCGCCAACGTTGGATATAATCATCCAACCGCCAACGCCCCACGCCACAATGTTACCAACGTAAAGGATCTGATGTGCCAAGGGCCATGCGTAATGGGAAAAGAGTGCTTGCTTTTTTTCACTTTCCGCAAGGTTTTGGTTACGGTAGGTAAAGCGCTTGATCTCCTCCTGCTCCTTGGAGAACGCCTTGACCACGCGCACGCCTGAAAAGACGTCGGCAAGAAAGCCGTTCATCTGCTTGGAGTTAGAAAATCTGCGTGCGTGATACATTCTTTGGCGACGGTACATCCATTTGATCAGGATCAGGAACACGGGCACCGTTACAAGTGACAACAACGCCAGCACGGGTTGCATGAGCAAAAGCAACACCACCAGCACAATGACCTGCACGATGTTGATGAGCATATACGGCACACCGTCACAGAAGAAGGAATAAATGGTATTGGCATCCTCGTTGACCTGTGTCATCAGTCCGCCCGTTTGTCTGCCCGTAAAAAAGCTGAGGGATAGACGCTCAATGGCAGAAAAAATGGTCTTTTTGAGGTCGAACACCATTTTTGCCGCAATGGTCGAGGTAATGTAGTTGTTGATCATGGTAGCAATCATTTTCAGCACGCGCGTGGCAATGATCAAGCCGAGCACCAAAAGGATCTCTCCCGCAAAGCGGTTGACTCCCTCTACGCCGAAAATGACCTCGTCGTAGAAAAATCCGCTGGAGAGATACGGTGCCAAAATGCTCATGGAGGTCAACATGACCAGTGAGAGCACGGCAATGAGCAACGACCAACGATAGCGCATCAAAAACACCGAAAAACGGCGGAAGATCTTGCCCTTTTCCATACAATGGGGGCAAATGCGACGGTTCATATCGGGGTATCGCAAGCCGCATTTGGGACAATGCTTATTGGTGGGGTCGTCCTTTTCATCTACCTCAAATTCCTCACCTGCGGCGATCTTGTTGGCGTATTTTGCAAACAGGAACATCGATTCCTTGCAAAAATTGGTAAACGCCGCAAGTAATACGGGTTCATCTCCCTCGCCTCGCCGCGCCGTCAAGCGCCCCGAGGAAAGGAGCTCCTCAACGGCAAAACGCTTGAATTCGCGAATGGGATATTCGGTTACGTACGGTTCAAAGGAGTTTTCAGCGTCCGTCTCCTCAACCGGGATATGTAGGATCAACAAGCTCTCACGGGTGGCAAACAGATATTCGTTTCCAACCTCGTGCGCGGTGGTGCGGTCGGCGTGTGCGGCAAGCAACAGCTCGTCCGTTTTTCCGCAATCCTGCAATGCCTTTGTCACCTCGCTCGAAATGCGATCGATCTCAAACATACTCTCCCCCCTTACGTTTTTTGAAGTCTTGATATAAGCTGTATGAATCATTCAATATCATAACACGCGCGGCGTGTTTTTGTCAAGCAACCGTTGGTTGTTGCCCCTCGTTTTGAGCAATGCGATGTACTCTCCCAAGGGAGAGCACCGTCAGTGACAACGGTCATTGTTTTGATTCTTGTTCTGATTGTTTTGGTTCTGTTGGTTCTTATTCTGGTTTTGATTTTGATTTTTTTGCTCGTTCTTGTTTTGGTTGTTTTGATTTTGATTGTTGTTTTGATTGTTTTGCATCTTTGGCACTCCTTTTCATTTTTTGGGTACGTGCCTATTATGCGCAGTGTCAATCTCTTTTATGCACGGGCGTATCGTGTGCCTGCCAGGAAAGATGATCGAGCAGAGCATACAGCAGAGATGCAAAGCAAGTGATTGCCGCCGACGTGAGTGCCAGAGAGATCCACCACATCCACGCGTACTGCAATTGAAAGAAGATCTCGGTCATACTGCATATTGCCGAAACGCAAAACAGCGCAACGGTGGCGTATATGCGTGTGCGGAACTTTTTTTGCAACCGCTCGGTCGCCGCGGCAGATACCGCCGCACCGCTCGCCCCTGCGTATTGCTCACAGACGTGCTCCTTGACAAACGAGAGCAGGGCGCGCAATAATTCGCACAGCAAAAAGGCAAATAGCAACGCCTCTGCCATTTCCGTCAGGCGCAGCTCGAAAAAGAGCCGATACGCCTCCAGATCCCAGCCCGACTCCTCATAGGAGTAATAGTGCGTATAATAACGGTTAAAGGCGATCTGCCCGACGCTGATCGCACCCAAAAAGGCAGACAGCAGCAACAGCGACTTTTTGTGCGGCAGATACTCACCAAAGATCCACACGCCAAGCCCGATGAACACCGCACCGAAAATGCCCGGCAACAAATTGTGCTGCTCGATGCGCAAATTGAGAACGAACCCCGATCCGATCGTCAAAAAGACGATGGCAAAGCGCAAACGACGCATCATCAGCATTTCGGTGCAGGGTAAGATCTCCGCCTCGTAGCGCGACTCCAACGTCTGCATGAGCCGCTCATCCTTGAAAACGGCGTGCCACCAACGAGCGAAGCGAACGGCAAAGACCACGAACAAAACTGCCGACACGAGCAACGCCGTTACGCGGAACAAGCCGATAAAGCGATACCAATCAAACGGGAGCTTTTCCATTTCGTACTCAAACGTCGTCAAGACCGAAAGCTCGGGCAACAGCGAGAGCAACGAGGTCACAACCACGTACACGCCTGCACGCCGCGCCATGCGTTCCCCTTGCGAATACCCTTTTTTATCGGTGCGTATCCTCTCCTCGCTCCCGTAGCGGTCGCACAAGGCGTTCATTCCCGTAAAAAAGTTACGGTACGCGGGGAGCAAAAAGCAGATCTGCAAAGCGCACAGAGCAAACGAGCCCAAGAGCACCATCGTGGGGATCTCGTACGGGTTGAGCTTGGTCGCATCCTTGGAGAGCACCCCGTAAATATAAGCCTGCATGGCAAATACGCCAAGGCTGATCCAAATCATGCGCTTGAACTGCGCCATGGCTTCTGCAAGCGTTTCGTTCAGATCGGCCAACCGCATCAGCGCAAAGCAAAACAGCAAGTATCCGATGCTGTCGGGAAGCACGTCGAAAAACGCGACGATCGGTTGCGAAAGAATGAGCACGGCAGGCAATACGAGCTTCCATCCCATTGTTTTTTTCATATTGCTTTGCATAACCTCATTCCTCCTTTTTTGAGTCTTATCTTTTCTTTTTCTTCTTTTTCTTTTTGGAATGCTGTGCAGATGCGGAGTAACGCGCCTCGTTCTCCTCTGCCTGTTTTTTCATACGGCGTTGCATAAACGCCTCACCGTCAGCGCGCGATTTTTCGTTCAAGCTCTCATGCACGCTGGAATAGGCATGGATCATACGGTTAATCCATGCAAAGCGCGAGGGTCTGTCGGGCATATCCTCATCTCCCTCGGCGCAAATATTTTTGGCACATTGCAAAAGAAGGACGATATCGGAAATGATAAACACCAGATTGAACAGCGTGACCGAAAGAGTCAGATACGGTCTGATGCTTTCCCCCACAAAGGGCATATTGCCCACCAGATACAGCACGGCGTACAAGCCCACCGCCATGGTGTTGCTTGCGGCAAGCGTGGCGGTCTTGGGCAATCCCACGTCGGTCGCGATCATGCGAATGCCGTACAGCATAAAGAAGTGAAAGATCACGATCAGCGCAAACGCGCCCCACTCCACCGCACTCTTGACGGACGGAGCGATCGGGTTCTGCCACAAAAAGAGCGTGCAGGCATCCCCGATTGCAAAATACAGCGCCGTTAAAATCAGCGGAATGGTCATCCATTTTGCCGCCGCAAATGCACGCTGATAACGGGTCAGGCTCCACAAACCGTACAGCATCAGAGAATACCCCAACAGCAATGCAAGCGAGCCTACGCCCAGTGCCGCCGCCGTGATATAGATTACAAATGCAATCACGTACCCGAGTAATAAATATCCGAATCCCATAACCCTCTCCGTTTATCCGTTGGATTGATCCTGCGTTCTCAAACAGCAATTTTTGTACTTTTTGCCACTACCACAGGGGCAGGGATCGTTTCTGCCAACGCTGTTGGCATCCTTGACCACCGTATTGCCCACAGACTTTTTGATCACGATCTTCTTCTTTTCGCCACTGCCCGCAAGACCTGCATTCATAGGGTTTGCGACCTGCACGCGTTGAATGCCCTGCGGACGGGGCATAACGGAAAGCAATGCGCGTGCCGTGCCCTGACGAATATCTTCGACCATTGCATCAAACAGATCCGCACCTTGAATGCGGTACTCGGTAACGGGGTTGCGCTGTGCGTAGGACTGCAAGCCGACCGAGTTCTTCAAATCGTCCATCGTATCGATGTGATCGATCCACGCCGTATCGACGTTGCGCAACAGGATCGCACGCTCGACCTCACGGAAGGTATCGGCACCAAAGAGCTCTTCCTTTTCCTCGTACTTTTTCTGTACGCGCTCGTCAAGCTCCTCCTCGATCTCCTCACGCTTGACGTGCTTGAGCGTTTCCTCGTCAAAGCGGAAGTCCTCCTCGGTAGTCAACGTACCCAGGTAGTGTGCGCGCAAGCCGTCAAAATCCCAATCCTCGCGCTCGTCGCCCACGAGATAGGTAGCGACAGCCGCCGACACCGAGCCGGAGAGCATTTTGCGAACGGTTGCGGAAATATCCTCACCGTTGAGCACCTCCTGACGCTGTTGGTAAATGATGGTGCGCTGTTGATTCATTACGTCGTCGTAAGCCAATACGTACTTACGGCGCTTGAAGTTGTTATCCTCAATTCTCTTTTGTGCGTTTTCGATGGCACCCGACAAGATCTTTGCGTCGATGGGCATATCCTCGGGCATATTGAGTGCCTCCACCACGCCCTGCAAGCGGTCGGTGCCGAACAAGCGCATCAGATCGTCCTGCATGGAAAGGAAGAAGCGGGATTCGCCGGGGTCACCTTGACGTCCCGAACGACCGCGGAGCTGATTGTCGATGCGTCGGCTCTCGTGTCTCTCGGTACCGAGAATGAACAAGCCGCCCACGGCGCGTACGCGCTCTGCCTCGGGCTCGATCTCTGCCTTGTGCTTTTGTACCAGATCACGGAAGATACGTCTTGCTTCCATGATCTCCTCGTCATCCACCTCGGTAAAGCCTGCACAGCCTGCAATAGCTTCGTCGGAAATGCCCATTGCGCGCATATCCGCCTTTGCCATAAACTCAGGGTTACCGCCAAGCAGGATATCGGTTCCACGACCTGCCATGTTGGTGGAAATGGTAACCGCACCCTCTTTACCTGCCTGCGCCACGATCTCGGCTTCCTTTTCGTGGTACTTTGCATTGAGGACGGTGTGCGGAATGCCCGCGCGCTTCAGGCGCAGGGAAAGCGCCTCGGATTTATCGATGGATACGGTACCAACCAGCACGGGCTGTCCCTTTTGGTGGCACTCGCGTACCTGATTGACGATTGCCTGATACTTGCCCTCCATACTGCGGTAAACGGCATCGTTGTGATCGATGCGGATCATGGGCTTGTTGGTGGGGATCTCCACCACGTCAAGACCGTAGATCTCACGGAACTCGTTCTCCTCGGTCAGAGCCGTACCCGTCATACCCGAAAGCTTACGGTACATACGGAAATAGTTCTGGAAGGTGATGGTCGCCTGCGTTTTGTTCTCCTTTTGAACCTTAACGCCTTCCTTTGCCTCAATTGCCTGATGCAAGCCGTCGGAGTAACGTCTGCCGGGCATCAAACGGCCTGTAAAGCTATCAACGATCATAACGCCGTTTTCGTTTACCACGTAGTCGTCGTCGCGGTGCATACAGCCGTGTGCCTTGATCGCCTGATGCACGTGGTGTGCGATGGTGGCGTTTTCGGCATCGTTGAAGTTTTCAATTCCAAAGAACGCCTCTGCTTTTTTTGCTCCGCGCGAGGTCAAAACAGCGTTGTTCGCCTTTTCGTGCACGATATAGTCGGCATCGATGTTATCCTGATCCTCCTTGGCGTCCATTTCCTTAACCACGTGCTTGCGCATGGTACGCACAAGACGGTCGGCGCGCTCGTAAAGATCGGTCGCCGTTTCACCGGGACCGGAAATGATCAACGGCGTTCTTGCCTCGTCCACGAGAATGGAGTCCACCTCGTCCACGATGGCAAACACGTGTCCTCTTTGCACCATCTGCTTTTTGTAAATGACCATGTTGTCGCGCAGATAGTCAAAGCCGAACTCGTTATTGGTACCGTAGGTGACGTCCGCTTGGTAAGCCAACTGTTTTTCGAGCGTGCTTTGACCGTGAACGACAAGACCCGTACGCATACCCATAAACTCATACACGCGCCCCATTTCGTCGGCACCCACACGGGCAAGATAATCGTTGACGGTAACGATGTGCACACCGTTACCCGTAAGCGCGTTGAGGTATGCGGGCAGGGTCGCCACCAGCGTTTTACCCTCACCCGTTTTCATTTCGGCAATGCGCCCCTGATGAAGCACGATGCCGCCCAATACCTGCACGCGGAAGGGGCGTTTGCCAAGCACACGGTCGTCAGCCTCGCGCATGACCGCAAAGGCATCGGGCAAAATATCGTCAAGCGTTTCGCCTGCCGCAAGACGCTCCTTGAGCTTTGGTGTCATTGCCTGTAATTCGGCGTTGGTCATGTTGCGATAGGTATCCTCCAATGCATCGACCTGATCGGCAATGACCTTTAATTTTTTAAGTTGGCGTTGGCTGTAGGTGCCAAACAGCTTGGTGTAAAGTGACATAAGCGGTATCTTCCTTTCCTGCCGCAAAAGACTGCGGCAAACGGACAAAATTCATAATCAAAGTTATTATACTATAAAATATAAAAAGATATATGATTATTTTGTAAACTTTAGAGAAAATCGCTTGCAGAAACGACAAAAATGTGCTATGATGTAACAAAATCATTGCAAGGAAGGTTGTTTGTCTCCATGAGCAAGATCAACATCGTTTTACACGAGCCCGAAATTCCGCAAAACACGGGCAACATTGCGCGCACCTGTGCCGCTACGGGAGCATCGCTCCACCTCATTCGCCCCTTGGGCTTTGCCATTGACGACCGCAAGCTCAAGCGTGCGGGACTGGACTATTGGCATCAGCTCGATATTACCTATTACGACGGCTTGGACGACTTTTACGCCAAGCACCCCGATGCAAGGGTGTATTATTTCAGCACCAAGGCGCGCCATCTTTACACCGAGATCGAATACCCCGATCCCGTATATATCATGTTCGGTAAAGAGACGAAGGGACTGCCCGAGGAGCTTCTGCACGCCAATGCGGACACCTGCGTTCGACTCCCCATGCGCGAGGGCTTGCGCTCGCTCAATCTCTCCAACTCGGTGGCGATCGCCGTTTACGAGATCCTGCGACAGGGCAACTTTGAAGACCTGAAAACGGCAGGCGAATTGACCACGCTCTCGTGGGAGGATGCGCAATGAGCAACGCGATCAAGGACTCCGTACTGGTTGCCATGAGCGGCGGCGTTGACAGCAGCGTTTGCGCGCTGTTGCTCCGCGATGCGGGCTACCGATGCCACGGCGTAATGATGAAGCTTTTTTCGCCCTGCGATCTGCTCTCCGAAACGGCGGCTTGCGCCGATCCCGAAGCCGAAAAGGATGCCGCGCGTATTGCCCAAATGCTGGATCTCCCCTTTGACGTGCGCGATCTTTCGTCAGAATTTCGCCACCACGTCATCGATTATTTCATTCGCACCTACGAGCAGGGCGACACGCCAAACCCTTGCGTGCAATGCAACAAGACCATGAAATTCGGCAAGCTCTTGGAGATCGGCAACGAGCTCGCTTGCGCCAAGATCGCCACGGGACACTATGCGCGCATTCTGCGTGATGCCAACGGTCGTTACAATCTGACCTGCGCCTCCGATCGCTCCAAAGATCAGACCTACGTGCTCTGGCAACTCACGCAGGATCAGCTTGCACGCACGCTCCTGCCGCTTGGCAGCTTGACCAAGGCAGAGGTTCGCGAAATTGCCGAAGCCAACGGCTTGTGCAACGCGCACCGCAAGGACAGTCAGGATATCTGCTTTATTCCGGACGGCGATTATGCCGCTTTTATACAGCGCATGACCAAAAAAGACTTTCCGTCGGGCGATTTTATCGACCTTGACGGCAAGCCACTCGGCAAGCACAACGGCGCTATTCGCTACACGGTCGGGCAACGCAAGGGGCTTGGCATTGCCCTTGGCAAGCCTGCCTACGTCATTGGAAAGGATATGTCACGCAACACCGTTACGCTCGGCTCTAACGACGATCTCTTTCACCACGATCTGACCGCGCACGACGTCAACCTCATTGCCGCCGATCGCCTTGACTCCTCCATTCGAGCCGAAGCAAAGATCCGCTATTCCGCTTCGCCTGCTCCCTGCACCGTGGAGCAAACGAGCGAAAACACGCTGACGGTGCGCTTTGACCACCCCCAACGCGCCATTACGTCGGGGCAATCCCTCGTCCTCTACGACGGCGACACCGTCATCGGCGGTGGAGTGATTGATTAAAATATGTTAAGTGTTTGCGGGGGAGCTTCTTGAATGAAGCTCCCCCGCACCCCCTTCAAGAACCTTTGGCACATGGTTTTTGGTGCGAACATCACAAGTTGTGAGATTGAATGCGCAAGCTTTAGAAAAACAAACAGACGCGCCTTGGCGTGATACTCTTAACGGAGAATTCGTAAGCACAAAATTTCGGCAGAGAACTTGTTTTCCCTGCCGATTTGTGATATAATGGGGTTAGCGAAAAAGCCTTCCTCCGGGAGGAAGGTGGCACGGCGTAGCCGTGACGGAAGGAGCCCGCGTGACTTTGGGTTTATGCTAACTTCATTGTAACGCACTCTCCCTTAGTCAGCTTCGCTGACAGCTCCCTCCCGGAGGAAGCCTTTGGATGTGCGCAACATTAGGGGCATGGGCTTTGCCCGAAACCTTTGTTAAACAAATGCGAAACTGGCGCGATAAAAGCAGAAGGATAAATAAGAATTTGACGAAAACTATAAATGTTAACGCTCGTTGCGGAATTGCCTACGGTCGTGTATAGACAATCAAAGGCAAAGCTGTTAAACTAATGGCGTAAGGAGGTACTTATGACGCTGTCGGAAAAACTTTATAACTTGCGCCGTAAACAAGGATTATCCCAAGAAGCTCTTGCCGAGAAGCTGAATTGTTCAAGACAAGTGATTTCAAAGTGGGAAAACGGAACGACATCCCCCGATGCCGAAATGCTACAAAAATACAGCGAACTTTTCGGTGTCAGTATAGACTATCTCGTTAAAGAAGATATTGAAGAACCAACAAGCGTGCAGCCTGCCGAGAAGATCAATGGAAACAAAAAACTTCTTGGTATATTAGGTCTTGTGATTTCGCTTTTAGGATGCGTTTCGCTAATCGTGTTTGGTGCTATTTCGGTATTTAGTTCTGAAACCGCTGACAAAATAGCACAGTCATCTATGATAGTCATTGATGGCACATTTATAGCAATGCTGGTATCGGTGTTGTTTGTGGTCTTTGGAGCTATAATACTTATCAAAACAATGAAACATAAGTAGGAGGTTTCAATGAAAAAGTTATCAACGATATTTGCAGCACTTGCAATATTACTTACAAACATTATGTGCGTTGTGGTAACCTATAACTGCACAGTTCTTCGATATGCACCCGGTAATAGCGCACCTTGGGATGTAGGACTACTTTTTGCTATCCCATTCGTGATTGGAATAATTGCTTGTTCCATCGTTTCACACATTGCAAAGAAAAAAGGCAAATAATCTGAATCAAACAAATTCCAATTTGTTGAATAGCAAACGCCGACAGATTTTTGAAAAATCTGTCGGCGTTAATTATTTGTTTACTGCGTATCAACTAAAGAAATTTTATTCGTGATTTCTCCGCTAAGAACATTACCCCTTGGCGCAACTTCTTTTGTGTTATCGAAATGACTTTACTTCCTTTCCAAGCGCTTTTCTAACAAAGCAAGTCATGAGCTTGGAGAAACGCGGCTGATGAACACAAGCGCGAATCAAAAATATCTTTTCAAAAAAGCAAAATCCCAACGCACGCAACTATGCGCTTTTGTGCGTTGGGATTTCATCATGTTGAATGAAAATTGGATTCCGTGCAAAGAAAAATCTTGCTGCCAAGCCTTACGCGTGCAGATCGAACAGCACCTTTTTTTGCTCCAAGACGGCGCGTAATTCGGCATACGGTACGCGGTCTGCGTCCTCCCCGTGCGAGAGTGCCAGCACCGCCGCCGCGCCTGCCGCCTCACCCGTCAGGGTACAGCCGGGAATGACACGCGTGATCTCCCAGCCCTCTCCCACAGCGCTGATAATGCGCCCTGCGGTTAGCAGATTGGAAAAATCGGGGTGATAGAGCGTTTCGTACGGAACGGAATAATGCGTACCACCCTTGCGAAAATCGGTGATCACACCAATGGGCGTCTGGCACATGATGCCGTCCTCCGTGCCCTCAAAGGTGCTCTTTCCCACAATGTGACGAATGGTACGGAATTGCGGCATTTCGGGCAGGGTCATGATCTCGCGCGTGAGCGGATCGATTCCCTCGTAGCGTTTGAGCAACAGCTCTTTGCCGCGCAAAACGAAATCGGTGATCTCCTCGGCACTGTCGCCGTGAAAGAGCTTCATTCCCTCGGGGTGCCCCTTTCCGTTTGCGGAGGAGCCTGCGTGATTCCAATGACGGAACTTGGCAAGATTTTGATCTTCAACATATTTTTGGGCAGTTTCATAGGAAAAGTCATGCACCCAATAGCTCAAAAAGTTGTTTCCAAGCTCGCACGGCACGCCTGCACGGTAAGCAATAGAGGCGTCTCCCGTGGCATCGATCACAATTTTGGCAGGATAAAAGGAGCGACCAGCGGCATCCTCTACCAGCACACCGCGCAAGCGCTTGCCATCCATAACGGGATAGGTTGCGTGAGAATCCAACACCATTTCCACGCCTGCATCCAGCACAAAGCGATCCAACGCCAACGAGAAAAAGGTGGGCGAAAAATGCGAACAGTAGCGTTTTTGAGGCGCGACCGGCTCTGCATTTGGATCCTTCCAATCATTTGAAAGATCCTCCAAGCCAACCGATACGGCAAGACGGATCAGCTCCTCACCTATGCCGCCTACCATACGGTGTCCTTGTCCGTCGCAAAGCGGCTCGTACCAGCTAATCAGACCCCGCGTGGCAAGACCGCCAAGGTTGATGCTCTTTTCAATCAGGAGCACGCTCGCTCCCATTCTTGCCGCGCTGACAGCCGCGCACACGCCTCCAATACCGCCGCCAACGACCACTACGTCGTGCGATTTTTTTGTTACCGTTTCCACCGTCATATGCTTTTGTCCTTTCGTTTGAACGATTTACAACTCCATTATAACACAAGGTGTCCGCTTTTGCAAGCATAAGCGGACACCTTTTTTGAATTGTTCAATTTGTTTTATCGATTTTTCAATTTTACTGCTTTTTCGCGGTCTTTTTTACAACGCGGTACTTCTTTTTTCTGCCGATCAAGGTGCTAAAAGGGCCTGACAGAATAGCGGCGATCGGCCAGATGATCCAGGTAATACCCCACTCCCCACTCAAAAAGCTGGAGCCGAGATAAATTGCCAGGATGACCAACCAATAGGATGCGGAAATGACCTCGGTGCGCAACGCGTGCGTCTTGCACTCGGCAGAAAACTCCTCTAACTGCAACAGTCTTTGATACGCACCGCGCAAATAGCAGGTGCGCACGATGATATACACGCCGACAGCCACGAGCACAAACAACAGCCACAAGCACATTAGCAGCACATGGTCATTATTGGGGAACAGAAGCGACATGAATATGAGAATCAATGCGCCGAAAATACAGAACAGCACGCCTACGGTAATGTGCCAAAGCTGCTTTTGATTGTTTGCCTCGTATTCCTCTCGCAAATCCTTTTCCAATGCTTCTGTCAAAACGATCGTGCTCTTTTCCAGATATTCGTACTTGGAAAGTGCCGTTCCTGCGGGAATAAAAATAGCAACTGCCACGCCGATTGTGGCAAGCAATGCGGCGAGCGAGCCTGCGGCTACAGCGCCCTCACTCAAATCCATATAATAGAGCACCTCTACAAGCACCATAAACGTCAGCACTGACAAAATGCACAGCAAAACGCCCAAAGCAATGCGCCGCCCTGACTTTTTGGCGGTATCAAGATAGACGCTTGCCTCCGCGGCACTCACCTCGCGTGTGGGTAACGGCTCTTCCTCAACGATCTCTTCAAAGATCGCTTCGTCCTCGTCCTCATCATCGTCATCATCGTCTCGGTTCACCGCAAAATCGCGAATGGGCTCACGCGCGTCGTCTGCGTCCTTTAATAAATAGTCGGTCGTTACGCCAAACAGCATACTCATGGCAACGATCTTATCCAGATCGGGAATTGAAAGCCCCGACTCCCATTTGGAGACCGATTGGCGCGAAACGTTGAGTCGCTCGGCAAGTTCCTCCTGCGACCAACCGCGGCTTTTACGTAAATTCATAATCTTTTCCGATAGCATAGTAAACACTCCTTTCGTGTCTTGTGCTGTCAGTATAGCAGACCTCAGGCATTTTGGCAAGCAATTCGACTTGGAAATTTGTCAACCTGCGGTTGCATTTTGCGTTTTTTTCTTAATTTTCGTTCAGTTTTTGCAAAACGGTGTAAAAATCCGCAAGATCTGCGATCTCGTATTCGGGGCAAATCTCCCCTGCCCTTTTACCGTGCGGATTGAACCAGCAGGTATGCATTCCTGCGTTGATGCCACCCTGCACGTCGGAGGAAAGGCTATCGCCGAGAATGACAGAGGCACTCGGATCGTATTGCGGAATGGTTTGGGTACAGCGGTCAAAAAACTCCTTTTGCGGCTTGTTGACGCCAATCTCCTCAGAGATAAAGACACCCTTGAAATACCGCTCAATGCCCGCACTTTTCAAGCGGCTTTTTTGCACCGCAAGCGTGCCGTTGGAAACGAGATACAGCTCGTATTTTGCCGCCAGCGTAATCAAGAGCTTGGGCGCGCCCTCCATAAAAAAGTGCCCTGCGCTCAGATTTTTTTCATAAAGCCTTTTTGCAACTGAGGGAGAGACACGAACGCCGAGCTCCTCAAATAAGCAACCAAAGCGTTGCAGCTTGAGCTGCTCCCGTGTGATCTCGCCGCGCTCCAACGCCTTCCAAAAGCCGTCGTTGATCTCGCTGTACCGCGCCACCACCGCATCGGTGGGATTGACGTTGAGCGATTGAAGCGTTTTGCGAATGGCAACCGCCTCGGCGCGATGAAAATCCAAAATCGTGTCGTCCAGATCCAAAAAGATAAATTTGATCATGCCGTCTCCTTATTTCAAAATAACGTTTTCCTCCCCCAAAAGCGTGCACAGCTCTGCCAGCACGTAACGGCTCATCGAAACGCCGCAGGGTACGGTATCGTATTTTTTCTCATCTGCGTAGTAAAAGAAGGTGGGAAACGCGCCTTCAAAGATCTCGGTCAGGTTGCGCGCCTTGTAGCAAAGCTCGCATCGCTCGCTCGGCACACGCAAAAACAACCGTTTGGCGTTTTCGATTGACGGTTGTGCGTTTTTGGGCGCATTGCGTTCAGATTGTGCACCGCTGACCTGTTGCACGGTCTGTGCCCTACCCGTTGACGTCTCCGCCTCCGCTACCATGCTTTCGGGGTGAAAGCGCCTGTTCTCCACCAATTGCTCCACGTGCTGAACGAGCAGCTTGGCATCCTCGTCCTCGCGCAAAGAGACCGTTCCGCGCACGTAAACGGCATTCTCCTTTTTGAGCAGATAAGAAAACTCGTCAAGCACGTTGGCAAAGGCAATGCACTCGATCTCGGCAGCGCGATCCTCCACCGTAAAGAACGCCATTTGCTTGCCGTTCTTGGTGTTCTTGACGGTGATCGAGGAGATCATACCGGCAATGCAGACCGTTTTCCGTTCCACGGGGGCGGCATCCTCACCGACCAGCTCGGAAATCGGCATGGCTTTGAGGATATTCAAGTGCTGGCTGAACTCGTCCAACAAGCTGCCCGAAAAATACATTCCTGCCGCCTCCTTTTCCAAGGAGAGCTTTTCGCGCACGCCAAGCTCGGGAATATCGGGATACTCCACCGCAGGTGCTTGCGCGCCGGCTTGCCCGGGCATGGAGAACATATCCAGCTGTCCGTCCAGATTATCTCTGCCTCTTTGTGCGGCTCGCTCGATCATCACGTCGTAAACCGCCAACAGCTGACTGCGGTATTTGCCAAGGCAATCGAATGCGCCGCCCTTGATCAGCGCCTCTACCATGCGGCGGTTGAGGTCGCCTGCGGGAATGCGGTTGATAAAATCGTCAAAAGAAACGAACGGACCGCGCCGACGCTCCTCCAAAATTTGCTGTAAGAACTGCACGCCCACGTTTTTGAGTGCCAAAAGACCGAAGCGAATGTTTTTGCCTACGGTAGAAAAGTGCATACGACTCTCGTTGATATCGGGTGGGAGCACGCGAATGCCGCGTGCGGTGCACTCTGCAATATATTCCGCAACCTTGGTTTGACTGCCCAGAACGCTGGTCAGAAGTGCCGCGAGATATTGCTGAGGATAGTGACATTTGAGATAGGCGGTGCGGTAGGAAATGATGCCGTACGCCGCCGCGTGTGACTTGTTAAAGGCATAATTGGCAAAGCTCTCCATATCGGAAAAGAGCCGCTCGGCAACCGCCGTATCAACGCCTCTCTCTCTCGCACCCGCAACAAAGCTCTCGCGCTCGGCAAGCAGTACGCTCGCCTTCTTTTTGGACATGGCACGGCGCACCACGTCTGCGTGTCCAAAGGTGTAGCCGCCAATGGTGCGAAAGATGCTCATGACCTGCTCCTGATACACCACACAGCCGTATGTGGAACGCAAAATGGGCTCCAAAAGAGGCGTTGCATAGGTGATCTTTTGCGGGTTGTGGCGGCACTCGATAAAGGTGGGAATAGAATCCATCGGTCCCGGTCGGTACAGTGCGATCGCCGCAATGACGTCATCCAGAGATTCGGGTCGCAGTCCCGTCAGCATTTGTCTCATCCCACCCGACTCCAATTGGAACACGCCGCCCGTTTTGCCGGAGGAGATAAGTGAGTAGGTCTCTTGATCGTCCAGCGGCAACGCGTCAAGGCTGAACGCCGGCTCGCTCTCGCGCACCATGCGTTCGGCATCGTGCAAAATGGTAAGGTAGCGCAGGGCAAGAAAATCAAATTTTAACAACCCGAGCTTGGCAACGGTATCCATATCGAACTGCGTAACAACGGTTCCGTTGCTCAGCGCGACGGGAAGATAGGAGCTGATGGGCTGATCGGTAATAACGATGCCCGCCGCGTGAATGGATACGTTACGCGGCATACCCTCAAGCGCCTTGGCGGTATCGACCAAGCGGCGCACCTGCTCGGAGCCCTCGTAAAGCTTTTTGAGTTCGGGCAAGCGCAACGCCACATCAATGGTGATGTTGAGCTCCTGCGGTACGGCACGGGCAACGGCATCGACGTCGGCATAAGACATACCCAGCGCGCGACCTACGTCGCGGATTGCGGCGCGTGCCGCCAACGTACCAAAGGTGATGATCTGCGAGACGTGGTCATTGCCGTATTTACGGCTGACGTAATCAATGACCTCGTCGCGGCGGTTATAGCAAAAATCGATATCGATATCGGGCATACTGACGCGTTCGGGGTTGAGAAAACGCTCAAAGAGTAGCTCGAATCGAATGGAATCCACGTCGGTAATGCCAAGCACGTACGCCACAAGGCTACCCGCGCCCGAGCCTCTGCCGGGGCCTACGGGAATATCCTTGGATTTTGCAAAATTGACGTAATCCTGCACGATGAGAAAATAGTCGTCATATCCCATTTGTGCAATGACCGAAAGCTCATACTCCAAGCGCTCGGTGTATTCCCGTTCCTCGTGCGTGTCAAACACGATGTGACCGCGCGCGATACGGGATCGGTAACCCTCGTAGGTCAGGTGGTGCAAATGCTCGGTCGCACTCTTCCCTACAGGGCATGGGAATTTAGGCAGGTAGGTGGTAGAAAAATCAAACTCCACGTTACAGCGCGCGGCAATGCGAGCGGTGTTTTCAACCGCCTCGGGATAGGCGCGGAAGAGCAAGGACATTTCGGTGCTGTCCTTGAGGTAAAACTCATCGGTGGCAAAAGCCGCAGGTCTGCCCTCGGAAACGGTGGTGTTGGTCTGCACACACATCAAAACGGCTTGCGTATCGGCATCACGGCGGCGCAGATAGTGGCAATCGTTGGTGGCAACAAGCGGCAAGTCGCAATCCTTTGCCAATGCGACCAGGTGCGGCATGACCTGCTTTTCCTCGGCAATGCCGTGATCCTGGATCTCGATATAAAAACGATCCTTTCCAAAGATCTCGCCGTAGCGGAGCGCCGTCTCCTTTGCCGCAGAAAAATCCCCTCTGGAGAGCAGCTTGGGAATACGACCGCCAATGCAGGCAGAAAGCGCGATCAAGCCACCCGAATAGCGGCGCAACAGCTCGTCGTCCACGCGCGGCTTGTTGTAAAAGCCCTCGGTAAAGGAACGGGAGACCATTTCGGTCAAATTGCGGTATCCCTCCATATTTTCGCAAAGCAGAACGAGGTGATCGGCATATCCCTCACCTGCGTTGGTCTTGTTAAAACGGGAATCGGGTGCTACGTAAACCTCACAGCCGATAATGGGGTGCACGCCCGCCTCACGGCAAGCACGGTCAAAGGCAATGACGCCGTACATCACGCCGTGATCGGTAATGGCAACCGCAGTTTGTCCGCACTCCTTAACGCGCGCAGGGATCTCAGAGATGCGGCACGCGCCGTCCAAAAGGCTGTATTCGCTGTGCAGATGCAAATGAACAAAATCACTCATGGCTAAGTCTCCCTCCCGTCGTTTTAAAGATGCTCCTGCTCTGCCGCATCCAGCAGCTTTTGCAGGCGGTGTGAAAGTCCCGATTTGGAAATGGTGGGGTGATGCAGCTCCCTCAGCTCGTCCAGCGTAGCGTCGGGGTTGCGATAGCGCAGCATGGCGGTGTTTCGAAGCTCCTCGGGGAGCGCCTCCAATTTGCCGCTTTCCATCAGCTTGCCAATGGCTTCCATTTGCCGCGCCGCGGCGGCAACCGATTTTTGAATATTTCTTGCTACGCAGTTGGTGGCGCGATTCTCGTTGTTGCGAATGTCACGCGCGATACGCGCATTGTAAAACTCGAAAATAATGTTGTGCGAGCCCATCAGGGTGATCAGATCCCCCACCGATCCCGCATCCTTGTAGTACAGCCCCGTTCCCAAGGGACGCACGATGCGCTTGGGCTCGTAGCCGAGGTCACTCAAAAAGTGCTCTGCGTGTCGCATGACGCCCTCCTTGGAAAACAAAAACTCCAGATGCGAGGATTTTTGCGGATCGTTGACCGTTCCGCAGGCAAAAAACAATCCACGTAAAAATGCGGAGCGACAGCCCTCGCAATCGGATAAATGCAACAGCGCGTCAACGTCGGTCTCGGCACTCTCCAATTGCGTTACCAGCTTTGCCGCCGCAGGAGAGGCAAGACACAAGCTCCAACGACGGTGTCCGTGGTATCCTACCACCGACAATTCAGCCTGCTTGGCGTAGGTCTTTTCCAACAGTTCCTTTGCCGCCGTTGCAACGCCTTCACGGGAAAAGGAGAGCGAGACGGTGCTTGCAGACTCCCGCATGCCAACGCTCAAAAGCCCTGCCGACACGGCGCGGCGACAGCAATTCTTTTTCACGGGCAGCTCCAACAGCTCCCGACATACCTCCTCGGCAAATGACATCTGCGTTCTCCTCCTTTCGTTCCGCGTTTTAAGATAACAAATA
Source organism: Eubacteriales bacterium (assembly GCA_045633385.1). Classification (GTDB taxonomy): domain Bacteria; phylum Bacillota; class Clostridia; order Oscillospirales; family CAG-272; genus UMGS1865. The sequence continues at coordinate 6,747 of JAZQYE010000183.1, read as the reverse complement.
ACGATTTATATAAATTTGATCTCGCACTCCAGCATCACACCGTAAGTGCGCAAGACCGTCTCTTGTATCCGTTCGACCAATCGCTTGACGTCCACGCAGGTCGCGCCGCCGAGATTGACGATAAAGCCTGCGTGCTTGGAGGAGACCTGCGCTCCGCCCACCGTCAAGCCCTTTAAGCCGCAATCCTCGATCAGCTTGCCTGCAAAATACCCCTCGGGACGCTTGAATACGCTACCTGCGCTGGGAAGCTCCAAGGGCTGAGAGGTGCGGCGACGATCCCAATACTCACGCATGGTCTGCGAGATCTGCCGACGATTGCCACTTTGCAAACGAAGCGTCGCCCCCAAAACGGTGAGATTCGCATCGGTCTGAAAGCGACTTGCACGATAGCCAAAGCCTTGCTCTGCCCCCTCAAACACACGAATTTCGTTGGTACGTGCATCGTAAGCCTCGGTCAGGGCGCAGACCAGATCCATGCTTCCGCCATACGCGCCGCCGTTCATTACGATAGCACCACCAAGCGTTCCCGGAATGCCAAAGGCAAACTCCAAGCCCGTCAACGAGGCATCACGCGCCGCATTCGATACGGCGGAAAGAGGCGCACCCGCATCGGCAAAGAGCGTCTCCCCTTCAATACGTACGTTGCGGCATCGCCCCGTAAAGACCACGGCGCCGCGGTACCCCTCGTCGGCAAACACCACGTTACTGCCGTTGCCAATAACGGCGGTTTGAATCTCGCGCTCCTTCAAAAAGCGCAAGACCGCGCACAGCTCCTCTCTCGATTTCGGAAAAAACGCAAGATCTGCGCCTCCGCCGATATGAAAGGTGCTATGCAAAGAAAGCGGACAATCGGTCTCCCATTCCACTCCCATGTTTTCCAAAAGCGGCGGCAAATGCTCCATGCGAAATTCTCCTTTGTAACGAACTCACTTATATTATACTCGTTTTTGCACAAAATTGCAATATCAAAGCAACGAAAAAACGATTTTATCGCAAGGAATTTACAAATAAAAGTGTTTTTCCTATTGCAAAAATCAAAAAAATGCGGTATAATAAGATGAATAGGTGTGTAAGAGACTTGCGCGCCGAAACGTTGACACAAGGAAAGGAAGACCGACATGGATCGAAATGAACAAAAAACGCTTCGCATTGGAATGCTGGGCTTTGGCTCTATGGGAAGAACGCATACATGGGCGGTACAAAATCTCCCCTTCTTTTACGGCTCTCTCCCCTTTTGCGCACGCGTTGCAGGTGTTTGCACTACCTCGCAGGAAAAAAGCGAGCGCATTGCGGGTGAATTTCAAATTCCGATCGCCACGACCGACGAGGACGTGCTGATCAATGACCCCGATATCGACGTGATCGACATTTGCACGCCGAACACGCTTCACTTCAAAACCTTGAAAAAAGCCATTGCCGCAGGCAAGCACGTACTGTGTGAAAAGCCGCTTTGCATCAGCGTAGCCGAAGCGGAAGAGATCGCGGCGCTCCCCAAAAAAGAGGGACAGGTGGTTGGCATGGTATTCAACAATCGCTGGCTCACCCCCGTTCTGCGCGCAAAGCAGTTGATCGACGAGGGACGGCTTGGCAGAATTTTAAGCTTTGAGGGCAAATACCTGCACAGCAGTGCAACCGACCCCAACCGTCGGGCGGGCTGGAAGCAGGATCGCACCGTGTGCGGCGGTGGCGTACTCTTTGATCTCGGCTCACACGTTATCGACCTGTTGGGCTTTTTGTGCGGCCAACTCACAGAGGTCAGCGGCATGAGTCAGATCGCCTACCCCGTTCGCCTCGGTCGCAACGGAGAATCTTGGCAGACAAACGCCGACGAGGGCTTTTACCTGCTTGGAAAAACGCAGGGCGGTGCTTGCGGTACCGTTGCCGTTGGCAAGCTGCAACCGGGCGCCAATGACGATCTCTCTTTTGAAATCTGGGGTGAAAAGGGCGCTTTGAAATTCTCTTTGATGGAGCCCAATTGGCTTTACTTTTATGACAACACCGCCGCAGATGCCCCCGTGGGCGGTATGCGCGGCTTTACGCGAATCGAATGCATCGGTCGCTATCCCGACCTCATCTTCCCCTCGGTCAAGGCTCCCGCAGGCTGGCTGTACGGGCACCTTGCAAGCATGCACGCCTTTCTTTCGGCGGCAGCAAGCAAAACGTCGTTTGCACCGGGTATCCAAGAGGGACTTTACGTTCAGCGCGTGATGGAGGCGGCGTACGCCTCTGATCTTGCGAGCGGCGTAAGAACGGAGGTACCGCCATGCTCGTAATCGGTTTGACAGGCCCTACGGGTGCCGGAAAGGGTGAGGTCGCCAAACTCTTTGCCGCGTACGGACTCCCCGTTATCAACGCCGACGAGGTCTATCATCAGCTCCTCGTTCCCCCCTCCTCCTGCTTGCAGGAGCTGACACAGCAATTCGGCAAGGAGATCTTGCTCCCCGACGGAAATTTGAACCGCCGTGCACTCGGCGAGATCGTATTTTCAAATCCTGCGGCATTGGAACAGCTGAACGCCATTACACACCGCTACGTTATGGAGGAGACCCAACGCCAAATGGAGCAACTGCGCCGCCGCGGTATCACAGCCGCCGTATTCGACGCGCCACAGCTCTTTGAAGCAGGCGCGCATCGCGCTTGCGGTGCGGTGGTCTCGGTGCTTGCCGACCGCGCCGTACGTCTGGAGCGCATCATCGAGCGTGACGGCATTTCGAAAGAGGACGCCATGCGCCGCATTCTTGCGCAAAAGAGTGACGACTATTTTAAAACGCACTCCGATTACGTGATCGAAAACAACGGCTCGATCGATTCGTTGCCGCAACAGGTCTATCACATTCTGCTTGACACGGGGGTGATCTCCTCTTGAGGTTCAATCTGCGCAGTGTGCTGATCATTGTACTCATTCTTGCGCTCTCCGTCGGTTTTGGCTTTGCCTTTGACGGTATTGCAACCGCAACCGAGCGAAACCGTTATCCCCTGCACGAGCGTTATGCCGACGATATTCGCACACAAGCCAAGGCTTACGGCGTGCCCGAAGCCATCGTTTGGGCGACCGTGCGCACGGGAAGTAATTTTGCAAGCAATTACGAGGGAGCAAACGGCGGCATCGGCTTGATGCAGCTGACCCCCACGCAATTTTCGATGATACAGACCGATATCCTCGGTGAAAACGCCGACGATGCCGGAAGACTGTACGACCCACAAAAAAATCTGCAATGCGGTACGGCGTACCTCTCCTACCTCTACCAACGCTACGGCGTGTGGGAGACCGTTTTTGCCGCCTATTATGCAGGCGCGGACGTAGTTGACGGTTGGATGCAAGACCCTGCTTATATGAGTGAGCTCGGCACGCTCAAGACCATTCCCGATGCCGATGCCGCCCGTTTTGTCAAAGACGTTTTACACGCACACGAGCTGTACACGCGGCTGTATTTTTAACACCCGAAACGTTTAATTTCACACAAATTTCACACAAATAAAGGAGAAACGAACATGTCCGAGAAAGAAAATTTGAGCTACGAAAAAAAGACCGTTTACGAAAAGGCAGGAGCTGCCGTTGTAAACGAAGCATACGAGTATGCAAAAAACTACGTTAAATTTTTGGATGCTTCCAAGACTGAACGTGAAGCAGTAGCAGAAAGCATTCGCATTGCCGAGGCGGCAGGTTACCGCATTTGGAATTTTGGCGATCCCATTCAGGCAGGCGACAAGCTCTATTACAACAACCGCGGCAAAAACGTCTTTTTGTTCCGCATCGGTACCGAGCCGATCAACAACGGTATTCGTATCACCGCGGCGCACCTTGACTCCCCTCGTCTCGATCTCAAGCCCGTTCCGCTTTACGAGGATAACGGTATGGCATTTTTGAAGACGCACTATTACGGCGGCGTTCGCAAATATCAATGGCTGGCAATGCCTCTCGCACTGCACGGCGTAGTTATCAAGCAGGACGGCACCACCGTTAACGTGGTGGTTGGTGAGGATGACAGCGACCCCGTAATGTATATTACCGACCTGCTCCCCCACCTGGCACGTGCGCAAGCAGGCAAAGCACTGGGCGACGTGTTCTCCGCTGAAAAGCTCAACATCCTTGTTGGCAGTCGCCCCGTAGACGGCGAGGACAAGGATGCCGTTAAAGCAGGCGTGCTCCAATTCCTCAACGAAAAATACGGCATTACCGAGGATGATTTCCTCTCTGCGGAGCTTTCGATCGTTCCTGCGGCACGCGCACGCGACGTTGGCTTTGACCGCTCGATGATCTGCGGTTACGGACACGATGACCGCGTATGCGCTTATCCTTCCCTCACCGCGCTGATCGACAGCACCGATACCGCACACACCGCAATGTGCCTTTTGGTCGATAAGGAAGAAACCGGAAGCGACGGCGTAACCGGTATGCAAAGTAGTCTGATCACCGATATCATTACCGAAATCTCCAAGGCTTTGGGTGGCAACGAGGCGGCTGTTCGCGCCAATTCCAAGTGCTTCTCCAGTGACGTGACCGCAACCTTTGACCCCAACTACGCCGACGTATACGAGCACCGCAATTCCTCGCTCATTGGTTGTGGTGTCAGCGTTTGCAAGTACACCGGAAGCGGCGGCAAGGGCGGTACGTCCGATGCCAGTGCCGAGATGGTAGGCTGGATGCGCCGTTGCCTGAACGAGGCAGGCGTGGTATGGCAGATCTGCGAGCTTGGTAAGACCGACGTCGGAGGCGGCGGAACCGTTGCCAAGTACATGGCAAACCACAACATCGATACCATTGATATCGGTGTCGGCGTCCTCTCCATGCACGCACCCTATGAGCTGATTGCAAAGGTTGACCTTTACGAAGCTTACCGCGCATTCAAGGCATTCTATCAGTTCTGATCAAATCGACCCGAATTTCATTTTCACACCCGTCTATCCCATTTTTTGAGAAAGGAGCCTCCCATGCTTCAAAAACTGCAACAAGCCGAAGAAAAGTACCTCAATCTGGAGGCTTCTCTCTCGGATCCTGCCGTAGCGTCCGATCCGACGCGTTGCGCGCAGATCTCAAAGGAATACAAATCTCTTACCCCCATCATCGAAAAGTACCGCGCTTTAAAAAATGCACAAGCTCGCATTGACGAAGCACTCCTGTTGATGGAGGAGAATGACGACGACCTACGCGCCTTGGCATCCGAGGAATTAAAGGATGCCAAGGACGAGGTAGCTCGCCTGCATGACGAATTGACCGTTATGCTACTGCCGCGCGACCCCAACGACGAAAAGAACGTTATGGTGGAGATCCGCGCGGGAGCGGGTGGCGAGGAGGCGGCGCTGTTTGCCGCAGTCCTTTACCGTATGTACACCATGTATGCCACGTCGGCAGGCTTTCGGTGCTCCTTGCTCAACGAAAACCCCACCGAGCTTGGCGGCTACCGTCAGCTCGCTTTTCAGATCGAGGGCGACGGCGCGTACTCCCGCTTTAAGTATGAAAGCGGCGTACACCGTGTACAGCGCGTACCCGAAACCGAATCGCAGGGGCGCATTCAAACCTCTACGGCAACCGTAGCGGTGCTCCCCGAGGCAGAGGAGGTATCGATTGAGATCAACCCCGCCGATCTCATTTTTGAATCCTGCAAATCCAGCGGCGCGGGCGGTCAGCACATCAACAAGACCGAATCCGCCGTTCGTCTGACGCACAAGCCCACGGGAATTGTGGTGGAGTGTCAGGAGGAACGAAGCCAATTTAAAAATAAAGACAAAGCCTTGCGTATGCTGCGTACCATTCTGTACGACCAAAAGCAACGCGAGCAGGCAGACGCCATTGCATCCGACCGCCGCCGTCAAGTCGGCACGGGAGATCGCAGTGAGCGCATTCGCACCTACAACTATCCGCAGGGCCGTATCACCGATCACCGCATAGGTCTTACCATTCACTCCATCGACCGCTTTTTGGACGGCGACATCGGAGAGATGATAGACGCCCTTGCCACGGCTGAGACGGCTGAAAGGCTAAAAAATCAAAGTTAATCGTAGTGATTGGAGATCAATATGGAGCTATTATTCTCCTTGATGTTTTTGTTGGTCATGGGTGTCTTTGTTGTAACCTTTGTTAAAATCATCGGCACGTGGCACAAAAACAACAATTCCCCTCGTCTGACCGTTCCCGCAAAGGTGGTTGCAAAGCGCATGAATTATTCACACAGTGCAGGCAATCATCACCATACCCACACGTACCACTACGTAACCTTTGAGGTGGAAAGTGGTGACAGAATGGAGCTCTCCGTTGCGGGTACCGAATTCGGCTTGCTTGTTGAAGGTGACATGGGACGCTTGACCTTTCAAGGAACGCGTTATCTCAGCTTTGAGCGCGAGAGATAAATCCTCAGGGCCGCATTACCGATCACCGCAGTTGAAACGGCTGAGCGCTACAAAAATAACGAGTAAAGAACAGGAGATACCATTATGAATGCAACAATCGTATTAGGCTGTGGAGCCGCCTTGATCGTGACCATAGTAATTGCCATTACCCTGATCCGTGAGCTGACCTCAAAAAACAAAAGGTAACCGCCCATGCATACACAGCACATCAAAATAAATAATCTGCAAGCACAGGAGGAAGAGCTTTATCAAGCCGCTTCGATCCTGCGTGCGGGCGGACTCGTGGTCTTTCCCACCGAGACGGTGTACGGACTTGGCGGTGACGCTACGCGCGACGAGGCGGCAAAAAAGATCTACGCCGCAAAGGGGCGCCCCTCCGACAATCCGCTCATCATTCAC
>JAZQYE010000182.1:0-14947 GCA_045633385.1 Eubacteriales bacterium | reverse complement strand
TATCGCCGCGTGTTCGACGAGATCGGTACGGCTCTCGGTGACGAGGTCGCCAAGAGCTTGCATTGCCATTTTTCCAAGATCGAATATACGAACGCAGGTGAAAAGAAGCACCTGACCTTTGCCGATGATACCTTTGGCCCCACGTTTGAGCCGCTTGCCGAGGCGATCGTGCGCGAGGGTGTTGCACCGCGCATCATTTGTGAGTCGGCAGGCACGCAGGCAGAGGACGCGCTGTTTATGAAGGACGCCTATCTGCACGCGCTGGATGCCTTTGGAGGCAACTGATGGGGCACGATTATCCGCCCTTGCGGCGCAAAAAGCAAAAAATGAAGGATGCACAGGGCTGGGTGGTTTCCAAGTACAGTATGATTCCTGCGGCGGTCTTTTTTGCAATCGGTGCCATTAGCCTGCTGTTTTGGAGCGAGGTGCAATATTATGTTGCTCTGGTGTCCGGCGTGATGGGATTGCCGTTTTTGATCGCGGCACTCAATTGCCGCGTGACGATGGATAGCGACAGCCTGACCGTGCGCAATTTTTTCGGTATTTCCAAAACCTATGATTTTACCGAGATCGAATCTTATCGACAAAATCAGTACTACGTACATCTTTATTTGACAAACGGCAAGCGATTGCGCTTGCGCGTGGAGGACGAGGTGGATGACCGCTTTTCGCACCTGCTGCGCCGCTTGAAAAAAAGCCGCTCGGTGCAAAGGTCGGGGGTCAGTCACTCGCGCCTTTATTGGGGCAATTGCTCCCGTCCCATACAGCTCACGCTGTTTTTGCTGGTGCTGTCCTTAGTCTGCCTTTTGACAGGTGCATTTGCCGCCGTTGGTATGACAGAGCTGCTCAAGCAAGAGGACGATCTTACAAAAGTCGGTTTTACGGTCGCAACCGTCGAGACGGAGGATTTTATCTTTTTGTACGACGGAGCAGGGGAACGTTACGCCGTTTATACCGAGCTTGGCGAGGGGAAGGATTGGCATTCTCTTATCGGCTCGCGCGTGACGGTGCTTGTGGATGAGACCTGCGAGATCTATGCCCTGACCGATGCGAGCGGACGGGCATGGTTTACTTTTGCTCAATACCGTGACGCCGAGTTTGGTGCAAATCTGACCGTAACGCTGGTGGCGGTGCTGATCGCTGTGGGGATCGGCATTATGATCGCGCTGACGTTTGTGGCGTACCGCGCTCCCGAGGCGCATCCGCGCTTGTACGAGCAATATGAAACCATGAATTTTTGGAGTCGGCATGGTTGAGCCGACGAGATAAAGGAGATTACCATGAGCAATATCAGAGAAGAATCGTTGCAAAAACACTATGAATGGAAGGGCAAGATCGAGGTCGTATCCCGTTGCGAGGTCAACGACCGCCGCGATCTTTCCCTGGCTTATACGCCCGGCGTTGCCGAGCCCTGCTTGGAGATCCAAAAGCATCCCGAAAAGTCGTTTGAGCTGACGCGCCGCGCCAATTTGGTGGCGGTGATCACCGACGGAACGGCGATCCTCGGCTTGGGCGATATCGGACCCGAGGCGGGTATGCCCGTGATGGAGGGCAAGTGTGCGCTGTTTAAGGAGTTTGCGGACGTGGATGCCTTTCCGCTTTGCATTCGCACCAAGGACGTGGACGAGCTGGTACGCACCATCTATTTGCTTTCGGGCAGCTTTGGCGGCATCAATTTAGAGGATATTTCCGCGCCTCGCTGTTTTGAGGTGGAACGCCGACTCAAGGAGATCTGTGACATTCCCGTGTTCCACGACGATCAGCACGGTACGGCGATCGTGGTCGCGGCGGCACTCATCAACGCGCTCAAGGTCGTTGACAAACGCATGGACGAGGTCAAGATTGTCATCAACGGTGCGGGTAGTGCAGGCTGTGCCATTGGCAAGCATTTGTTGAACGTAGGCGTGAAGCATTTGACCATGGTCGATCGCTTTGGCATCATTTGCCGCGGCATGGAGGGATTGAACTCCGCACACGCCGAGATCGCGGAGCTGACCAACCACGAGCTGATGCAGGGCTCTCTTGCTGATGCAATGCGTGGTGCCGACGTCTTTATCGGCGTTTCCGCACCCGGAGTGGTCAGTGAGGAGATGGTTCGCTCGATGGCATCCGATGCGATCGTGTTTCCTATGGCAAACCCCACACCCGAGATCATGCCCGACGCCGCCAAGAGAGCAGGCGCGCGCGTGGTGGGAACGGGACGCTCCGATTTTCCCAATCAGATCAACAACGTGCTTGCATTTCCCGGTATCTTCCGCGGTGCGCTCGATTGCCGTGCGCGTTGCATCAACGAGGAGATGAAGGTTGCAACCTCCTATGCGCTGGCAGAGCTGATCGCACCCGAGGATCTCAATGAGGATAACATCATCGCTCCCGCACTTGATAAGCGCGTGGCACGCGTCGTTGCCGATGCCGTGATCAAAGCCGCTTACGAAACGGGCGTAGCTCAAATTTAACGGTTTTGTGTTTTTTTGTCGGAACTTTAAAAAAAGGTTCCGACACCTCCAAAAACTTTTGAAGCACTAAATGAAAATGCAAAAAAAGAGAGTGTTGGTGTAGCTACCATAAAGCAGTTTCATATCAAAATCAAAAAGGGGCTGATTCAAATGAATCAGCCCCAAGCTTTTATAAATTCTTCAATTTTGCATCGATGTCAGCGGCGGCGGTTTTGCCGGCACCCATGGCGAGAATGACGGTTGCGGCACCCGTTACGGTGTCGCCGCCTGCCCAAACGCCGTTCTTGTTGGTCTTTCCCGTTTCCTCGGTGACCACAATGCCGCCCTTGCGGTTGAATTCCAAATCGGGCGTGGATTGACGGATGAGGGGATTGGGAGAGGTACCGATGGCGATGATCACGCTCTCGCAGTTGATGATACATTCGGAATCGGGGATCTCAACGGGGGAGCGTCTGCCGGAGGCATCGGGCTCGCCAAGCTGCATTTTTACGCAACGCAAGCCGCTGGCAAATCCGTTTTCGTCGGAGAGGATCTCCACGGGGTTGGTCAACAGGCGGAACTGTACGCCCTCTTCCATGGCGTGCTCGATCTCCTCTGCGCGTGCGGGGAGCTCCTCCAAGGAGCGACGGTAAACGATAGATACCTCGTCGGCTCCCAAGCGCAATGCACATCTTGCGGCGTCCATAGCGACGTTTCCGCCACCGATGACCGCTACGCTATGTGCGCGCTGTACGGGCGTTGCGCTTTCGTCGCGATATGCCTTCATCAAATTGACGCGCGTTAAAAATTCGTTTGCCGAATACACGCCCTTGAGGTTCTCTCCCGGAATGCCCATAAAGCGGGGGAGTCCTGCACCGGTTCCGATAAACACGGCATCAAAGCCCTCTTCGCCGAGCAACTCGTCTATCGATACGGTCTTTCCGACTACGGTGTTGAGTGCGAAGCGAACGCCCAAAGCCTCCAGAGATTTGATCTCCTTGGCTACGATCTCCTTGGGCAAACGGAATTCGGGAATGCCATATACCAAAACGCCGCCTGCTGTATGTAACGCCTCCAAAACGGTAACGGCGTAGCCTTTTTTGGCAAGGTCGCCTGCGCAAGCAAGACCTGCGGGCCCCGAGCCGATCACGGCAACGCGGTAGCCGTTTTGCTGGGGGGAATCGGGAACAGTTTTGACGTGATTGTTGTGGTGATCTGCTACAAAGCGCTCCAAGCGACCGATTGCAACCGGCTCACCCTTTACGCCGCGCACGCATTTGCCCTCACATTGCGTTTCTTGGGGGCATACGCGACCGCAGATGGCAGGCAGACTGCTTGCCTCGGTGATGATGCGGTAAGCCTCTTCAAATTCGCCTACCTTCACTTTTTGAATAAAGCTTGGGATCGAAATACCCACAGGGCATGCCGTGGTGCAGGGCTTATCCTTGCAGTTGAGGCAACGGTCGGCTTCTTCAATTGCCATTTCGGCGGTGTATCCGAGGGTGACCTCGTCAAAGTTATGCGAGCGCGTCAGAGGATGTTGCTCGGGCATGGGAATTTTTCTCAACGATAGATTTGCCATGATCAGTTGACCTCCTTGCGAAACAGATTGCACACTTGCTCGTGTGCCTCACGCTCGTGTTGGCGATACATGGAGGAACGCGCGATGGCTTCGTCAAAATCGATGAGGTGACCGTCAAATTCGGGGCCATCCACGCAGGCGAATTTTGTCTCACCGCCTACGGTCAAGCGACAACCGCCGCACATACCCGTGCCGTCGATCATAATGGGATTCATCGATGCAACGGTGGGAATGCCGTATTCCTTGGTCAAAAGGCAAACGTATTTCATCATGGGCAAGGGGCCAATGGTAATGACCTTGTCGTAGGATTCGCCCGATTCGATCAGTCGGCGCAACGCATCGGTTACAAGACCTTGCTCGCCCCACGTGCCGTCGTCGGACATGCGAATGTAGCGGGTGGAGTGCGCCTTGAACTCGGACTCCAAAATAGCAAGACTGCGTGTGCGGAAGCCGATGATGTTGTGCACCTCTGCACCGCTCTCAAACAACTTTTTTGCAACGGGGTATGCAATGGCACAGCCCACGCCGCCGCCAACTACGGCTACCTTTTTCAGCCCCTCGGTTTTGGTGGGGTTGCCCAAAGGGCCTACAAAATCCTGCAGGTGGTCTCCTCTTTTTAAGTGTCCCAAAAGCTCGGTGGTAGCACCTATCTTTTGGAATATAATGGTGACGCTGCCTTTTTCGCGGTTGCAATCGGCAATGGTGAGCGGAATGCGCTCACCCTCGGCGTTTACGCGCAAAATCACGAACTGACCGGGCTGTGCCTTTTTTGCAACGGCAGGCGCTTCGATGCGCATGAGCGTAACGGCTGAATTCAAATTCTTTTTTTCTAAAATGCGATACATGCGGACTTCCTTTCCACAAGGGGTTCAAAAACGTTTTGCAGTTCTTTTTTACAAGAAGGTAAAAAAAGGACTTGTCAAACCTCGATATATGATGTATAATATATATAATTATACTACTTTTTTTATAAATTGCAAGGGGTTCGCGCTATTTTTGCACAAATTACCAAAAAAAACGGACTCCAAAAGGAACGAAAGGGCGGTATTACCAAATGGAAACAGAATTTCAAAATGCGGTAGGTAAGGGAATAGGAGAGGTTATGCGCGATATGGCGGATTTTCTTTCCACCCCGTTTGTGATCCACAAGGAAAAGCAGATCGATCTGTGCTCCTTGGTGGGGGATCTGAATATGTACGAGCAGTTTTCGTTTGCCCTTCTTTCCGAGGCGCAAACGCAGGGCTGGGAGGCGGAAACGGCAGAGAATTTTTACCGTCACGCTTGCGGAGGTGTATTGTCTCCCGAGCTGATCAATTCCATGATCGATGCCTTTCGCAATCGCGGAGGCAAGGAGTACCGCTCCTATGCGCAACGCTACGGCAACCGCTTTTCTGCATTGGACGGATCGTACTGGTCCACGGTGTTGGCACTCGGCATTGATGCGGAGCAGGTGAGCGACGTCATGCAATATCTGCGCTTGTTTACGGTCTGCATGATGGAGTTTGCTTATATGGAGGATCGCAATCCGGATGCCACCTATACGTGGTGCTATTACGAATCCTTCCGCAATATGCTGGACGATCTGACTGCCGAGCCGGACCCCGATCCGCTCCCCTTAAAGGTGCGCGCTTTGGGCGGCAGTGCGGGAAAAAGAGAACAGGACAGCTATCCGCTCTCGCTTGGTGTTGACATTGAAAACCCCAACGCCGACCGTATGGCGCGAGGCATTCAGATCGACATTACTTTGAAAGATCGCGACGGCAACGTGATCACCGTGATCGGCGATCAGCTGGAGTCGCTTGACCCCGGTGCGGTATATCATTACGGTGTGACACGCAAGATCCGCGGTAACGCCGTTGCAAGCATCAGCGCGGTGGCAAAGGCGGCGGGACATATCAAGCTCCAAACGCCTATCATGAAGCATATTGCGCTCTCCGACCTGCGCCTGACGAGATCGGAGTCCGAAATGCAATTTTTTGGCACTATGACAGGAAAATACGACGTTCCGCTTCGCTCTATGACTCTGCACTATCAGTTTTTGAGCAAGGAAAACAAGATTCTGGGCGGCGGAAGCGAGTGGGTGCTGGACGGCTTGGAGCCGGGCGGCACGCGCCGTGTGGCATCTAAAATACCGCTCCCCATTCAAGGTGCGGCAAAGGTAGTCTATTCGGTCGATTTTGACGTTGTTCAGCTTTTGGAGGAGAATTAAGTGCACACCTTCAGAGAGGATGCCGAGCGTATCTGTCGGGTGGCGATCGACGCTTGCATGCCCACGGAGGCCGTTTTACGCGCTTTGCAAAAAATGCCGCAGGTCAGCGGCAGGATCGTGGTGGTGGCAATTGGAAAAGCCGCTTGGACTATGGCAGAGGCGGCGAGCGAGGCGTTGGGAGATCGCATTGACGAAGGGGTCGTGATCACAAAATACGGTCATGCACGCGGCAATCTGCCCCGTATGCGCATATTGGAAGCAGGTCACCCCGTGCCGGACGAAAACACGTTGCAAGCAACGAAAGAGGCTTTGGAGCTGACGAAAAATTTGAAAAAAGACGATCTGGTTCTCTTTTTGGTGTCGGGCGGCGGCTCTGCCTTGTTTGAGAGCACAGATTGCGATGCCAACACCCTGCAACAAATCAACCGTGCGCTTTTGGCATCGGGTGCATCCATCGACGAGGTCAACACCGTGCGCAAGCATCTTTCCAACGTCAAGGGTGGAAGATTTGCTTTGCATTGCGCACCTGCGCAGGTGTTTTCGATCCTGCTCTCCGATGTGTTGGGCGACCGCATCGATACCATTGCATCGGGGCCTTCTGCTCCCGATATGACGACATGCGCACAGGCGTTGGAAATTGCAGATGCTTACGGCTTGTCGCTGAGCGCGGAGATGCGCGCGCTGTTGGGGCGTGAAACGCCCAAACAGTTGGAGAACGTGACCAACGAGATCGGCGGTAGCGTACGCGAGCTTTGCGCCCATGCCGCAAGGGAGGCGGAGCGATTGGGCTACCGCACCTTGCTTTTGAGTGATCAGCTTTCCTGTGAGGCGTCGGAAGCGGGGAAATTCCTTGCGTCTGTCGCCCTGACACATTTGGATACGACCGAGCCATTAGCGTTTATTGCAGGCGGTGAAACCGTCGTGCATCTGTGCGGAAACGGACTCGGTGGCAGAAATCAAGAGCTTGCACTCGCGGCGGCACAATTGCTTGCGGGGGTCAAAAATGCGGCGGTGATATCGGTCGGCTCCGACGGGACCGACGGCCCTACTGATGCCGCAGGCGGCTTTGCGGACGGGATGACCAAGGCACGACTGGAGACGCAGGGGTTGTCTCTTTCTGCTATGCTGGCAAATAACGATGCATATCACGCATTGCAAGCGGTAGATGGATTGGTGATGACGGGCCCTACGGGAACCAACGTCAACGACGTTGCCGTGGTGCTGATACAGCCAAAGCTTGCCGATTGAGCAACTGCTTGCATCAAAGATGATGGAAAGGAGCGAGATATGGCAGTCAAATATTGCGACGTTTCCTACGGTGCTTCGGATGCCGCCAAGGCTCGCTTTGATCGACTTTGCCGCGAGGCGGCGGAGCATGCGCGTTCCAACGGCGAGGAAGGCATTGGAACGCTGGGCGAAAAACGAATGCACGCCGTGATCAAGCAATATCTGTGCGCGGATCACGACCTGCACGAGGTGGGGGTACGCGATACGGGCTACGTTGCCGACGTGCGGATCGGAAACGACGTGTACGAGGTGCAAACGGGTGCGTTTTATCCCATGAAGAAAAAGATCGCACACTACGTGGAGCACACCGCGTACTCAGTTACGGTGGTGCATCCTATTTCGGTTGAGCGATGGGTGCGGTGGATCGATCCGCAAACGGGAGAGGTCTCGCCGCGCAAGCGTTCCCCAAAACGGGAGCGAGCCTGCCATTTGTTGCCAGAACTTTATTGTTTGTTACCTTATCTTGGTAACGAGCGGTTGCGCTTTCGATTGCTGATGATCGAAGAAGAGGATTTTCGCACGTTGAGCGGTCGGCGCGATGACCGCAAGCGCGGTGCGCGTTTGTACGAGCGAATGCCGCTGTCGCTTTTGGGAGAGATCGAGTTTTCCGATCCCAAGGATTTTGCCTGCTTGCTTCCAACCGACCTGCCCACGCACTTTACTGTCAAGGATCTTTCACGCCTGACGGGTTTGCGAGGCAGAGATGCGTATTCTGCCGCACATGTGCTGGAAAAATTGGGTGTGATTGTTGCAACCGAGCCGATTGGCAGAGCAATGGCGTTTGAGCGAGGAACCCTTTAATGCTTGGATGAAGAATATAACGAAGGGGCTGTATCGATTTGCTTGATACAGCCCCTTTTTGATTATGCGATTTGTTGATAAAAGTGAATAACGGTTACGTATTCGTTGGAGAGATCCTCGCAAATCTTTCCGTCTGTGATCGTATAAGCCAGCTTTTCACTCAACGTATAATAAACGTTGGAGCTGTCAACCTCAACGTATTCCAGGGGAATCGAGGTTGTCTGCTGATCGAGATACTGTGCAACCTTTCCGTCGGCAAACTTGACCGTCAGCTTGTTGAGATATGCGTTTTGGAAGTTGTTGCGCAAACCGATCTGGAAGCTTTCTTTATCAATGCTGTTGTTGTAAATGGAAAGCGTTTCCGCGTCCAGAACCTGATCCAGCATGCCTTGTGCTTTTGCCTGTTGCAGCATGCTCCAATATTCGTCGGATACAACGACCTGCGTGCTTTCGTAGGCGTAGGTTTTTCCGCTAACGGTGTCGGTGACGTTAAACGACCACAGCTCGGGTTGATTTTGGTCGTTGTAATGCCAGGTGATCTTTCCACTCAAATAGTCAAAAACGGTGCTTTCTTCATCGTAGTAATACGTCGCGGCCTCCGTCAGGCAATGGTTGGAGGATGACGAGATGGAAACGTTCATAAAATCGATTGCCGATCCCTCATACCATACCGTCTTCAATTCGTTACAGCCGTCAAAGGCGTCGTTTCCAATCGTTTCAAGGCTTTGGGGCAAGATAATAGATTCAAAGTTGAAATTGAAGAAAGCATATTGCTTGATCTCTTTTGCGCCCTCCGAAATTACCGCGTTGGTAAGGAGCGTGTATTCACCGTTTTCCAAAAGGTAAAACTCGGTTGCATATTGCATGGGGTGAGAGGTCGAAAATTCAAACTCGATGCCGCACCAATTTGCAAGCGTGCCGTTGTAATAGATTTTTTGCAATTGCGTGCAACCCTCAAACGCATAAAATCCAACGCTTGTAACCGATGCGGGAATGGTAACGGATTGGATAAATTCACAATTCTTGAATTGCTCGGGGCCGACGTAGGTTCCGCCTGCGATCACGATCTCGGTCAGGCTTTGCGGCAAATTGTAATCGAACCAAGAGGTAAAGCCGGCAAAGTTGTGGGAAGAAATTTTTTTGAGAGCGGTACAGCCCTTAAAGGAGTTAGCGCGAATGGAAGTCACGCTTTCGGGAATGATGACCGACTCGATTCGGTCTGCTCCCTCGAATGCGCCCTTTTCACCCTCCGAGTAAATAGCAACGACGGGGGTGCCGTCTATGGTAGAGGGAATCAATACCTCAACGCCATCGAGCTTGGATTGATCAAAGGCGATGATGCGATATCCCTCTGCGCTGGGTTGCAGGGTGAACGGACCGTGTTGGATGGAGCGGTCACCGAAATCAGGTGCTTTGTCGCCGCAGAGGTCGCAAAAGCCCTTGGGGTCATAGCTGTGCTGGCAGGGCTCGTCTCCGCATCCTGCCAAAACGAGGGCAAGAAGCAGGATCAATGCAAATAAAACGTGTTTTTTCATGGGGTACCTCCTAAAACAGATGCTTTTGGTGCGTTGTTCTATACAGTATAGCACGAAAGCTTTGAAAAGTCAAGTTTTACAGCAAAAAAACAAACTTTAATATGCGGGTTTTCAATGGTAGCAAATATAATGGTTGCTATTGACAGCATGGAAAATTTATGATATACTGTAAGCGTTACAACGTTCGTTTTACTGCGCGTAATACCTGCGTTTGACGTGTAATAGCTGATTTGGGGAGGTTTTTATGAAAAAGTTTATCAAAGTTTTGTTGATCGTTTTGACAATTGCGGCAGGCGGTTTGTTGATCAATCAATATCCGGAATTCACGGGTGCTATCGTCATTTCCGTTGGCGTTGCCGTTTTGCTGATCTTGATCATCGGCAGAGGCGGTCAAAGGGGCGGATGGGTCAACAGCCAATACGCACAGCACCAAAAAAGCCAGGAGTGGGTCAGGCTGTTTGAATTGACCGAGCGTTATTCCGGCAAAGAGAGTTTGCAAGACGGCGCAACGATCAGCTATATGGTGCGCTTGGACGGTGACGTGTTTACCATTGACGCATGCCTTGATATGGAGGAGTGCGACATGGACGTCAGCCGTTACGACCTGGAGCTTGCGGCACAGGCTGCCACCGAGCAGCTTCGCCAAACCATCTTGAACGAAGCCGCAAAGCTGACAGATGCGCAGGTCAGCGTTCAAATTGGAAACATCGATTGAGAAATATTGTAAGCACAAAAGCCGAGCGGCACAGCGAAATTCGCTGTGCCGCACGGCTTTTGTTTATTCTTTAATGGAATTGAGAGTGATACAAGGAGTGATAGAAGCCGCCCTGCGCGATGAGTTGCGCGTGGTTTCCTTGTTCAATGATGGTGCCGTCCTTTACCACGAGAATGGTATCGGCATTTTGAATGGTGGAAAGGCGGTGCGCAATGATAAAGCAGGTCTTGTTCTGCATCAATTCGGTCATAGCGGTTTGGATCTGTATCTCGGTGCGTGAATCGACGTTGGAGGTCGCCTCGTCCAAGATCAGAATGGGGGCGTTGGAAAGGAATGCGCGCGCAATGGTGATCAACTGCTTTTGGCCCTTGGAGATGTTGACACCGTCGTCGGAGAGCACGGTGTCATAGCCGTCGGGCAGGCTCTCAATGTACGAGGCGATCTTGGCAGACCGTGCCGCGGCATAAACGTCCTCGTGGGTGGCGTCCTCTCTGCCGTAAACGATGTTTTCGTATATTGTGCCGTAAAAGAGCCAGGTGTCCTGCAAGACCATGGTAAAGGCAAGTCGCAGATCCTTGCGTTTGAGCTCGATCGAGGGAATGCCGTCGATGCGGATCTCACCGCTTTGCTGGTCATAAAAGCGCATCAGTAAATTGATGATGGTCGTCTTGCCAGCACCCGTAGGGCCTACAATGGCAACTGTTTGTCCCTTTTGGGCGTTGACCGATACGTTTTTCAAAATGATCTTGTCCTCGGTATAACCAAAGGTGACGTTCTCCAGCGTAACGTCGCCCAAAACCTCGGTAAAGTCCTTGGCGTCGGGGGCGTCCTCCTTTTCGGGCTTTTCGTCCAAAATGGCAAACACGCGCTCAGCGGCAGAGAATGCCGATTGGAACTCATGCAGAATATTGGAGAACTCGTTGATGGGGCCTGCAAATTTTCTGGAATACTGCACGAATTGTGCCACGCCGCCCAAGGTGATGAAAAAGATGGAAGCCTCCAAAAACGTGCCGTTTTGCGAGTACATATACAAAATACCACCCATTACGGCAACCAGCGTGAGCGAAAAGTTATTGATAAAGTTGATGGTGGGAAAGAGCAGGGCACTATGGTATTCCGCTTGATAGAACGCCGACATTGCCTCATCGTTGATCTTGTTGAAGCGATCGGAAATCACCTCTTGTCTGCCGTATGCCGAAATGGTGCGCGAGCCCGTCAGCATCTCCTCTGCGTATCCGTTCAATTCACCGTATTTTTTGGCGCGCTGACGGAACAGAGGGCGAACTACCTTGGAGCGGTAGCGCGTAAACAGAACGGATACGGGAACGGTAATGGCAAAGATCAGGATCATCGGTTTGGAGATGTTCCACATAAAGATGAGCGAGCCGATAACGGTGTAAAGGCTTGTCATGACCTGTATCAGGTCGTGCGAGAGTGTGCTGTTGATGGTGTCGATATCGTAGGAAAGGTGGCTGATGATGTCGCCTGTTGCGTGGGTGTCAAAATACCCGACGGGTAGGGTGGTCAGCTTTTCAAATACCTGCTTGCGCATTTTGTAAATGATACGTTGGCTCAAATGGATCATAACTACCGAGAGCACGTAAGAAAGCAGGGCGGAGACGACGTAACAGCCGATCATCAGAATAACGTTCTCCCAAACAACGGCAAAATCTACGCCGCTCTCCAGCTCAATGCCGTCAATTGCGGCACCCGAATACTTGGGGCCGAGCAAGGAGAGCTGATTGGAACCGAGCGTCAGAATGAGCGCAAAAATGAACAGCGGCCATTGGCGCAAAACGTATTTGCTCAAGCGGAAAAAGATGCCTCTCTTTTCTTTTTTCGTTTTGGTTGGCATGTTTTGATCAGTCAAGAAAAGCACCTCCCATCTGCGAATCGCTGATCTCTTTGTAGGCGGCACAGCTCTTGATCAGCTCCTCGTGCTTGCCGCATCCAATGATCTCGCCTTCCTCAATGACGAGGATCAAGTCGCAATGCTTGATCGAACTGACACGCTGTGCAACGGTAATTACGGTGGAATGTGGAAGCGCACTTGCAAGAGCAGTACGCAAATTGGCATCGGTCTTGTAATCAAGCGCCGAGGAGGAGTCGTCCAAAATCAAAATTTCGGGGTTTGCCGCAAGGGCGCGCGCGATGAGAACACGCTGGCGCTGACCGCCCGAAAGACTGGTGCCGCCGGTGGAACCGGGGTGAGAGTAGCCGTCGGCAAAGGAGGTGATAAAATCATGTGCCTGCGCCAGCTTTGCCGCCGCCACGATCGCCTCATTTGAAATGTCACGGCCAAAGCGGATGTTTTCCTCAATGGTATCCGCGTAAATAAAGTCGTTTTGGAACACCACGCCAAACATGGCTGTCAGCTCCTCGGGAGTGTAGGAGCGCACGTCGCGGCCGTTGATACGTACCGTTCCCGTATCGGTATCGTAAAAGCGCATCAAAAGGCGCAGAATGGTGGATTTTCCGCTACCCGTGGCACCAATAATGCCGAGCGTTTCGCCGCGCTTGAGCGAGAAGGAGATGTTTTTGAGATTGTCTTTTTTGCCGTGATAAGAAAAGCAGACGTTCTCAAAGCTGACGTGTTGGGATGGATCTCCCTTGCCGTCGTCCTCGCAGGGGGTCAGCTCACCGACGCAATCCATGACCAGCGCAATGCGGTTTGCCGATGCGGCGCACTTGGTGTACATGACGAACATACGGGAAAGCGACATCATTGCCATAGAGATGAGCGTAAAGTACTGCATAAAGGCAATGACTGTAGTTGCCGAGGAGGTTCCGTTTGCTACAAAATACGCGCTGACGGCAATAACGGCAACAATGCCCATATTCATCAACAGCGTCATAATGGGGTTGACCACGCCCATGATCACACCTGCGCGAGTCTCGTTTTTGCGCAACGTCATGTTGGCTTTGTCGTAACGCTCGTTTTCGTAATCTACCTTGGAAAGTGCCTTGATCACGCGAATGCCTTGTGCATCTTCACGTACCACGCGTACCATTCCGTCAACCGATTGTTGAACCTTGGTGTAAAGCGGAACACCCATACGGGAGATGCTGTAAACGACGATAAAAATGAGGGGCAGAGTCGCCAGCATCACAAGTGCCAGCTTTCGATCCATCAGCATAGTGATCGCCGTTCCGCCAAGTAAAAGGATCGGCGCACGAATACCCATTCTTTGCATCATACCGATAAAGTTTTGTACGTTATAGGTGTCGGAGGTGATGCGCGATTCAAGGGAAGGAATGGTAAAGTGGTCGGTGCTTCTCGCTGACAGATGGAGTGTTTTGGAAAAGAGATCCCGCCTCATGTTTGTGGAAAAGATCATGGTCGTTTTTGCCGCCATGCGGTTGGCAATGATGTTGCCAAGGCAAGCGATAATAGCGCAAACCGTCATCAGGGCTCCGTACAGTATGATCAATCCGATGTTGTTGTGCTTAATGACGTTTTCCAATATATAGCTGAGCAAAAAGGGAATCATGAGCTCGGCGAGCGTGCCGATGATCTTGACCGTGGTACCTGCCGCAATTCGAGCGCGCAGAGGACTCAAATATTTTAAAAACCACTTCATTTGGTTTCCTCCTGCTTTTCAATAATCTCTCTTGCACGAGCTTGCATGCGCTCCAGCACCGCGTCAAATATGGCGAGCTCCGCTTCGGGAATGCCCTCGGAGAGGAGTGTGATCCACTCGGTGGATGCCTGCTTGATCTCGGGGAGTACAGCCAGCATTTTTTCGGTGGGGAAGACCGAGAATTGCCGCTTGTCGTTGGGGAGTGGTGTGCGGTAGATGTAGCCCTTTTCTTCCAAAACGGTCAAATTTCTTGCAACGGTGCTTTTGTTGATGCAAAGCTCACGCGCAAGCTCCTCCTGCGAGCGACCGGGTTCGCGGCAGATCGCCAGAGCAAAGGCGTAATGCCCCGGTTGCAGATCCTCGGCGGATATCCTGCTGTGCCGATAGATCGCTTGAGAGCGGCTGATGTTATTCAGCATCTTCATAAATTTTGACATATCAAACCTCATTTTATAATAGTTGCAAGTGCAACAGTTTCGCTTGCAACTATTATAGCAAAAGATTTTGGAAAAGTCAAGAGAAAATTTGGAAAAATCTTGGTTTTGTCGAATAATACAGAAATAATGAAAGAAGGCGCAGAGAGGAACGGGCGCACAGACAAAGGAACAACTGTCTGTGTAAACGCAAACACGCCCGTACCCGCAAAAGCGGGTAGGGTTCTTGCCTGCCCGTTCCGCGCAAAAAAGAGCAGGTAGGTTAAAGTCGGATGGGGAAACGGGACAGTTGAACATATCTCGCTACGCTCGATAGCGCCTTTGCTTGCGCAAACGCGCCCGTAACCGCTAAAGCGGATAGGGTTCTG
>JAZQYE010000181.1:0-4942 GCA_045633385.1 Eubacteriales bacterium | reverse complement strand
CATTGATGCTGCAATCATCCCAGCCCGCGCGGATTTTGACCGTGACGGGAATTTTGACAGCCTTGACCGTTTGCCGCACGATCTCGGCGGCAAGCTTGGGATCCTTCATCAAGGCACTCCCCTCGCCGTTTCCAACGATTTTTGCCATGGGACAGCCCATGTTGATATCGATAACCGGGGGAGGCACCTCGCTGATGCATCCGCGATAATCGTTGCTCTCCAACAGTGCCGCCGCGCGCGCAACAAACTCCGGCTCGGCTCCAAAGAGCTGTACCGCCATGGGAAGCTCCTCGCGCATCACCGCCGCCAAAGGTGCGGTTTTGGTACGCTCGGCGGTAACGGGACGCTTACAAAGCTGCTCGTAGCACAGCGCCTTTGCCGACACCATTTCGCTCACGGTGTACTCCGCACCAAACCGCCGCGCCATGGCGCGAAAGGTACGGTCACTCACTCCCGCCAAGGGAGCCAAGCATATTCCGTTTTTGATCTCAATATCGGCAATCTTCATCATACTCTCCGTTTATCTGTTTTTTATTCGACCGGCATCCCACCAAAGAAGCACCTCACCTCTTGGAGAATATACGATCGTTCCATTGTAGTAGCCTTCTTCCAGACTTTTGCCACCCTCGTGGAACTCATCAATGGAAAAGTCGTACTCTACCCCTACTGTTTTGCCGTCCGCATTTTCCCATTGAACGTAAAATTTGCTTCCCCCTTTGTATCGATGCTCGTAGCACTGAAATTCGCCTACGTAGGTAGCATAATTTTCGGTTATCATATCCTCTCGCAGAGATAGACAATCGTACAAATCCGTGCAAATCAGGAAAGCAGAAAGAACTCCTATCAAAACAGCGACAATAAATCTCTCGTTCTTTTCTTTCTGCTGTCTTTTCTTCTCATCATGTTTCCTTTTGCCTTTCACCTGCTTTTTCTGCTTGGTAAAATGCTTCAGAAGCAAATACGAAGAAATAGCAAGGGCACAACCAAGAATCCCTATAAAGATCATACGTATGACCCTTGAAAATATCAGCGTCTGTATGATTTCCTCATACATTGCTATCCCCCCTTTGCTCGTTGTCACTCTTATTATACAAAAAAATATCGGTTTTGTCAAGAAACTCGTATCCGGTTTGCAAAAAATGTTCGTGCCAAAGTACAAAAATGTGCTTTTTTACGGCAGGATACGGCTCTCTTGGGGCGTGTTTTTGTTTGTTGCGGTAGCTTTGCGTCTGTTTTTGTATCACGGTTTTTCTTGACTTGTTGCGCAAAATGTGTCATAATGCTGATACCCAACCATAAAAAAAGAAAGGACGTACCCATGAAAACGCCTATGACACAAGCATTTATGATGATTCTTGCCGTGGTGTTTGCCACAGCTCTTGCCCTGACGGTGATCTTACTTTGCATGACCTATTTACGCGGCGACGTCTCGCAGGAGCGCCCCTCCTACGACGACACCGACACACGCACCGAAAGCGAAACGCTCCCCACCGTTGTGCTCCCCGACATAGTGACTACCACTCTGCCGCCTGAGGAAGAAAAAGCCCCCGCCGAGCTTGGCAACGGGCTTGCCTTTGCCTCAAGCGGAGACGGCACCTGTACCCTCATCGGTATTGGCACCTGCATCGACGCCTGTGTGGTCATTCCCGAATACTCCCCTGCCGGCGACCGCGTGACCTCTGTCTCCGCGCGTGCTCTTTACGGTTGCGTACAGATCAACGCCGTACAGATCCCTGCCTCCGTCGATTTTATCGGCGCACTCGCCTTTGCAAACTGCCCCAACTTGGTCTATATCTCGGTCAGCGACCAAAACGAGGAGTATTGTGACGTTGACGGCATTCTCTACACCTCCGACGGTCGCGCCCTGCTCCTCTATCCTCCCATGCGAGCAGGCAACGCGGTCACCCTCAGTGTTGTAACCACCGAGATCATGGAAATGGCGTTTTACAACTGCGCCTACCTCTCCCACGTCTATTACACCGGCTCCCCCGAGCAATGGGAAAGCATCTCCATCGGTTCTAAAAATTACTCCCTCATCGCCGCCGCAAAAACCTTTTCTGCTACAAAATAAAAATAAGAGCTGAATGAAAACAACAACAGCCTTCATTCAGCTCTTATTTTGATAGATCAGACCGTATCCGAAAACGGTTCCAACTCCTCCAGCTTCAAGCATTCGTTTGCCGCAAGCTTGCCACTGATACGGAAGCTCTTGGGAGATCTGCCTTCCTCCAACTCGATCACGTTGCTGTACGCACCTGCAGGGGTATTGATCGCCAACTGATGCGCAAGCCCGTTGACCGTAACGTTCACGGTCTCGCCATTGCGAATGGTTGCCACCACCTCGTTATCTACGTAGATGTTGTACGCCACTGCACAGCCGTAAAAGCCCTTCTTGCGCACAAAGGTCAGCGCGCGCTTTTCCTGCGCCATGGGGGACTCCTCCAACACGACGTCACCGTTTTCCGCGTTCTCCATAACCGAGGCGGTTGCCGCTTCAGCCTCCTTTTGGGCGGCGAGCTCTGCCGCCAGCACCTTGCGCTGCTTACCAAACTTAACGCCCGTTGCCAAGGAATAGATGACGTATGCATGGAATACAACGTCAAGGATCATGGAAAAGTCAAAATATCCGATGATATCAAACAGCATGAATGCCGTATCCAGCGAAAAAAGTACCAACGCAATAACCATGGGTGCCTGATGCTTTTTGGAAAAGATCCAGCAAACCAGATACGGAATAACCGATACCAATGCCAAAACCGCAAACACGATGTAAAACAGGATCTCGCCCGTTTCTACGTAGAAATACGCACCAAAATAGCTCAGCAGCTGCGTAACGTAGGATGAGAACAAAAAGTAGCTATCGGCAAAGCAAATGGTGATGATGTTGATAAAGGAAAATGCCGCAACCATCAAAAGCGACACGCGCGCGTTCTTATACATTCCTTCTGCCTTAGCAAGGCTTTGCGCCGCGGGATTGAATTCATTTTGTGTCATGAATGGATTCCTCCTAAAATTGATTGATGAGGTTATTATACCACACAAATAACGCGTTGTCAAGTACCGTCCGCCGAAAAGCTGTCGGCATACGCCGTGGCAAGGCGATCACACCGCTCGTTGTAGGGATGACCGTCGTGACCTTTGACCCATACGAGTGTAACCTCGTGGGTCTCCAACAGCAGCAGGAGCTTTTCCCAAAGATCAGCATTAAGCGCAGGAGAGCGGTCTGCTTTCTTCCAGCCTTTGGCTCTCCAGCCCCGTGCCCAGCCGAGGGTGATAGCGTCCACGAGATATTTGGAATCGGAGGTCAGCGTTACGTGGCATGGCTCTTTGAGTGCCGCGAGAGCCTCGATTGCCGCCGTCAGCTCCATGCGGTTGTTGGTGGTCATCGGGTCGCCGCCCGAAAGCTCGCGCTCCACCCCTTGATAGACCAGCACCGCACCCCAACCGCCGCGCCCGGGGTTGCCGCGACACGCGCCGTCGGTATAAATTTCCACGTGCTTCATAAGAATCTCCGCCTTTCTGTGTATCTGTGTTTATTATACACGAAAAGCGGAGATTTTGCAAGTGTTATTCGATTTTTAGATCAAAGTTTTCGATCAGAGCTTCTTATAAAGAGCACCAAAGTTTGCGCAAGCGCGGTAATCTGCGCCCTCAAGATCCTGACCGAATGCATTCCAAGCGGAGGGACGGAAGACCTTTTCCTCCTCTACGTTGTGCATGCAAACGGGAATGCGGAGCATGGAGCAAAGCGTGATAACGTCGGCACCAATGTGACCGTAGGAAATTGCACCGTGATTTGCACCCCATTGATTCATGACGTCGTACGCACTCTTGAACGCGCCCTTGCCCGTGATACGCGGTGCAAACCACGTGCAGGGCCAGGTGTAGTCGGTGCGCTTCCAAAGCGTATCGGTGACCTCGTCAGGGAGATTGACCGACCAACCTTCGGCGATTTGCACCACGGGACCAAGACCTTTTACAAGGTTGAGACGGATCATGGTCATGGGCATTTCTGCCTTGGTGACAAAGCGAGAGGAATATCCGCCGCCGCGGAAGTAACCGAGATCGGCATAGTTCCAGGTGGAGTTTTCAAGAATCGCCTTTTGATCTGCCTCGGTTACTTCGTACCAAGGCTTGATCACGCCGTTTCCGTTCTCGTCCTTTGCCTCGCCGTTGGCATCCAGGCAGCACGCACCCGAGTTGATCAGGTGGATAAAGCCGTTTGCAGCCTTTGCATTGCCCTCGATATCATAGCCGGTCACTCTCTTGACTGCCTCGCCGCTCCAATAGGTGCGTACGTCGGCAAACATTTGTGCACGGTTGGTCAAAAGCTTCATAAACAGCATGCCAAGGCCGTTGAGGACGTCGTTTTCGGTTGCGAGGATATACGGTTCACGCGCGCCGTTCCAGTCAAAGGAGGTGTTGAGCAGAGACTCGGGATAATCGCAGTTGGGATAAAAGTCGGTCCACTGTCTCTGCCCCTGGAAGCCTGCGGCGATGGCGTTATGACCGACCATCTCCTCCTCACAGCCCTTAGGGAGATTGGGATTGCCGTTCATCAGATCCTTAATAATGACCATCATCTTAACCACAAATTCCCAATCGGCGTCCTTTTGCTCTCTGGTTTTTTGCAGCTCCTCGGGGTTCTTGTCAAAGCCCTCGATGCAGTTCGCCTTGGTCCATGCAAGTGCTTTTTCGTACTCTGCCTTGTCATAAATGCCCTCGGTCATGCGACGAATGACCTCAACCTCGTCTACCGACTCCACACGCATACCGAGATAATCCTCGATAAAATCGGTGTTGATGATGGAGCCGCCGATACCCATGCAGATAGAACCGATCTGCAAATAGGATTTACCTCTCATGGTAGCAACCGCAACGGCAGCACGACCAAAGCGCAACAGCTTTTCACGCACGTCAGAGGGAATCTCTGTGTCGTTTG
>JAZQYE010000180.1:0-5729 GCA_045633385.1 Eubacteriales bacterium | reverse complement strand
CGCACGCTGAAATTGGAGGGTGGTTTGATCGGAAAGATGATCGCGCGCACCGAGCAACAATGCCGATGCAAGCTTGCCTGCTTCCCCATTGACCGATTGCTCCAGGTAGAACGAAAGTGTAAAGTTCCATTTTGAAAGCGTCACGCGCAGATTGGGCTGTTCCTCTAAAATCTTGCATTGCTTTGCATCCTCGCAAGTGATGCAAAACAGTACCCCGTCAGCCAACGCGTACTGCTCCTCGTTGTATCCGTGCTCTGCTTTAAAGGCGGTCACAGTTCCGCGTATGCGAAAACGATCTCCTACCTGCAAGGCGCTTGCATACGGAAACTTGATATATACATCCGTGCGGCAACGCTCTTCGTTAATCGAATCGATCTGGGCCACCATCACGCTTTCATAAGGCTTTGTGTTCCGCCGTTCGATCACCGTGCCCTCCACGATACACGCTTGATCGATTAGGTCGCGGTATTGCGCGTAACGAATATGAAAGAACCCGTAGGAGGAGCTGAGGGCAAGCAGCAGCGCCAACGGAATGAGCAGCTTTGGTAACAGCTCCGCACGCTTACGCCTGCAATAAAAAACGATACCGCCCAAGAAAAGAAGAAGAAAAACGGCAATGAGGATCAATTGTAAAACGGGTGGCAAAAAGAGTGCCGCCAAGGTGCCTGCCGCAAAGCAACAGCACGCAAGAGATAGCGGACGATTGTAAAAAATTTGCATACGCGTTCCTTCTCCTTTCCGTTTTTTGAACTGATTTTTTCACATTTTGCGCTTTTTTCCGTTTTTTTGCACAGAAAAACAAAAAAATACGCGGTTTTGTAAAAAAGAACTTGACAAAATAAGATTTTTCAAGTATAATATGACTTGTGGTTTTACCACGGCTTGTTTTACAAGAAAATTTATATGGAGGATATGTATCATGTTTGAAACACTGAAAAGCATTCTCGTGGAGGAGCTCCAGCTTGACGCAGACGAAATTACGATGGAGTCCGATCTGGCAAATGACCTGGGCGTCAACTCGATCGAGCTTGCAGATTTGATCATGCTGTGCGAGGACAAATTCGGCGTTGAGATCAAAGACGAGGATATTTACAAGTTTGTAAATATCGGCGATGTTGTAAAGTATCTTGAAGAAAACGCAAAAAACTAATTCCCCCTACAACATAAAAAAACGGCACGCAAAAGTGCCGTTTTTTGCGTTCTGAAAAGCACCTTTTGCAACCCATACCAAGCTTGCGTCCACTTTCATTATACTCTTTTTTGTAAAAAAGTCAAGATTCGAATAAAAAAATCCTGCAAAAAAACGCGAACTTAGTTGCATTTTGAGATTTTTTTTGATATAATATTGCATGAAGTTTTAATAAAAGGAATAATACCGTTATGAGAATGAGAAGAAAAAAGCACGGTGCCGAGAGAATTGCGGCTTGTGCCGAGATCTTAATTGAAAACCCCAGCGTTCCCGCAACAGATCCGCAGGTCTATTTTAACACCGC
Organism: Eubacteriales bacterium; assembly: GCA_045633385.1. Lineage (GTDB taxonomy): Bacteria > Bacillota > Clostridia > Oscillospirales > CAG-272 > UMGS1865. Next base: position 4,236 of record JAZQYE010000180.1, on the reverse strand, counting down.
ACGCCCCATTCATTTGGAGATCGGCTGCGGCAAGGGCGATTTTGCCGTTGGAATGGCGGCTAAAAATCCCGATTGCAATTTTATTGCCATGGAGCGCGTTTCGGACGTTGCGTGCCTCGCACTCGAAAAAGCGATGAACGCCAAGGAGACTCGCCCCGACAACCTCCGTTTTTTGATCGGAGATGCCAGAAATTTGACCGAATGGTTTACCCCTCACTCGGTTGAATGCCTGTATTTGAATTTCAGCGATCCGTGGCCGAAAAAGGGCTATGCAAAGCGCAGATTGACGCATCGCGGATTTTTGGAGCTGTACCGCACGGTGCTTTGCGAGCACGGTATGTTAAAGTTCAAGACCGATAACGAGGGTCTGTTTGACTTTAGCTTGGAGGAGTTCCGCGAATTCGGCTTGACCATTGAATGGCAAACGCGTGACCTGCACGCATCCGAGCAAGCTGCCGACAACGTAATGACCGAGTACGAGCGCAACTTTTCGGAGCGCGGTCAAGTGATCTATTCCGCCTGGGTCAGATTTTGATAAACGTATAGGAGAAAGCAAATGTTTCAAGCCTTGATAAAAGCATCGCGAAGCTACCGCAGCTTTGACGAGGGCGTAAAAATCCCTCACGAAATATTGGAGTCTTGGGTAGATTGTACGCGCTATGCCCCCTCCTCCATCAATATGCAAATGCTCAAATACCGCATTGCGGACAGTGATGCCGAGTGCGCCGCCATTCTTGCAGAGACGCGTTGGGCCGGTAAGATCAAGGATCGTAAGCTTCCACCCGTCGGGCACGCTCCGGTGGCTTATATCGTGATCTGCTCGGATGAGCACGTCATTGCCAACGCCGATACCTTTCAAAAGGACGTGGGAATTTGCGCGCAAACCATTATGCTTGCCGCTTGTGCCGACGGCTTTGGCGGTTGCATGATCGGCTCCTTCTCCCCCGATCAGCTTTCGCAAACGCTTGCACTTCCCCCTCACCTGCATCCACAGCTTGTTTTGGCGCTTGGAAAGCCCGACGAAACGGTGGTGCTGACCGACGAGGCTGAAGACGGCAGTGTGACCTATTACCGCGAAAATAACGTACACTACGTTCAAAAACGCTCCTTGGAGCATATTTTGATCAAATGAACGGAGGGCAAACAGCTATGGTGGAAGAACCGAGCGGCGTTTTGATCGTTCACAAGCACGCAGGCGTTACCTCGCACGACGTCGTCAATAAAATCCGCAGGCTCTATCACACCAAGCGCGTGGGACACACGGGTACGCTCGACCCCATGGCAACCGGCGTTTTGGTGGTTTTGGTCGGCAGAGCGGCAAAAGCTTCCGAATATCTCTCCCACGATGCCAAGCGCTACCGTGCGCTCCTGCGTTTGGGATTGACCACCGATACCGAGGACACCACGGGTACGGTCTTGACAACCTCGGAGCAAATTCCAACCCGTGAAGAATTTTTTGCGATCCTGCCCCGCTTTTGCGGTAAGATCCTACAGGTTCCGCCCATGTACAGTGCTTTGAAGGTAGGCGGACAAAAGCTGGTCGATCTTGCACGCAAGGGTGAGACTGTGGAGCGTCAGGCACGTGAGATCGAGATCTTCTCGTTGACAGCCGCACCTACCGAGCAGAAAAACGACTACGTATTGGACGTGCATTGCTCGGGCGGCACTTACATTCGCACCCTTTGCGCCGATATTGGCACGGCACTTGGTTGCGGCGGTGCAATGGCAGAATTGGAGCGCGTGGAAACGAGCGGCTTTTCGCTTGATCGCTCCCACACGATTGCAGAGCTGGAGAGCATGAGCGACGAGGAGCGCGAGGCTCTTCTCATTCCCACAGAGGAGCTCTTTTCTGATCTTCCCCGTGTATCTCTCCCCTCCTTTTACGAAAAGCTCTGTCGCGACGGCTGTGAGATCTACCTCAAAAAGCTCGGCGTTGAGCTTGCCGTCGGCACAAGAGTTCGCCTTTGTACCCGTAGCGGAATGTTTTTTGCAATTGGTCGGGTAGATGAATTTAAAGAAGGAATTGCCGTAAAGGCAATTAAAACCTTTGTGCTTTCATAAATTTTATAAAGACACACGGCGCATTCGTTGCTAACGAATGCGCCGTGTATCTTTTGTACTTATGCACCAAGATTCTCCAACAGTCCTGCTGCGTGTTGCTTCATCAAAGCAGAATAATAGGTAACGATAATGACCTCCAAAGCACTGTTCAAGCGCTCGCGAGCCCCCTCGACGGGTGCTTGGTAATCGACGGTGATCTGCTCGATAATGCTCTTAAAGGAATCTATCGAGCATTTGCCAATGCCGGAAATGTGTGTTAGAATACGGCAGATATAATCGTACAACAAAGAATCTTTGATAATATCGTCGCTGGTATCCTCTACGTCACCGTTGATATATTGGATCAAAAACGCAATGTGATCGAGCTGCATGCACGCGCGAAGCATATTGATGATCAGAATATGCGCAACTTGATCGATATTATACTTCTTTAATCTTGCATTGGCTACCCAACCGCGCTTGGTCCAGTTTTGCAAGGTGGAGCTGTCGATACCCGAAATATCACGGATTTGCGTGAGCATAACGCCCTCGCTGACAAAAAACACCTTTTTTAAAAACGCCAAACCCGTTAAATTTTCCATATCCGCCTTTTTCAGCTTTGTACCGGGGATATATTCATCATGAAACTGTAAATTCATTCTACAACCTCCGTCAATTATGATATCTTAACGAAAATTATTATACCACACAGTCAAACGATTGTCAATATTTTTTGAGTGACGATTTTGTGAATTTTTTTGCGTTTTAAAAAGGTCAGTGCAACAATTCTTCTGTAATTGCCTCGCAATCCAATCCCACGCTCTTAAAAATGGGCTCGTGCTTGGTTTGAATACCAAATTCATCGTCCAGCGCCTTAATGATGACTTGCTTGTTTTGCATTGCGTCATGCACACGCAAAGCGTCACACAGCATCATGCCCATGCCGCCCGCGCGGATCTCCTCCTCCAAAAAGAGGAGCTTGCACGCCGACTTTGGCAAAAACGGGAGCATCTCTTCGGCAACCCGATCGTAGGGCTTTAACATCTCCAGCAAAAGAATTCCAACCTTTACTCCCTTTTGGGCAAGCTCGTGCTGTGCGGCAACGGCTTCGGTAATAATTCTTCCGTGCGTAATGATCACAGCATCCAAAGAATCTGCCTCTTCCCTTGCAAAGTCACTGCGTACGTGACCGTTTGCGTGCGAATTTGCACCGTAAAAATGCTTTTTGATCTTTTCGCTTTCATATCCGCTCGGATAACGGATCGCACAAGGCGTGCCGTTGTTGAGCGATTCTCGCATAGCAGACTCCAAAGCATCATACGTAATAGGCGTATAAATGGTCAAATTGGGAATTTGCGAAAGGAATGCAACGTCAAAAATACCGTGATGCGTTGGGCCGTCGGAGGCGTTCAGACCTGCGCGGTCGATGCAAAATACAACGGGGAGATTTTGCAAAGCCACGTCGTGCACGATATTATCGTACGCTCTTTGCAAAAAGGTGGAATACACCGCCACAACGGGACGGAGTCCGTTTGCGGCAAGACCCGCGGCAAAGGTAACGGCGTGCGGCTCGGCAATTCCAACGTCAAAGAATTTTGCGGGGTGCGTATTGCGGAAGGACGTCAATCCTGTTCCACCCGTCATTGCCGCCGTAATGGCGCAAATGCGCTCGTCTTTGTTGGCAATCGCCGTCAAGATCTCGCCCATTTTAACGGAAAAATTCGCGCCCTCCGGTGTGCCGACGTTACGCGGCGACATACCGTGGTAACGGTCGGGGTTATCCTCGGCGGGAATATATCCCTTTCCTTTTTTTGTTTTCAAATGAACGATACAGCTCTGCCCACTCTTTTTAGCCTCTTGCAACAGCTTTTCTACAGCTTCTTCATCGTTTCCATTAACGGGACCGAGATAATACAGCCCGAGCTTTTCAAAGTAATTACTACCGTACAGCGCAGACTTCATCGCCATTTTCAAGCTCAACAGCCCGTTAAACATCGGTTTACCGATCAGCGGTATTTTTTGCAGGAAAGAGGCGGTTGCCTGCTTGGTTCGAAAATATCCTTGCGACGCGCGCAAATGAGAAAGTGTTTTTGCAAAGCGTCCGATATTTTTGGAAATGGACATTTCATTCTCGTTGAGAATAATGATCAAGCGCAATCTTTTTTTACAGTTGTTGAGTGCCTCGTGGATCATGCC
>JAZQYE010000179.1:0-10505 GCA_045633385.1 Eubacteriales bacterium | reverse complement strand
GCTGGAGAAATTTCTCCTATTTATTCACCTTTTTCTTCTTGAATTGCAAAAAAACAAAGCCCGTCTCTTGTTTGAGATGGGCTTTGTCAGTAATCTGAGCGAATCGCCTTTAGGCGGTTCGCTTTTCATTTTCTTTTTTGTCGGTTCAAGCCAGCGACATCGCAATTCACAGACGGTAGCGCAAAGCGCGGCTGACGGCATAGTTTGCGGTTCCGCTTGCGGAATGCCCGTGTTCAGCGGGCAAGCAAATATGCCAAATTGCCCATTGGGCAATTTTGTTGATACAGGGGGCAGAATTTCCCTTTGAAATTCTGCCGACGAGAGCCGTAGGCTCGAAGTTTGTCGCATGGTTCGATGTCCAAAAACGCGCGTGGCGCGTTCGGGGGAGCCAACGAAAAAGCACGCCAAACGGCGTGCAAAATTAGCGGAGAATTTATATCAGCCGGTTAATAAATGCCCCGCTGTAAACAAATAAGTAACCCCGACAGATTTTCAAGGTCTGTCGGGGTATTGCATTATTAGCCTTCTTTTCTGATTTTGTCAATGCTGTCCTGCTTTACTTCCTTTCGCAATTCTTTTGTCCAAAAAGACCATTCGGAATTTTTTTGACCATATGTAAGATTTTCTTCATATTCTCTGGAAATCCAAGTTGAAATATCGGCTTCATTATGTGATATCAATGCTTCAATATTATCAAGAGATTTATACAATTTTGCTTCATCGGTTTTTAATGATCCCATTTCTTCAAACAGTGCAGACAATTCCTCTTTTGTGTCGGTAGGCAACAATGTCAGTAAACTTTCAATCGCTTTTTCCTCTTCTTTTTCGTTTTCATCCGTTTTCAAAAAAGCGGGAACATCACCGGTTAGCGCTTCGCCAAGATCGTGGATCAAACACATTTTGATAACTTTATTTATATTCAAATCAGGGTATTCATCTGCACAAAGCATCGCCATAACAGCAAGTCGCCACGAATGCTCTGCAACCGACTCGTGTCTTCCACTCGATGTCCAAGAATGACGCGTAATGCACTTTAATTTTTCAATTACATTTAAGAATTTAATATATTCCCTTTGATTCATAACGTATCTCCTTTTATCGCCAGTTTCGCCTTTGTATTACAAATGCTTCGGGCAAAGCCCACACCCCTAAAGATGGACGAGCGTTTCCAAAGGCTCCCTCCGGGAGGGAGTTGTCGCCGTAGGCGACTGAGGGAGAGCACGATACAATGAGGTCAATACACACTCAAAGCAACGCAGGCTCCTTCCGTCACGGCTACGCCGTGCCACCTCCCCCTCGGAGGGAGGCCTTTCGTTGGTTCCATTATAACACAAAGCGGCAGAGAAAACAATATCTTTGCCGAAATTTGCAAATATCCTTGTGAGAAATTGCGCAGGTGGGGTGCTTTTTTTGTTTGGCTCAAATGTTGACATTTTTTAAGAAAAATGTTATAATTAGGTCAATACGATACAAAGGGATGCACGTTTTCGCTTGCCTGTAAACGGTAATCTTTATATTTGCGGCGAGCAGATAGACGGACACCGTACAGTGCGCGAGGAACGTGCATAAAGAGAAAAAGCAGAATGCGTGGCGGCAAGCCATAAGGCAAATCCGTCCGGGGTGAGACAAATGCAATTCCAAGGGGGACATTCTGCGCTTGCGTGACGTGTTTTTTGAGTATTTGTAGGGGATTCGGCAAAGAGCGGAAACGAAGGGTTATTGTTCGCTTGTGATTGCCTCACGGGCGGTACAAATATTTTTCAAGTGCCGATGTTTGATCGGCAGAATGGGGATTTTATGAAACAAGAATCACAAAGCGCATTGCGCATTTTGGTGGAACGATGCTGTGGTGAGATTTTGACGCGGGATGCGGAGCTGTTGCATCGGGCGGTTGAGACGATATACGGCAATCTGATTGTTTTGCCGCAGGGAGAAATACCCGCTTGGGGCGAGAAACGTTCGTTTGCTCCTGCCATTCCCCGTTACGTAGGGCATTGGAATTGGGACAGTGCCTTTTATGCTTTGGCAATGTTGAAATGGGACGTTGCCATGGCGCGTGAACAGGCAGAGATCTTGTTTGAGGCACAACATACGAACGGATGTCTTCCAAATCTTGTTACCGTGGATGGTGGTAGCGTTACCAATCGCTCCCAGCCCCCTGTTTGGTTTTGGGCGTATTGGGAGATCGACCAAGCCGACCCAAACGATGACGCTTTACATGCCGCTTATGACGTGTTGTGCAAGTACGAGGGCTTTTGGACGAATTGCAGAAAGACCGACGGGCTGTTTCGATACGATACCGACGAGGGAAAAACACCTTACTTTGTCAAGTTTGAGTCCGGATGGGATACCTCGCCGCGTTGGGATGCGTATTTGCCTGACGTCTTATGGCCGATCGATTTAAACTGCTACATGGTTTTGGCGTATCGTTCTCTTTCGTACATGGCAAAACGGCTTGGCAAGCAGACAGAAGCCGACCGTTGGCATGTCTTGGAGCTTGAGCTGTCGCAATTGATCAACGAAAGGCTTTGGCACAAGGAGCTTGATGCATACTGTGACACGGTCATTGAGGAAGGCACTCCCACGGGAATTTTGACTCCTGCTTCCTTTATGCCGCTGTTTGTTGAAATTGCAAGCGATGCGCAAGCCGAAGCAATGCAACGCCTTGCGGCGGATCCGCAAAAATTCTATCCGTTGATGCCAAGTGTTGCATACGACGCAGAGCAATATGCAGCGTCTGATTATTTCCGCGGCCCCACTTGGTTGAATATTGCCTATACGGCAGTTACGGGATTGAAAAAATACGGCTATACCGCGCTTGCAAACGGCTTTTCGGAGCGGATATTGGATATGTGCGCGGCAGAGCAAAGAGGCTTGTTTGAGTATTATGATTCTCGTACGGGCGAGGGGCGTGGTGCTTGCGGATACGGTTGGACCGCTGCAATGTTGATCAGGCTTATTTTGGAAAAGTAACGAAGATGCGAACTTCAAAAATGGAGGCATTGGGATGACCGAATTACTGTTTTCGTTTGATACGGAGGATTTTACGTCCGAGATTGCCGCAGATGCCATTTACCGCGAGGCTGAGTTGCTTCGTGCGGAGGGCATCAGGGGTGGCTTTTGCTTAGTTGGATATTTGGCACAACAGCTCAAGCGTTGGGGGCGTGACGATATTATCGGTGCGCTCAAGCATCACGATATTTTAACGCACACATTGAGGCATTCCGTTCACCCGACCTTGAACGAGTACACCGATACCGCAGATTTTGATACGGCTTACCAAGAGCTGATGAAGCAGGAAACAAAAGCGATAGAAATGATTCGCGTGGCAATGGGGGAGACCGTTATTTGCGGCGCTTGTCCTCCCGGAAATCAAAAGACCTACGTTGGAATGTACGGCTATGCTGATATGGGATTGCCGATCTACGCCGACACGTTTTGCGATACTGACGATGGCGAGGGCGTTTTCTTTTGCAATATCTACCAAATGCAATATACCTGTAGCATGGAGGGAAAACTCTTTGATGCTACGGAGGGGGATCTGCGGAGTTTGTTGGATCGTCTTGCAACGTACAAGCGAGTCATTCTTTATACGCACCCCAATATGGCACTGTACAGCGAGTTTTGGGATAAGGTTAACTACGACCGATCGAACAAGTGCGCGTTTGGTGCGTGGAAGGAGGCAAAACGCCGCCCGATGGAGGCAACCGAACGCTTTTATCGCAACATGCGCACTTTGATTCGCATGATCAAGCAGGATGAACGCTTTGGAATAACGAGCTATTCCGAAATCGCCGCGCGCCTTGCCGCCGAGCCGAAGCGGGTGATCAAAAGGGAGGATCTTGCGGTGATCGAAGCACAGCTGAAAGCAGAGCTTGCACCGATCAGTACGCCCGTTTCCTGCTCGCTGTCGGATGTTTTTCTTGCCTGTCGGGAGATGCTGTGCGGTGCAAATAGCCATACGTGCGAAAAGGTTTACGGCTTTTTGGAGGAGCCGTATGCAATCGATAGTGCCATTACCTTGCCAAAGTCGGAAGTTATTGCATCGGCGAAAACGTTTGAGGCTTCGCATTTTTTGCCGTCCAAGATCTTTGTTGGTGATCGCGCCGTTGGTCCTGCCGATTGGATGCTTGCCGCACTTGCCGTGCTCAACGGCTGTGAGTCGGTGACACTTGAGCCGATCGGACAGCTTCCGTCCTTGGAGCGGTTGCCTCAGCTAAAGTCTCTGACCTTCCGTGGGCAATGGCTCCAAAGTCCCGATTTTGAGGATCGTTATCTTTCAGATCGATTGCGCTATCAATCCTGGACGATGCGTTTTTGTAGGGTGTAAATCAAAAAGCTGTCCAAAGGGGCGGTCAACAAAATATCCAAGCCGCTTGTTTTGTAAGGGGAGGTTGCCTTGGGGCGTTGATTCGTGGAGTGAATCGGCGCCCCTTTTGCACAAGCTATTTGTTTTTTTGAATGCCCGTTATCAAATATAGATATTTTACTTTTGCATAAAATTATGATATAATAGTAAGGTAATACAAATAACGGATATGAGGGAAGAAAATGGGAATTTTGGCAGATGCCGTATCTATTGCGGCAGGCGTTTTGATTGGCAGTGCCTGCAGGCGAACGTTGAAATTTAAGATCAATCAATATTTTGCAATCGGTATTATGATCATCAGCCTTTTGGGGTTGGTTGAAAACGTGTTTACCGTTTCGGAGGGGCGTCTTTCGGGCGGTGATATGGTCGTGGTGGTGTTCTCCTTGATCGCAGGCTCGGTCGTTGGGGATTTGCTCCACCTTGAGGAGCGTGCAAACGAGTTCGGAAAGGGAGAGAATGCCAACCGAAACGGATTTTGGGATGCGGTGTTTTTGTTTGGCATCGGCGGTTTGCAGATCGGAGGCCCTATCCTGATGGCGGTGAGCGGAGATCATTCTCAGTTATATTTAAAGGCGTTGGTGGATTTCCCGTTTGCTTTGCTGACGGGTGCGGCATACGGCAAAATCGCGGCGCTCTCCTGCGTTCCAGTTGCGGCAATTCAGGCGGTAGTTGCGCTGATTGCATATTTTTGCGGCGCGTTTATTTCGGAGACGATGCTGATGTCCTTGTGCGCGGTTGGGTTTATCATTTTGTTCTTTACGGGCTTTAATATGATCAGCGGCGGTGAAAACAAGGTCAAAACCACAAACATGGTGCCGGGCGTGTTGTTTGTAATTGTATTTCATATCATGAAAGGATGGCTTGTATGACGCTTCAACAATGTAAATACGTATTGAAAATTCGAGAGGTAGGAACCTTTAGCGAGGCGGCAAGGCAATTATTTATTGCGCAATCGGGGCTTTCCAACAGTGTCAAGCTATTGGAGGAGGAGCTGAAGATCAAGATATTCGACCGAACCAAAAACGGCGTTGTTCTGACCGGCGAGGGCGCGGAGTTCGTTCGTTATGCGGAGCAGGTGGTGGCACAATCCGAGCTTATTTTAGAGCGGTACGGTTCTCAAGCACAAAAGGATAGATTGCATATCTCCACACAGCATTATGATTTTATCGCAGACGTGTTTTGTAAATTTGTTGATGAGTGTACAAGTGCAAGCTATGACGTTTCGTTGCAGGAGAAGATGACGCACGAGGTGATTCATGACGTAGAAATGGCGTTGAGTGACGTGGGCATCATCGCAATCAAAAATCGTGATTTTGAGATCATGATGCGATACCTGCAAACAAAGGACATTGCCTTTGAGGAGCTTTTGAGAACGCCGCCGCACCTGTTTGTCAAAAGCACGCATCCGCTTTCCAAAAGTACGGTCGTTTCGTATAACGAGTTGCAGGGTTATCCGTATCTTTGCTACGATCAAGGCAAGTACAACCACTCCTCGCTTTTTACCGAGGAAATGGCAGACAGTGTGTTGAGCGACAAGCGAATTGTGATCAGTGACCGCGCAACGCTGATGAATATGCTACTCAAGACCGATTGCTACACGGTGGGAACGGGCATTATGCCCTCGGATCTCAACGACGGTAAGATCGTCAGCATTCCCATTGCTACCGACGAATCCTACTGTGTTGGATATATGACCAAGCGCAACCGTATCAACACCAAAATGACGGAGCAATTCCTGGAGCTGTTGAACACCTACAGCAAAGCACTTTTATCAAAGCAGATGAATATTTCGGTATCGAAAACTTGACACGGTGCAATTGTTGTGTTATAATAGAGAGGTAAAAGCATTTTTTCGCTTTTGTAAAACAGAAGCTACGCAAGGAGAAACATGATGAAGACCGTAAAAGAAAAATATTTGGTTGTCGGTGCAGATTTTGCAGGATTTCCGCTCAAGGAGGTCGTGGTTGAGCATTTGACCAAAAAGGGCTGGAAGATCCTTGATCTCGGCGTTCAAAAGGACAGCGATCCCAACGATACCGATCTGATGTTTCACAGAGTCGGCTTGCGCGTTGGTGCCGAAATTTCGGAGGGCAACTACGAGCGCGCATTGCTGTTTTGCGGAACGGGTATGGGCATTCATATTGCCGCAAGCAAATGTCCGCATGTACATGCCGGCGTGGTAGAGAGCTTACCCGCGGCTTTGCGTGCCATTACGGGTAACGGCGTTAACGTGCTTGCAATGGGTGCGTTTTACGTAGCACCGCAGACCGCTTGCGATATTGCAGATGCTTATCTTTCCAACGAGCTTGGAAGCGGCTGGGAGTGGTGGCACAATTTTTACGAGTTCCACAAGCTTGCCATTGATGAATTGGAGGCATTTGACTACGAGACCTACAAAAAGAATGGTTTTCGCGTAGATAAGCTTGGAGACTACGAGTTGACGCTCGATTTTGACAAAAAGCCGGAGTAAGCATTCGTCTTACGGTATCTGCTTGGAAGGGGAACGATATGAACGAACAAACGATCAACGTCATGCTTGCTTTGATCCGCAAGGTGGTATGCGGCGGGGAGCTTGATGCCGAGATGCAAAAAATGCTGACGGTGGAAATACTGCCGTCGCTCTATTCGCTCTCCAAGGCACACGATATGGCACATATCGTTGCGCAGGAGCTGGCGGAGCAGGGCTTACTTGGTGATGATGAGTATTCGAAAAAATTCCAAAAGCAACAAATGCTGGCGGTGTATCGCTATCAAAAGCTGACGCACGATCTGACACTGATCTGTCAGGCGTTTGAGGAAGATCAGATCATGTTTTTGCCCTTAAAGGGCTCGGTGCTTCGCACGTATTATCCCGAAGCGTGGATGCGTACCAGTTGTGATATTGACGTGTTGGTTCACGAAGAGGATCTGGAAAGGGCGGTCGCCTCGCTGGAGCGTTACGGCTTTCAAGTTGAGAAAAAGGGCTCTCACGACGTATCGATCTATTCGCAAAACGGTATGCACGTCGAGCTGCACTTCTCTATGGTAGAGGACGGTCGCGCGGTTAATGCGCCGGAGGTGTTGGCAGACATTTGGCAGAGTGCAGTTCCCAAGGAGGGAAGTTCGTATCACATGCTGTTAAAGGACGATATGTTCTATTTTTACCACATCGCGCACATTGCCAAGCACTTTGAAAACTGCGGTTGCGGTGTTCGTCCGTTTTTGGATCTGTGGATCCTGTTACATCGCGTTGAGCATGACGAAGAAGCGCGAAAGCAAATTCTGCGCCGGGGTGGACTTCTCAAATTTGAGGAGGCGAGCCGTGCCTTGGCGGCAGTTTGGTTTGACGGTGCAGCATCCAATAAAATGCTGGAGCAAATGCAACGATACGTATTGGCAAGCGGCATTTACGGTACGATGGATCACCGCGTGGTGGCACAGCAGAGCAAGCGTGGCAGCGGCTTGAAATACGTTCTGTCGCGTATCTTCGTTCCGTACGATCACTTAAAGTATTTGTACCCCGTTTTGCAAAAGCACAAATGGCTCTATCCCATCATGCTGGTGCGCCGTTGCTTCCGTGTTTTCTTCAAAGGAAGAATCAAGCGGATCAAGCGCGAATTGGATATCAACAGCGATATGTCCCAAGAAAAGCTTGCGGAAACGACCGAGCTTTTTACGTCCTTGGGATTGCAATAACATCGTATCAAGCGACAATGGCACACAAAAGGCGTTGTCGCTTAATTTTTTTGTCGTTTGCCTTTTTTCTGCTTTTCTATTGCAAAAAGTCTTTTTCTGTGGTAGAATTATTTGCAGGAAGTGTATTTGATCAACCGTGCGAAAGGAGCTTGAGCATGAAGCAAAAATATGACGTTGCGGCTTATATATGGCCTGCATATACGGGCGACGAGCCGCGTACCAGAATGTTTTGGGGCGAAGGCATCGGAGAATGGCAGTCGGTGAAAAATTCCGCGCCCAAGGAGAACGGCTATCATTGGAATAGAAAACCGCTGTGGGGATATTGCAACGAGGCAGATCCAAGCGTGATGCGCCAACAAATCGAGGCAGCGGTATCGCACGGTGTCAACGTGTTTATTTACGATTGGTATTGGTATGATAACCGCCCGTTTTTGGAGAACTGTCTTAACGATGGCTTTTTAAAAGCGGAGAACCGCGATCAAATGAAATTCTATTTGATGTGGGCAAATCACGATGCCAATCATTATTGGAGCATCGACCTCTCCGACGACCACGGCGGTACCGTTATTTGGAACGGAGCGGTGGCGCGCCCCGCATTTGAAAGGGTGGTAGAGCGTGTGGTGACCAAATACTTTTCACAGCCCAATTACTATCAAATCGACGGTTGTCCCGTTTTTATGGTGTACGACGTCAAAAATCTGATCGATGGTTTGGGCGGCATTGAAAAGGCCAAAGAGGCAATCACTTATTTCCGCAAGCGCACCAAGGAGGCAGGTTTTGCGGATCTGCATTTTCAAATCACGATCTGGGGAGAGAACAGCTTTAACCTGAGCGGTTTTGACTCCAATTTGCAGGGCTCGACCAAGGATCTTGTAGCCCTTTTGGGAGCCGATAGCGTTACGCACTATCAGTTCGTGCATTTTACCGATATCGATCGGGATTACAATGCCATCATGCAAGACGTATTAAAGGAGTGGGAGAGGATCGATCGCGACTATACCGTGCCGTATTTCCCTCATATCTCGTGCGGTTGGGATAATAATCCGCGCTTTCGAAGATTTCGCCGCGGCATCGTCAAAAACAATACGCCCGAAAATCTGCAAAAGGCATTGGCTGCCGCTAAAAAATACGTGGATGAGCACCCTACGCTTCGCGCACCGCTCGTTACCGTAAACAGTTGGAACGAATGGACCGAAACAAGCTATCTTCAACCCGACGATCTTTACGGATACGGTTATTTGAATGCCGTTAAAAACGTGTTTTTGAAGGATGAAGATGCGCATGCGTTGTAACGGAAAGGAGCTTGAATGAAGATCATCACCTTAACGCTCTCTCCTGCCTTTGATCTGCATTGCCGTGCCAAGGATTTTTACGCGGAACATGAAAACCTCGTTTTTGTGAGCTCGCGCGAAGTGGGCGGAAAGGGTGTCAATATTTCCCGCGCCCTGCTTGCAAACGGCATTCAAAACACCGCCGTCGTAGCGGTTGGTGAGGAGAATGGCAACGATTTTTGCCAAGCCTTGCAAAAGCAAGGGTTGACCTATCAAAGCATTGCCGTGTCGGGGCGTATTCGCGAGAACGTGACCATTCATACCGATGCAGGCATTGAAACGCGCATCAGCTTTTCGGGCTTTGCGGCAGACGACGGCTTGACAGAGGATGTCATGCGTGTCATCGGTGAGGTTGACAGCGATACCGTCGTCACCTTAACGGGACGTGTTCCGAGCGGGGTTTCCATGAATGCGGTCAAGGCGTTCGTATGCCGCCTGCAACAACAGGGGGCTCGTATCGTCATCGATTCCAAATCCTTTGATATTGAGGATCTCATTGCGTGCCGTCCATGGCTCGTTAAGCCAAACGGCGAAGAGATCGCGGCGTACGTCGGTCATGAGGTGGAGACCTTGGAACAGGCGTTCGAAGCCGCAAAAGCTTTGCACGGTGCGGGAATTACTTATGCAATGGTCACACTTGGTCAGGCAGGTGCATGCCTCGCTTGTGCCGACGGTTGCTTTTACGCTGTGCCGCCGCACGTCAAGGTGCGCTCTACCATTGGGGCAGGGGATAGCAGTATTGCAGGCTTTTTGGCAGGTGCTTGTTATGGGCTTTGTGCATCGGAGCTGTTGCAAACGGCCGTGGCGTTCGGCTCTGCCGCATGTCTGACCGACGGAACGCAACCGCCGCAAGCAGATGACGTTCGTTCACTGCTTAAAAGTGTAACGGTTCAAAGCATTTTTTAACGCGTATTCCAATTTTGTAAAGGCGTGCAGTATCGTTGCCGTTTTTTGCAGGATATTGCGTTTTTATTTAAAAACAGATGTGATACAATAAAAAAAAGGATCAAAAAAGGACGGTGTCAAATATGTATCAAAACAAAAGAGTATTGCTGATTGCAGGTGGTGGAACGCTCGGCACTTATACGGCACGCGAGCTATTGCGTTTGGGCGCTTACGTGGACGTCATC
>JAZQYE010000178.1:0-4170 GCA_045633385.1 Eubacteriales bacterium | reverse complement strand
CCGACAAGGGCGGGGGTAACTTTATCCAAAAGAGATAAAAACAAAGTGGCTGTTCCAAACGCGTGCGTTTGAAACAGCCACTTTGTTTTTTATCAATATCCTTGCCGTTTTCCCGTCAGGCGCAGACTCGCCTTGCGAATGAGCTCGGCAGGAAAAACGGACAATGCAAGCGCCATGGTAACAAGTAACTCTCGCGCCGTCAGCGGAACGGTGCGTAATAACGTGCCGCCAAGATAGACGAATAAAATTTGTACAATAAGCACCGCCGACATGATCAAAACAAAGGCGGTGTTTTTTTCAAGCCCTGCAAATAGCTTGAGGCGGTCGGTACGCGCGTTGAAGCAGTTGAATACCGATGAGAAGATAAACAACGCAAAAAATGCGGTCAAAAGACAGACGTTTTCCGGTGACATACGGTAAACCGCGGTGATGTGCGGTGACTTTAAAAAGAGAATGCACAAAAAGACGGTGTAAGAGCCGAGAAAAATGATTTGATGGATCATATAACGATTGAGGATCGGCTCATCGCGTTGCTTGGGCGGCTCCTTCATATATTCGGGGCGAGTTGGTTCTCCTGCAAAGGCAAGACCGCCGAGCGTATCCATGATCATATTGATCCACAGCATTTGTACCACCGTAATGGGCGAGTTAAAGCCCAAAAACGGGCAGATCATCGTTACGCCAACGGCGCAAAAGTTCATGGTAAGCTGTAGCGTAATGAATTTGCGAATGTTTTTGAAAATGGTCCTACCGTACAAAACAGCACGCGCGATCGAGGCAAGATCGTTGTCCAATATAACGATATCTCCTGCATCCTTTGCCACCTGCGTGCCGCCACCCATGGCAAAGCCGACGTCGGAGCGGCGCAATGCAGGGGCATCGTTAATGCCGTCTCCCGTCATGCCTACCACAAGTCCGCTTTCCTGCGATAGCCGTACCAGCCTGCTTTTGTCGCTTGGCAGAGCGCGTGCCACTACGGCAAGGTGGGGGAGCAGATCGCAAAGACGTTGATCCGAAAGCCGTGCAAGCTCCTCGCCTGTCAAGATCAGATCGTGTGTTGCGTCAACAATGCCGCAACGTTTGCCAATCGAGGCGGCGGTTTCGCGGTTGTCACCCGTTATCATCACCACGTGTATCCCTGCTCCCTGCAGGTCTCGCACCGCCGTGGCGGCGCTGGAGCGCAAGGGATCGTGCAAGCAAACCGCGCCAAGATAAGTCAAGGATCCTTGTATGCCGTGCTCGTGCAAGGGAGCGGAAACGTCCTCGCGCGAAACTGCCAAAGCCAAAACGCGATAACCCTCCTTCGTTTTGGAAAGGATCTCGCGTTCTGCGGTGGAACGGGAGAAGGGGAGAATGCTATCGTTGCTTTGCAGGGCATCACTCACAAACGGAAAGAGCCGTTCGGGCGCACCGAGCAAAAAGGTAACGCGTTCCTTTCCCGATAGACTGACCGCCGCATATTTGCGCGTGCTGTCAAAGGGGAGTCGGGAACGAACCTCCGTGTCGCGTGGCAGAGGGTGATCGATCACGCTTTCCAAAATTGCTTTGGAGGTCGCGTTTCCGCCAAGCAGGAGCGGCTTGCCGTTTGCATCGCGACCAAGCTCCGCCTCGCTTCCGAATCGTAAAACTTTTGTAATCAAATCTGCGGCGCGACCGCGCAAACGGCACAGTGCACGCACGGTACAACTGCTTCCGTCCGGTAACAAAATGCTGTCCAAACGCATTTTTCCTTCGGTCAGCGTTCCCGTTTTGTCGGTAAAAAGGAGGTTCATGCTCCCTGCCGATTCAATTCCAACGGGTTTGCGCACCAATACCTGATCGCGCACCATGCGCTTGATGTTGGAGGATAGAACAACAGCCACCATCATGGGCAGTCCTTCGGGTACGCAGGTCACAAGCACGCTGAGCGCAAGCGTAAAGGCGTGTAGCAGATGCGTCAAGAGATAGCGCAGATCGGTCAGCTTCATACGAATGAGCATCGGTTGCATTCCGCTATCCAAAACGAAGGTGTTAAAGAGATATACCACGGCAACGAGCGCGGCGGCAACGTAGCCAAACACACTGATTTGATGCGCAAGCTTGGTCAAGCGGCGTTTGAGCGGACTTTCGCGCGTTTCGGTTTGAATCTCGCGCGAGATCTCCCCCAAAAACGTAGTATCTCCAACGGCTCGCACAGCCATCTCGCCGCTACCACCCGTTACGGTACAGCCGCGAAACAGTGCCGAGGGGCAACTCGGGTCGGAGGTATAGTGCGCAAAGGGGTCTTTTTTGACTTCGCGCCCCTCTCCTGTCATGGTAGATTGATCACTTCGGAGCGCACCGCACAATAACTGCCCGTCGGCAGGGATCTGCTCACCTGCTTCCAAAAGGACAATATCTCCTACCACCACGTCGCAGATTGGAATTTGCTGTACGCGACCGCTACGCCGAACCCGACAAGTGCCACCGCCGCTTTGCTCGGATAAACGTGAGAATGCCTTGGCAGAGCCGTATTCCGATAGGGTAGAGATCAGCGTTGCAAGAAAGACCGCAACGGCAATGCCGACGGTCTCCAATAAATCGCCGTCGCCAAACAGTAAGAGCAGATGCACGACCAACGCCGCCAACAAAATGCGAATGACGGGATCGTTCAGGTTTGCAAAAAAATGACCCCAAAAGCTCTTTTGCTTTTGTTTGGTCAATACGTTTGTACCGTGCAGGCGGCGCGACTCTGCCACGTCTGCAGCATTCAAGCCCTGCATCGGCGAGGTGCTTTTTTTTGTTCCGTTCATTTTCTCCTCCAAGTCTTTTTAATTCAATATATGCGGTAAAGGTTGCAGCTTATGAGGAGAGAGCGACTTTTTTAATCGATTGTCAAAACGAACCTTGTTTTTGTGTATATTGCACAAATAGGGGGGGTAATTTTTGTTCAATTTGCGAATTGAAAACAAAACGATGTTGTGCTATAATAAAAATGAACTCAAACACGCTTTGAGAAATTTATCATTATGAATAGGAGTTGCTATGAAAGCTATGAAGAAGGTATTTGTTGTTTTATTGACCGTTTTGCTGTTGTTGCCTGCTTTTTGTGCCTGTGGCAACTCTGCCGACGAGGGAGAGGATACGACTACCGATCAAGCACCGCCCAAAGAGGAGGAATCGACAACGAATCAAGACATTGGCTGCGGTCCCGGTAAGCCCTATCCCGTCAAGATTTTTGGAGGGTCAGTGCGGATCGGTAGCGGTTCCGGATTTTGGTGTGATGACATTCTTGTATCGGAGAGCGGCTACACCAATCAAATCGGTTATGCCGTATATGAGCGCAATCAAAAAATTGAAGAGAATTTCAATTGCCGAATCGAGCTGGTGGAACCATCCGACGGAGGGAACAATATTTTAGGGGACCTGAAGCGTGCATATGAAAACGGAACGGCGTATGATCTGACGGTGTTACCTGCAATTAACTTGACGAGTGCCGCAACGCAGGGACTTTTGTGCGATTTGAATACAGCGGAGGAGCTGGATTTAAAAAATCCTTCGTTTGATCAAAATGCGGTCAAGCAATTGGAGGTTGCAAACAAACTGTATTTTGTCAGCGGAGATATGAACGCGACCGCGGCAGATCATTTCTATTCCACGATCGTCAATATGGATCTGTTTGAGGAGAAACAAGAGAGTTTTGCCGAAATATTTGACGATCCTGACTATGCCGATATTTTCCGCTTGGTGGAGGATCATCGTTGGACGGTAGAAACCATGCTGACCATGACGGAAGATACCAACTACGACGCCATTCCAAACGACGGCAAATTAGATCCCCAAAAGGGCGATACGGTTGGATATTTCCAATTGGCAGGTGCACCGTTGTTCTATTTTTACGGTATGGGCGGACGCGTCACCGAGCACGATGAAAACGGAGAGATCGGTTTTGCTATTGGAAATGAGCGCAGTAAACAGATTTTATCATATCTGTATCGAAACATGTGTACGGAGAACGTGGATTGGTTGACCACCGGAGCATCTGCCACGCGTCGCTCCTTTTTTAAGGGGGGAAAATGCTTGTTTACGGAAGCAAGTCTTTACGACGTTCGAAAAACAATGCATTCGGGAGAAATGCCACGTTACGCAGTTCTGCCAACGCCCATTATGGAGGAGAATGACGATTATCAATGCTACATTTTTTCTCAGAAT
>JAZQYE010000177.1:0-5446 GCA_045633385.1 Eubacteriales bacterium | reverse complement strand
GAAGAATTTTTGTCGAGCAAATTTTAGTCGTCGGCAGGAAGCTGACGCAGGTAATATACGAATATTGACAAGGAGGCTGACGAACCGATGGCGAAAATTTGCCGCCAAAAATCGAGTTCGGATGACTTCTGTCACCCTACCTATGTACGCTTCTCGCTCGTCAGCCGACGATTTCTGCTCTAAATCAAGCGAGCCCCGACTTTTTACGTTAAGTCATATGTTCTGTAACCTAATTGTGTAATTGCTTTTTGCAATTGATGAAATCGTTGTATTCTGCTTCCAAAAAGAATCTTTTTGCCAAACGGATTACAAATATAGAGCCTCTTAAAATAAATCATGGTTTTGATACCGTTTGTACTCAAGCAAAAATATTTGCCTTCGGCATTTCTATCGCCAACACACAGTCCACTGGAATTACTATGTTCTTTTTTAAAGTTATCAGCACAAATATTAAGGTCTATGGTATGAAAGTCTTTTCCATCTCGAACAATAATAGTTGAATTGCTTTGGTTGATTGCAATTATATTGTGATCATAAACTTTTACAAGTCCGTACATATTTTCCTCCGTTTTATCGCCAGTTTCGCATTTGTATTACACACGCTTTGGGCATAGCCCATACCCTTAAGGTTGCGCGCATCCTAAGGCTCCCTCCGGGAGGGAGGCTTTTCGTTAGCCTCATTATAACACAAATCGGCAGAGAAAGCAAGAGTGATATTCCGACTTCGTCGGAGTGATATTGTCGCAAGCGACAGTGATATGAAAGCTTACGGCTTTCGTGATATTTTATTCGCCATAAAACTCGCGTAGCGAATACCACTCGGCACAAGCCGAATATCACTGCAAAGCAATATAACTCGCCGCAGGCGAATAAAACTGCGCAACTTCTTTATGGGAAGTTGCGCAAAACACCCCTCTTACAGCGTAGCCGCCATAACGGCTTTGATGGTGTGCATACGGTTTTCGGCTTCGTCGAAGACGATAGATTGAGCGGACTCAAAGACTTCGTCGGTGACTTCCATAGCGTCGATGTGGAAGCGCTCGCCGATCTCTTTACCAACGGTGGTTTTGAGGTCGTGGAAGGCGGGCAGGCAATGCATAAAGACAGCCTGAGCGCCGGCGGCTTGCATCAGAGCGGCGTTGACCTGATAGGGGGAGAGCTCACGAATACGCTCCTCCCAAACCTCGGCAGGCTCGCCCATCGATACCCATACGTCGGTGTAGATGACGTCGGCACCCGCCACGGCGGTTTTGGGATCCTCGATAAAGGAGAGCGTTGCGCCCGTCTCTTTGGCGATCGCCTCGCACTCTGCCACCAGAGCCGCGTTGGGGAAATACTTTTTGGGAGCACAAGCAACAAAATCCATGCCCATTTTTGCGCAACCGACCATAAGGGAGTTGCCCATGTTGTATCTGGCATCGCCCATGTAAACGAACTTGATGCCCTTGAGCTTACCGAACTTTTCACGAATGGTCAAAAAGTCGGCAAGGATCTGCGTGGGGTGAAACTCGTTGGTCAGACCGTTCCAAACGGGAACGCCTGCGTAACGCGCAAGCTCCTCTACGATCTCCTGACCAAAACCGCGGTACTCGATACCGTCGTACATTCTGCCAAGCACACGCGCGGTGTCGGCAATGCTCTCCTTTTTACCGATCTGCGAGCCGGTGGGGTCGAGATAGGTCACGCCCATGCCAAGATCGTGCGCGGCGACCTCAAAGGCACAACGCGTACGGGTGCTGGTCTTTTCAAAAATGAGCGCAATGTTTTTGCCCTCGTGCAGTTTGTGCGGAATTCCCGCTTTTTTCTTTGCCTTCAGTTCGGCGGCAAGATCGATCAGCCCCTCCATTTCGGCAGGCGTAAAATCAAGCAGCTTTAAAAAGCTTTTTCCTTTGAGATTCATTGCAAAAAGATTCCTTTCTGATTGTTAGCGGCAAGCGGCGCGCAGGATCTCAAGCGCGCGTGCAAGCTGCTCCTCGGGAATATTCAGCGGCGGCAACAAGCGAACCTTGTTTTTTGCCTTGATGACCAAAACCCCTGCCTCGCGGCAAGCGGCAATGACGTCGCCCGCAGGCTTGACCGTTTCAACGCCGAGCATCAAGCCCATACCGCTGACACCAACGATGCCCTCGGCACCCGTCAGCGCGTCAAAGATCATTTTGGAGCGCTTTTGCACACCCGCAAGCATTTGGTCGTCCAAACGCGAGAGAATGTTCAAAGCACCCGCGCAGGAAACGGGATTGCCGCCAAAGGTAGAGCCGTTATCGCCCGCGCCGAAAATATGTTGCACCTTTTCGCCCAGCATGGTGGCACCGATAGGGAGTCCGCCTCCCAAGCCCTTTGCCGTGGTAACGATGTCGGGTGTCATATCAAAATTCATGTAGCCGTACAGCTTGCCCGTGCGACCGTTGCCGCATTGCACCTCGTCGGCAATGAGCAAAATATCCTTTTCCTCTGCCAGCGCAACCAAGCCCTTGACAAACTCGCGCGACAGCGGATTGACGCCGCCCTCGCCCTGCACGACCTCAAACATGATTGCCGCCAGAGGCATTTCGTCAGCGATCTTTTTGACCGCCTCCAAATCGTTTGCGGGAGCGTGTACAAAGCCGGGAGTCAGAGGAGTAAAGAGCTGATGGAAGGCGTCCTGACCCGTTGCGGAAAGCGTGGTCAGGGTTCTGCCGTGAAAGCTGTTGCACAGCGTGAGAATGGTGTAGGCATCCGCTCCCTTTTTCTCGGTTCCGTACTTACGTGCCGCCTTGATGGCACACTCGTTTGCCTCGGCACCCGAGTTGGAGAAGAAGACCTTTTTCATACCCGTGCGCAGGCAAAGCTGTTCGGCAAGGCGCGCGCAGGGGGCAGAATAATACAGATTTGAGGTGTGCTGAAATTGGTTCAGCTGTGCGGTCACGGCGGCGATCCACTCGTCGTCTGCCACACCAAAGGTATTAACGGCAATACCCGTGCCAAGGTCGATGTACTCCTTGCCATCGGTATCCTTGACCAGCGCCCCTTTGCCCGAAACGATCTCTACGGGAAAGCGCGCGTAGGTATTGGCTACGTAGGTCTGATCGGTCTCAAAAATATTCATGTCTTACTCCATTTCCCGATCGGACTCGCGCAAAAAGCAGGTTCCGATACCCTCGTTGGTCAGCATTTCGATGAGAATGGAGTGGCTGACACGACCGTCAATGATAAACACGCGGTTGACGCCCCATTGAATGGCGTTGACACAGCACTCTACCTTGGGGATCATACCGCCGTTGATAATGCCCTCCTCGATCAGCTTGGGTGCCTCCTCGACCGTGATCCACGGAATGAGCGTGGAGGGGTCGTTCTTGTCGCGCAGAATGCCGCTGATGTCGGTCATAGAGATCAAAGCCTCGGCATGCAGCTCGCCTGCGATCTTTGCGGCGGCAGTGTCGGCATTGATGTTGTAAATGTTGCCCTCATTGTCGCAACCGATGGTGGAAACAACGGGGATATAGCCCTTTTCGATCACGTCAACGATGGGCTGAACGCTGACCTTGGTAATGCTGCCCACGTAGCCCAAGCGCTCATCCTTGACCTTTGCCTCGATCATGTGACCGTCCACGCCGGAAAGTCCCAGCGCCTTGCCACCCATGTTTTCGATGAGGTTGACAAGGCTCTTGTTGATCTTGCCCGAAAGCACCATTTGTGCGATCTCAACGGTCTCCTTATCGGTTACGCGCAAGCCGCCCACAAACTGTGTCTCCTTGCCTACTCTTGCAAGCATATCGGTGATCTCGGGGCCGCCGCCGTGCACCAGGACGACCTTGACGCCGATGAGCGAAAGCAGAATGATATCGCGCATGACCGAGTTTTTCAGCTTTTCGTCGATCATGGCATTGCCGCCGTACTTGACGACGACGATCTTGCCCGTATATTTTTGAATGTACGGAAGCGCATGGACAAGAATCCTTGCGCGCTCCGCGTTTGAAATTTCCATAGCCATGTTATTTGTCTCTCCAAATTATCAAGTACGGTAGTCACCGTTGATCTTTACGTAATCGTAGGTCAGGTCACAGCCCCACGCGGTCGCCGCGCCGTTGCCGTCGCCCAGCGCGATGCGGATCTCGATCTCGCTCTCCAAAAGGATCTCCTTTGCCTTCTCCTCGGAGAAATCCACGCCTGCGCCGTCGCGGCAGACCAAGATCTCACCCTTTGCGGAAACGAAGGAAACGTCAACCTTTTGTACGTCCACCTCTGCGCCGCTGTAGCCGATAGCACACAGCACACGACCCCAGTTGGCGTCCGCACCAAACATTGCCGCCTTGGTCAGAGAGGAGCAGATCACGGACTTGGCAACGACCTTTGCGGTCGCCTCATCCAAGGCCCCCTTTACGGTGCACTCCAGCAGCTTGGTCGCGCCCTCGCCGTCTCCTGCAATGCAACGGCAAAGCGCCACGGTGACCGTGTTCAACGCCTTCATAAAGGTGTCGAATGCCTCACCCTCTGCGGTGATCTCCTCGTTTCCTGCCATACCGTTTGCCAGCACGGTGACCATATCGTTGGTAGAGGTGTCTCCGTCAACGCTTACCATGTTAAAGGTGCTTTGAATATCGGTGGAGAGTGCCTTTTGCAGCATAGCGGGGGCAATGGCACAGTCGGTGGTGATGAATACCAGCATGGTTGCCATGTTGGGGTGGATCATACCCGATCCCTTTGCAATACCGCCCAAACGGCAGGTCACGCCGCCGACGTCAAAGCTGACGGCGATCTCCTTGAGCTTGGTATCGGTAGTCATAATGCCCTCTGCCGCCTCTGCGCTCTTGTCTCCCAAGCCCGCAACGAGCGCGGGAATGCCGTTTGCAATGGGCTCGATATTAAGCGGCTGACCGATTACACCCGTGGATGCGACTACAACGTCATCGGAGGCGATGTTCATCTGCTTTGCCAACAGATCGCTCATCTGCTCGGCGATCTCAATACCGTTGGCGTTGCAGGTGTTTGCGTTGCCGCTGTTGCAAATGACCGCTTGCGCGTAACCGTCGTGCAAATGGCGGCGCGTAACAGCCAAGGGAGCTCCCTTGACCAGATTGGTGGTGTAAACAGCCGCAGCCGCCGCACGCACCTCGCTGTAAATGAGCGCCAGATCGCGCTTGCTCTTATTTTTGCGGATTCCGCAGTGAATCCCGTTTGCCGTAAATCCCTTTGCGGCGCATACGCCGCCCGAAATCAGTTTCATTTTTTTCGTCCTTTCAAAATCAAAAACAAAGTTGTTCGGAGACGGAGGAAGCCTCTTCTTGACAGGAGACGTTTCCTCCTTCCCCGACGTGCAAGAATATTTTCTCGCTAAAACGACCTTGCGCGATCTGCCCGTTTTGGGACAGATCGCGAACGTCGTTTCAATTAAATTTCTCAAAGCTCCAAGCCGAGATAAGGGTCGCTTCCAAGCACCAGATTGAGGCACTCGATCGCCGCACCCGAC
>JAZQYE010000176.1:0-9439 GCA_045633385.1 Eubacteriales bacterium | reverse complement strand
GGAGCGCGAAAACGAGGGCGTGATCAAATGCGGACGCACACATTTGCAGGACGCTACCCCCATCACCTTTTCGCAAGAGATATCGGGTTGGCGTGCCTCCCTGGTGCGCGACCGCGAAATGATCGACAACGCTCCCCTGTTCGAGCTCGCCCTTGGCGGCACCGCAGTAGGAACAGGACTCAACGCGCCCCGCGGCTTTGACGTTGAGGCGGCAGATCAAATCGCTCGCTTAACGGGTACTCCGTTCTGCACTGCGGAAAACAAATTCCACGCGTTGACCTCACGCGACGAGCTCGTTTGGGTACACGGTGCACTCAAAGCACTTGCCGCCGACCTTTGGAAGATCGCAAACGATATCCGGTGGCTGGCTTCCGGTCCTCGCTTGGGTCTTGGCGAGATCACCATTCCCGAAAACGAGCCCGGCTCCTCTATTATGCCCGGCAAGGTCAACCCCACGCAATGCGAGGCTGTGACCATGGTTGCCGCGCAGGTCATGGGTAACGACGCCACCATCGGCATTGCCGCTTCGCAGGGCAACTTTGAGTTAAACGTGTTTATGCCCGTTATAGCGTACAACTTTTTGCAATCGGCACGACTGCTTACCGAGGTGATGCGCTCCTTTGAGGAGCATTGCGTGCGCGGCATTGTGGCAAACCGCGACAAGATGAAGCAGAACCTGACCAACTCGCTGATGCTGGTCACCTGCCTCAATCCGCACATCGGCTACGAAAACGCCGCAAAGACCGCAAAGCTGGCACATGCCGAAAACATTACCCTGCGCGAGGCTTGCATAAAACTCGGCTTTTTGACCGAGGAGCAATTTGATGCGGTCTTTCACCCGGAGGAGATGGTTTAACAGTGAAGACCACAACGAAAGATCTTACCGTGGGAGCTTTGATCCCACAGATCATATTTTACACGATCCCCCTGATCGCCACCACCATTCTCCAGCTCCTGTTTAACACCGCCGACATCATTGTAGTCGGTCGTTGGGGCGGAGAAACGGCAGAGGCTTGCGCCAACGCCTTGGCGGCAGTTGGCTCTTGCTCGTCGCTGTGTGCCCTTTTGATCACGTTTTTCTTTGGTATTTCGGTCGGTGTCGGCGTTTGCGTGGCACACGACGTTGGTGCCAAGCAGGATGACGAGGTTCAAAAAAGCGTCAGCACTGCCGTCATCACCGCCATTGGCTGTGGCTTGTTCGTTGGCGTTGGCGGCTTTTCCGCCTCCAAGCTCTTACTGCAATGGATGGGAACCGACCCTGCCGTCCTGGACGGTGCAACGCTCTATATGCGCGCGTATATGTGCGGCGTTCCCGCCAATATGCTGTATAACTTTTGCGCATCTATCCTGCGCTCCAAGGGAGATACGGTTCGTCCGCTCGTGTTTTTGACGATCTCGGGCGTTGTCAACGTCTGTTTGAATCTCGTCGCCGTGATCGTGCTCGGTTGGGGCGCGTTGGGCGTTGGCGTGGC
This sequence comes from Eubacteriales bacterium, assembly GCA_045633385.1. GTDB lineage: Bacteria > Bacillota > Clostridia > Oscillospirales > CAG-272 > UMGS1865. The sequence continues at coordinate 7,967 of JAZQYE010000176.1, read as the reverse complement.
GACTGCCGCATCTCAATGGGTCTGCTGTCTTGCAACCGTGCTCTACATGATGCGCCTGAACGATTGCAGCCGCATTGATCCAAAGCACATGGTCTTTTACAAGGATAAATTCAAGCAGATCCTTTACAACGGCATTCCTACGGGAATACAAAGCCTTTTGTTCAGCTTTTCCAACGTACTGGTACAAACAAATTTGAATACCTTTGGTGCCGTGATCATAGCGGGAAACACCGCCGCGAGCAATTTGGATTCTTACGTCTATTCTATTCAGCACACCCTGCACATGACAACGGTCACCTTTGTGGCACAGCATGACGGTGCGCAAAAATATACCCGTATGAAGCAAGTCATTTGGTATTGCTCCGTTGCCGTGGTGCTGGTGGGCGTAACGCTTTCCGGTGCGCTATATTTGTTCCGCGAGCCGCTGTTGCGCATTTACGCACCCGAGAGTGCCGAGGTCGTGGCGGCAGGCTGTGTTCGCCTGAGCATTATGTGCGCCACCTATTTTGCCTGCGGCTTGATGGAGGTGGGAAGCGGTGCTTTGCGCGGCATGGGAAGATCCATTACCTCCATGGTCATCTCCCTTTTGGGCGGTATCGGCTTGCGCATCACGTGGCTCTACACGGTGTTTGCCATGTGGCCCATTACCCCCGACAACACTTTTTTGCGCCTGCGCATCTTATACTGCGCCTCCCCCGTTGCGTGGATCTTCACCACCCTTACGCTGTTTACGTTTGCCGCGCTCACGCTCCGCAAAAAGCTCCGCGCTCACAGCACTCTACCCCAAACGAACGAACACACCCCTGCCACGTAAAGCAGGCGGTGCGTCAAAAAATCATCACGCCGCGTGCGATCTGCACGCGGCGTGACTTTTTTATTCGTTTTGATAATAGGCTTGCAAAATTCTGCCTGCCGTCAAGGAGGCGTAACCGCCCGTGTAGCCTTGCTCGATCACAACGGCTATCACGATCTCGGGATCGTTATAAGGTGCCGCGCAAACGAAAAGCGCGTTGTCGCAGTCGGTGCTGTTTTGCGCCGTACCCGTTTTGCCGCCCACCTCTACGGGAACGGTTTTATCGTTGATCCAACGTTGGATCACGCTGCTGGACTCTACCACCTTTTTCATACCCGCAAAAATGGTGGAAAGCTCCCCGTCGGGAATGCTGATCGTATCCAGAATACGATCCTCGGTATTGACGTAAACGTAGCTCGGCTCGTCGCTGCCAAAGCGGTAAACGCTGTGCAACAAATGCGCCGCATAGCGCGTGCCTCCGTTTGTCACGGTACCCATATAGCACGCAAGCTGAATGGGCGAGAGCTGATGGTCGGACTGTCCGATCGCCGCTTGCCACGTCATACCGGGTTGCCATTGCTCCTCGCTTTGGATCTCGCCGCGATAGGTAGGGCCTGCAAGAATGCCGTCGGTTCCCCCAAGCTCAAAGCCGGTGGATTCGCCCAAGCCGAATTTTTTGAGATATTCCTCCATTTTTTGAATGCCGAGACGGTTGCCTACCTCACAGAAAAAGCTGTTGCAGGAGTAAGCAATGGCATCTATCACGTCCACACCGCTCCAATGGTTCTCGCGGTATGTCGAGCATCCCACGCCGCCCTGCACCGAAGAATTGGGATATTTACCCGTGCAGGAAATAACGGAAGAGGCTGTGATCTCTCCTTCCAAAAGCGCGATCGCCGCCATTCCGAGCTTCAGGGTCGAACCGGGCGCATACGTGCCGTTGAGTGCGCGATTGAGCAAGGGCTTTGCCGGATTGGAGGATAAGATCTGATAATCGTTGTTGTATGTAGTCAGGTCGTAAGTCGGATAAGACGCAATGGCAAGCACCTCAAAGGTATCGGGATCCATGGCGACCGCCGCACCTGCCTGACAGTTGAGCCCCGTGGAAACGCTCGTGGCACGATTTACCACGTATTCCACGTTCTCAAGCAGTCCGTCCTCTGCCGCTCTTTGCAGCTCGATATCAATGGTCAGATAAACGTCGTTGCCTGCCACGGGCTCGGAGAGCACTACTATTTCGATAACGTTGCCGTTGGCGTCCTCCGTAATACGCATTTTACCGTCGGTACCGCGCAAATAGCTTTCAAATGCCGATTCACAGCCCGATTTTCCAACAATGGCACTCATTTGATAACCGAGCTCGTTATAGTATTCCCACTCCTCGGAGTAGATAGGGCCTACCATGCCGAGAATGTGCGAGGCATAGCCCGGAAAACAGTATTCGCGCGCCACCTGCATGGAAAAGCTGACGGCGGCAATGTTCTGCTCCTTAACGTAGGTCATCAACTGCATATCGACGTCCTCGCAAAGCAGGTATTCGCCCGTGCTGTAAAAGCGTACCGCATCCATATCGTAATAGATGCGAATGAGCAGATCGATCTCATCGTCGTCATATACGCGCCTGCCCTCGCTGTCGGTCTTGAGCAACTCGTATTTTTTGACGTAGTAATCGCACAGCTCCTCGGCGGTGGTATCAGCCTCTAAGCCAAGGTCGCCCAACACGCGCTTGAGTCGGTAATAACGCAACGAATCCCCGTCGGTGGTATCGTCACTGTAGGAATAAAACGGATACGCGCTCCCCTCAAACGGGAAAAAGCGTTCCTCACGCACGCCCTCGGCGTTACAGCTTTGGAGTGCTTTGATGATCTGCAAGCAAGCCTCGTTGCGCTCGTGCGGATACATAGAATAAAACTGTGCGTGTGCAACGGACAGCTCGTAGCTATAGCGGTTGGCAACCAGCTTGACGCCGTTGCGGTCATAGATCTCTCCACGCACAGCCTGCACCGTTACCTCTCTTGTGGTCGTATCCGTATCGTAGTCGTTCTCCTTACCCGATACCTGTATATAAAACAAGCGGCCGAGATAGATCATGCAAACGAGACAAAATACCGCAACCACGCCAAGATAGCGCAGCGTATGATTTCGATTGACCGTACGGATACCCCCTTTCGATCGATATTTTTTAGATCAAGTATGCAAAAAGATCATAAGAACAGCAGAGCAACCACCAGCAAAAGCATCCATACACCGGGGTTGATCAGCAATACGCGCACCCATTCGTGCGCGGTGAGCGGATGCTCAGCGCGGCGCAGGGGCTTGCGACAAAACAGGAACAGCAGCACGGCGGCAATCACGGCGGCGATCATCATCAGCCCCACAAAGCCGAGATAGCCGAAATACATCAGCACGCCCGTGGTGTTTTGCGAAATTGCCGCGATGGGGTCGCTTGACAACAGCTCAATATCCAGCCGCTTCATCATTTCGGTGGTGTAAACACCGCCAACGAGATTGATCGCCATGTGGAGTGCGATGGTATAGCGGATCTTGCCCGTGTTGAGGTAGATATACCCAAACAGCATACCGAGCAGAGCCGCGTAAAAGAACTGATAAAAATTGCCGTGGATCAAGCCGAACACAATGCCCGAGATCAACAGCGCGGGCAGGTCTCCGTAGCGGCGCAAACGGTCGATGAACAGCTTGCGGTAAAAGATCTCCTCCATAACGGGAGCAACGATGCCGCAAAAAAACAAATTGACCCAAAAGGGGGAATTCAGCGTCAGCTCCTCCAGCTCGTTGGTGATCTCCTGACCCGTGAGCAGGCTGAGGATGGCGTTGACGATGCTGCCGATAAAATTACCCGCATAGGTCAAGCCAAAGCACAAAGCCAATAAACCCCAAAATACCAAGGGGCGCATTTGTGCAGGACTTGGCGGCTCGGGCTTGCTGATGCGCATGACAAGCAGTGCGATCGGCATGGCAATGCAATACATGGGAACCATAGAGATCACCCACATATACCAATCGTTTTCGGCAATTTCGGGTGCGAGCTCCAAGATCAACGCGTGTACGATTCCCTGCACCACCGAGGCGATCAAAAATACCATGGCAATGCTCAAAGCAGGCATGGCGATCTGCAATCGTTCCTTTCCGATATGACGAACAGGGGCGGCGTTTACCGACTCCGACGGCTCAAACTGAAAATTCGGTTCCTGATTCATTTATGGTCTCCTTGAATTGATAGAAACAAGGGCGTTGCAAAAATCGCCCTTGCTGTCCTGTTATTTCACCTTATACTTGACGAACTCCGAAAAGTCACCTGCACTTTGCAGCATTCTGCCAAGTCCCGTACAAACCGCCTCCATGGGGCGCTTTGCAGAAAGCACGCGAATGCCCGTGCGCTCGCTGATGGCACGGTCGATACCCGGAAGCAACGAGCCACCGCCCACCAACACGATACCAAAATCAAAAATGTCGGCAGAAAGCTCTGGCGGCGTTTCCTCCAGCGTCATTTTGACCATTGTCAAAATTTCGGAGAGAGGCTCCTTCATCGCCTCGCGCACCTCGCCACAGCTGATCTCGGCGGTTACGGCAAGACCTGTACGCAGGTCTCTTCCGCACACCTCCATCGAGCCGCGGTCAATATCGTCGGTTGCGGTACCGATCTTTCTTTTCAGCATCTCTGCCGAAATATCACCGATCAGAATATTGCGGGTCTGCTTGAGATAATTGACGATGGCAAGATCCAATTCGTTCCCCGCCACGCGCAGGGAGTTGGATTGCACCACGCCGCCAAGACTGATAACGGCTGTTTCGGAAACGCCACCGCCAAGGTCAACGACCATGGCACCTCTTGCCTTGGAGATCTGAATGCCCGCACCCACAGCCGCGGCAATGGGAGCGTCGATCAAGCCCACGTTTTTGGCGCCCGCCTCCAGCGTTGCGTCCTCAACGGCGCGGCGCTCAACGCCCGTTACGCCGTACGGAATGCAAACGAGTGCCACGGGGCGATTGAACATGGACGTCATATCCATGCGCTCAAAAAAGTCGTGTAGCATCAAGGACGTAGTATGCAGGTCGGTGATAACGCCGTCCTTTAAGGGACGAAGCGCCAGAATATTCCCCGGCGTTTTGCCTACCATTCGCTTGGCGGTCGTGCCCGAAGCAATGACCTCCTGCGTCAAGCGATCCAGGGCGACCACCGACGGCGCGCGCAGTACGATGCCCTTATCCTTGAGATATACCATTGTATTGGATGTACCGAGATCGATGCCGATCTGCTTTGCCACGGTGCTCACCTCCTTTGCCGCAACACATTTTCATTTTAATTATAACACAAAGATTTGCGTTTGGCTACCCCTTAAAGTAAATTTTCTTTGAAAATTTCCAAATAAAGTTGACACATACGGTGTACCGGCAGTCCAACCACGTTAAAATAGTCTCCTTCAATGCCCTTGATGTACGCCGAAGCCAAGCCTTGAATGGCGTAAGCGCCTGCTTTATCATAGGGTTTTGCCACGCGAACGTAGTTGCTGATGGTCTGCTCGTCCAGCTCGTCAAAGGTCACACGGGTGACCTCGTGACTCACGCCCTGCGTATTTGCTCCGATCAGACAAATACCGCTGACTACCTCGTGCGATCTGCCCGAGTAGAGGCGGAGCATTCTTTTTGCCTCTTCCTCATCATGGGGCTTGCCCAAAATTTCACCGTCGATCGCCACAACGGTATCCGACGAAATGATGACCGTGTCGCGCAGATCGACACCTTTGTCAAGCAGAGCGTCCCGAACTGCCGCCCCCTTGCGCAGAGAAAGCTCTTCCACCAGGCGATACGGGTCGGTAATGGTACTGCTCTCGTCCGCATCCGACGTGATCACTTCAAATTGCATGCCGAGCATTTCCAAGATCTCGCGTCTGCGCGGAGATTGCGATGCCAAAATATATTTCATATCCTTTTCCTCTTTTCTGTTTGAATCGGCGTTTTGCCTGCATACGCTTTGCGTTACGCGCTACGTTACGCTCTGCCGTTCTTTTTTCGATAGGTGTTCGGCGTTGTTCCCGTCAGCTTTTTAAACACGCGGCAAAAGCTTTTTGAATCGGCAAATCCAACCTCCTGCGCAACCACCTCTACGGCATCGTTGCCCGAAGCGAGGCGCATACACGCCATTTCAATGCGGCGACGGTTAAGAGACGCGTGAAAGGTCTCACCCGTGACCGATTTGAACACCCTGCAAAAGTTGCTCTCGCGGTATCCGTTTGCGGCGGCTACATCCCCGATCTTGAGCGGCTCGGCGTAGCGCGTGCGAATGATCGCCAACGCCCGATCGATGCTCAACACGCCGCGCAGATCCTTTGCGGTCTGCTCGTCGGTCGGGAAATTTTTGAGAATATGAGAACAGATCTTGTACAAATCTCCCTTGATCTGCAGCTCTGCAAACAGCTCCTCGCTGTGAAACAGCCCCGCTATCTCCTCCAACAGCTCCACCAAGGGCTGTGTAGTGGTGCTATCCCGCCGCAGAGACAGAACGGGATCTTTGACACCAAGCCTTGCAAAGGAATCGAAAAAGTCTCCCAAAAAAGCTGGGCCTACCATTAAATTCAAGGCGACGTTATGCGCCCCATGCGCATCGTACGCGTGCGCGACCATTGAGCCGACCACCGCAAGATCGCCCTTTTGCAGGGTGTACGAGGTATCGCCAATGCGGATCTCGTAGCTCCCCTCCATACAGTAGCTCAACTCCAGATCGGGGTGTCGGTGCTCACAAAACGAGGCGTGAGAAACCACCTGCACAAAGTACGGTCGCTCACCGCCAAGCTGCTTTTGATACAGCATTTGATCACCCCCTACCATATTATACCGCATTCTGCCCTCTTTGGCAATAGGAAAAGTAAATTTTTGCGAATTTTTTCGCATAAAATGGGGTTGCAAAAAGCAAAAAAATGGTGTATCATTATGTTATAAAAAATAAAAGGAGGCTTTTATTGATGAATCAGCTTTTCATGGGCGTTGGTCGTACGATCATCACCCCCAAGATCGGTGCCGCGCTTTACGGCTACGTACCCAACCTTTTTTCAAAATCGCTCAACGACGATTTGAGCGTAACGGCTTTTCTTTTTGAGCAAAAGGGCTCGCGCATGCTGATGATCACAGCCACGCTGTGCCTGTTCCATACAGATTATTGCAACAAGCTTCGTCAGTCGCTTGCCGCAGAATTTGAGCTTCCCGTCGAGCGCATTCTGATCTGCGCCACGCACACGCATTCCGGTCCCAATACGGCAGGCGAGGTCGGTTGGGGGGAGATCGATTACGAATACTGCCACACCGTCTTTGAGCCTCGCTTGCGCGAAGCCGTTCAGGCGGCGTTTGAAAGCATCAAGCCCGTGCGCATGGGCATTGGAACGGGAGAGAGCCAAGTCGGCATCAACCGTCGCGAGCTCAACACAAACGGCAACATTTTGCTGGGGCAAAACCCGTGGGGCGTTTACGACCCCAAAATGACGGTGCTCTCTTTTGTAGATGACGAGGACAACTGCGTTGCCAATATCATTCATTACGGCGCACACGGCACGGGTGCCGGCAAGAACTACGAGATCTCACGCGATTGGTCGGGTGTAATGACCGACCGCTTGGAGGAGGTCAGCGGCGGCGTGACCGCGTTCTTCAACGGCCCCGAGGGTGACGTTGGCCCGCGCCTGACCAACGGTCAAACGGTTGGTAATATTCAGCTTGCAATGGAACTGGGCGGCGTTGCCGCGCAGGATGCCGTACGCATCTGGCGCTCCATTCGCGGCTATACCACTCCCACCCTTGATACGCTGTGCATTGATACGCCCGTTCCGCTCTCCCCTCGCATTCCCTTGGAGGAGGCACGTGCGGAGTACGAAAAATACAAGCATGAGACCATCAATCTGCTCGGCATAACGGCAGAGCATCTCCGCCAAGTCATCGCCTCTTACGAAAACGGCGATAGCGACCTTCCCTACTCCTATTTTCCGCAAACGCTGGTGCGCATTGGCGAGGTGCTGTTTGTCAGCTATCCCTTTGAGCTGTTTAGCGAGATCGGTCTTCGCGTTGCACGTGAGATCAAAAACGCGCACGTGCTCTCCCTCTCCAATGCCAACGGCTCCGAGGGCTACTTTGTCACCGAGGATCAGATCTGCCGCGGCGGCTACGAGGT
>JAZQYE010000175.1:0-3033 GCA_045633385.1 Eubacteriales bacterium | reverse complement strand
GGACGTAATGATGGCAAAACGCAAGATGTCCTTGGGCGAGCTTTCCGAGCGCGTAGGCATTACGCTTGCCAATTTATCCATTCTCAAAAACAACAAAGCCAAAGCGGTGCGCTTTTCTACCCTGGATGCGATCTGCCGCGCCTTGGAGTGTCAACCATCCGATATTTTGGAGTACGTCTCCGGCATAGAAGCCGAGGACGACGAAGCTGTATTTTGATTTTTACAGAAAGGAGATTCACAATGAATCAACAGCTGCCCCCTCATGCACCGAGCTCGGAGCCCCTCGCCGCACCCGCCCCCACACATCACGTACGCGACACCGTATTTGCCTGGCTCAGCATTCCGGTCTGCTTTTTCTTGGTCAAGGCGCTCCTTGCCACTGAGCGAGCCCTGGGCGCAACTCTTGCCACGCTGCTTGCCATTGCCTTTTCTCTTCTTTACCTGCGTTTGTCGGGCGTTCGGCTCTCCGCACGTGCCTATTTCACAGGTACTGCCCTTGCTCTGCTTTCGCTCGGCGCACTCACCAACTCCGGCAAGACGCTCCGCACCCTGCTGTTACTTGCCTTGATCGCTTCTTTGCCGTTTTTTATCTACACGTGCTGCATCAACAGGCAAGAAAAGCTCTTTTATCGCTTTTGCGCACGTGTCTCGCAAGCCACGTTACAGCTCCCGTTCAACTCAGTCAAAAGCAGTCTGCCCTGCCTATTCAGCAAAAAGAATGGCAAGACCTCGCGCATTCCGTCTGTGCTCGGCTGGTGCGCCCTCGGCTTGTTGATCGCCGTGATCCCCACGCTGATCATCGGCGTTCTGCTCTCCTACGATGCACAATTCACCTCTCTTTTGGATCGCATTTTCGACTTCTCCCTTGAGCGCATTCTCAAAAATCTGCGCGACGTGATCTTTTCCGTTCTGCTATCCGTTCCGCTGTTTGGAGCTTTGTTCGGCAATCTGCAACGCGCCAAGCGTGAGCAAAGAGCCGACGGCACACTGTCTCCATCCATCTCGCTCCGTATTCTGCCAAAGCCCCTGCTTTGCGCCTTTGTGACCCCCATTCTGCTTTTGTACGTCCTATTCTTCGTTTCCCAATGGAGCTACTACGTTTCTGCGTTTACCCACGTTTTGCCGGGAGAATTGACCTACGCAGAGTACGCACGTGAGGGATTTTTTCAGCTTTGCGCGGTTTGCGTGATCAATGCGCTGATCCTGCTTGTTTTTCAAACCATGATGCGCAAAAATGAGGGTGAGCGAGAGCTCGTGCGCCGCATCTACACAGCGATCATCTCGGTTTTCACCATCGTTCTTATTGCAACCGCACTCTCCAAAATGGTGCTTTACATCGACACGTACGGCATGACGCTCAAGCGAATTTACGCCACGTGGTTGATTTTACTGCTTGCCGCCGTATTCCTCTTGACCGTCGTTTCTGCCGTGTGCCGCAAATTCCCACTATTCCCCTGTATTTTTGCGGCAACCGTTCTTGCCCTCGCTATTCTGTTCTTGTTTGATTTTGGCACAACGGTAGCCAATTACAACGTCACGGCTTATCAAAATGGTGACCTCATCACCGTTGACGTCGCTTCATTGGAGGAGCTTGGAGACGCCGCCGTTCCCGCTTTGGTACGCCTTGAGGATATTTTGGAAAGCAAAGAAAACATCAGTGAGGACGAGGCTGCGCTCTTGGCACAAGCCGGCGAGACATTGGATCGTATGCAGGCAGAAGCCGAAGCCGCAAAGACGACGGTTTGGGACTTCACCATCCCCAAAATGCTTGCCAACCGATCCCTACGCGCGCGGTAAACACCTGACGGGAGCAAAAATAAAAAAATAAACCAAATAAAAAGATTTTGGGACTGTTTTCCTATTGACAGTCCCTCTTTTTTTATGTATAATTATACCATCAATAACGCAAACGGCGTTCCTTTAGGAGGAAACAATATGAACAAGGTCAAATTTGGTGTCATCGGCTACGGACAGCGCGGATCGGGACTGACGCGCGATATTTTGTTACGCATGAGTGACGTAGAAATTATCGGTGTGTGCGACTATTATCAAGATCGTGTGGAAAAAGCACAGGACACCGTAGAAAAGGCGTGTGGAAAACGTCCCTTTGGTTCCACCAATTACATGGATATTTTGAACATGGAGGCTTTGGATGCCGTGCTCATCTCCACCTCTTGGGAAACACACGTTCCCTTTGCCATCGATGCACTCAAAAAGGGCATTCCCGTTGCCATGGAGGTATGCGGTGCCTACAGCATCGAGTCCTTGTGGGAGCTTGTGCGTACGCAGGAGCAAACCGGCACCCCCTTTATGTTTATGGAAAACTGCTGCTTTGGCAAAACCGAGCTGTTGGGCACCTCCTTTGCCCGCAACGGACTACTTGGTGACATCGTACACGCCAGCGGTATGTATGCACACGATTTGTGCCGTGAGATTGCCGGAGGTTACATCAACCGCCACTACCGCTTGCGCAATTATCTGACGCGCAATTGCGATAATTACCCCACGCATGAGCTTGGTCCCATTGCAAAGGTGCTCAACATCAACCGTGGAAATCAAATGCTCTCCCTGGTATCCATGTCCTCCCGTGCGGCAGGCATGCAGGATTATATCAACCGAAACGCGGATCAATATCCCGACTTGGTAGGCAAAACCTTCCGTCAGGGTGATATCGTCAATACACTGATCACCTGTGCCGACGGCTCTACCATTTCCCTCTGTCTTGATACCACACTTCCGCGCTCCTACTCGCGCGACTTTACCCTGCGCGGCACGGGCGGACTTTATAAGCAGGACCAAAATCTGCTTTTCCGCTACGGTGACAAAGAATATTGGGAGCCCGAGCACTTCCACCGCGACTATGCGGGAAATGCCGCTAAGCTGGAAAACGATTACCTGCCCGATATTTGGAAATCCATCACCCAAGAAGATCTTGACGCAGGTCACGGCGGCATGGACGGTTTGGAGTTCCGCGCCTTTGTCAACGCGCTCAAGAGAAACGAGGAGATGCCCATCGACGTTTACGACGGCGCC
>JAZQYE010000174.1:0-15127 GCA_045633385.1 Eubacteriales bacterium | reverse complement strand
ACATCCAAAGCGTGACGAAGAAGCACGGCGTTTGGTTTTCCCGCCCCGGTAACGGCATTTGCCACCAGGTGCATCTGGAGCGGTTCGGCATTCCCGGGAAGACTCTGATCGGCTCCGATAGCCACACGCCCACCTGCGGCGGCATCGGTATGCTTGCCATGGGTGCGGGAGGCTTGGACGTTGCCGTTGCCATGGGTGGCGGCGCGTATTACATCACCATGCCCAAAATGATCAAGGTCAATCTGACGGGTAAGCTTCGCCCCTTTGTAACGGCGAAGGACGTCAGCCTTGAGATTTTGCGCATCCTTTCCGTTAAGGGCGGCGTTGGATATATCATAGAATGGGGCGGCGAGGGTATTCAAACGCTCTCCGTCCCCGAAAGAGCTACCATTACCAATATGGGAACCGAGCTTGGTGCAACCACCTCGATTTTCCCCTCCGACGAGATCACCCGTGCATTTCTCAAGGCAGAGGGCAGAGAAGGGGATTACGTTGCTTTGGCGAGCGATGAAGATGCCGTTTACGACCGCGTGATCGATATTGATCTTTCGTCTCTCAAGCCCTTGATCGCATGTCCCCACATGCCTGATAACGTGGTGTCTGTTGACAGCTTGAAGGGAACGAAGGTAAATCAGGTCTGTATCGGCTCTTGCACCAATTCCTCGCTGTTGGATATGCTCAAGGTAGCGGCACTGCTCAAGGGTAAGACCATCAGCCCCGAAGTAAGTCTTTCCATTTCTCCCGGTTCCAAGCAGGTGCTTTCCATGCTGGCTGACTGCGGTGCTTTGACCGATATTCTTGCCAGCGGCGCGCGCCTGTTGGAGTGCGCTTGCGGTCCCTGCATTGGTATGGGATTTTCTCCCAACTCCGCAGGTGTCAGTCTGCGTACCTTCAACCGTAACTTTGAGGGCAGAAGCGGAACGGCAGATGCAAAGGTTTATCTCGTTTCTCCAGAAACCGCCGTTGCTGCGGCAATTACGGGCGAGATCACCGATCCCATTTTGCTGGGTGAGATGCCCGAGATCAAAATGCCCGATGCATTCCGCATCGATGACAGCGCGATCATTCAACCCGCAAGCCCAGAGGAGGCAAAATCCTTGGAGATCTTGCGTGGTCCCAACATCAAAAAATTCCCCGAGAGCTATCCACAGGACGATACCATTGAGGCAGAGCTGGTATTAAAGGTTGGTGACAACATTACCACCGACCACATCATGCCCGCAGGTGCCAAGATCCTGCCGTACCGCTCCAATATCCCGTATCTCTCCCAATACTGCTTTGGCGTATGCGACAAGACCTTCCCCGAGCGTGCACAAGCGGCAGGAAAGAGCATCATCGTCGGCGGAGCAAACTACGGTCAAGGCTCTTCCCGCGAGCACGCCGCACTCGTACCGCTTTATCTTGGCGTACGCGTGGTCATTACCAAGAGCTTTGCACGTATCCACATCGCAAACCTGATCAACGCAGGTATCATGCCCCTGACCTTTGCAAATGCAGAGGATTATGATAAGGTATCGCAGGGCGACGTGCTTGCCATCAGCGACGTTTGGGCAGGAATGGATAGTGGTAAAATGACCCTGCAAAACAAGACGACGGGCGAAGAAATTCCGTTGGTATGCGCATTTACCGACCGTCAAAAGGCAATTTTGAAGGCAGGAAGCCTCCTGGCTTACACCAAAGAACAGATCTGACAGAGGAAAACGAAAATGAAAAAAATTGCAATGAAAACGCCGCTCGTCGAAATGGACGGCGACGAAATGACAAGAATCCTGTGGCAAATGATCAAGGATGAATTGATCCTCCCGTTTGTTGATTTAAAGACCGAGTATTACGATCTCGGACTTCCTGAGCGTGAAAAGACCAAGGATCAGGTAACCTTTGATTCTGCGTATGCAACGCAAAAATACGGCGTTGCGGTCAAGTGCGCAACCATTACCCCAAACAAGCAACGCGTAGAGGAGTACAATCTTTCCGAAATGTGGAAGAGTCCCAACGGTACCATTCGTGCCATTTTGGACGGTACGGTGTTCCGTGCTCCCATTCTCATCGATTCCATTCGTCCTGCCGTTCGCAATTGGAGCAAGCCCATCACCATTGCACGTCATGCGTACGGTGATATTTACAAGGCGACCGAGTACCGCGTTCCCACCGAGGGTAAGGCAGAGCTGGTATTTACCGACAAGGAAGGCAACGAGACCTTCCGCGAGACGATCTACGATTTTGAGTGCCCCGGTGTTTTGCAGGGTAGCTATAACAAGGATAGCTCCATTCGCTCCTTTGCACATTCCTGCTTCCAATATGCTCTCAATACCAAGCAGGATTTGTGGTTCTCTGCCAAGGATACCATTTCCAAGCAGTATGACCAAACCTTTAAGCTGATCTTCCAGGAGATCTACGATACCGATTATAAGGCAAAGTTCGAGGAGGCAGGCATCACCTACTTCTACACCCTGATCGATGATGCGGTCGCTCGCGTTATTCGCAGTGAGGGCGGCTTTATTTGGGCTTGTAAGAACTATGACGGCGACGTGATGAGTGACATGGTTTCTACCGCGTTCGGCTCTCTTGCTATGATGACCTCCGTTTTGGTCTCTCCCGATGGAAAGTTTGAGTACGAGGCGGCACACGGTACCGTAACGCGCCACTACTACCGTTATCTCAAGGGCGAGGAGACCTCTACCAACCCCATGGCGACCATTTTTGCATGGACGGGTGCTTTGCGCAAGAGAGGAGAGCTTGACGGCTTGAACGATCTCGTAGCGTTTGCCGATCAGCTGGAAGCCGCTTGCCTTGACACGCTTGACCAAGGCGTTATGACCAAGGATCTTGTTGGTCTTGTCGTTCCCGGAACGGAGACGACCTCTGTCAACTCGCGTGAATTCATTCAAGCCATTCGCGCAAATCTTGAAAAGAAGATTTCTTGAGCGATAAAAAAGGGAAGAGTCAAATGCGTTTTGCATTCGGCTCTTCCTGCTTTTTTTATTGTTTTTTCTTGCGCGAAGGTGTGCGCATGTGGTCGGGGAGCTCCACCTTGTTGCTGAAATATCGGTTCCATTTGTTACGTCTTCGTTTGTATAACACGTATTCAACGCTCAGATAAGAGGCAAGTGCAAGAACGAAAAAGATCGCGCCTGCACGAACGCTGCGGCTTTTGCTCCAGGATTCGATCAGCTTCAAGCTACTGATGATCGAGCTTCGTTCCGCCCCCTCTGCCGTGTAAAGAGAAACGGTACCAAGCACGCGCCCTTCGTATATCACGGCAACGTAGCCCACAAATTGATCCTTTTGCACGGGGGCTTCCAGTTCCGTTTGCGTCAATCGAATGCTGTAGGTCACGTCCTCGCCAAGCGTTACGTCTGCCGGCAGATAGGCGTATAACGATTCCTTTACGTAAACTGCTACCTCGCTTGTCATATCGGAAACAGTTACCGGCAACGTGCAGATCTGCGTATTGGGGGAGATCACCTCGTGATAAGAATAGGTTGCATACACCCAATCAATCAGTCGATTGGCAATGCGGTATCCGTATTCCACGTCGTTCGTTTCCTGCGCTCCCAAAACCACGCACAAATAACGCTCACCGTTGCGTTCGGAAACGGTTACTACACAGTTTCCGTCCTTTGATGTAGTACCCGCGCTCATACCGAGGCAATATTTGTTGTAATACTTTTGCGTTTCGTATTGGCAAACGAGTGCGTTTCGGTTATAGATCGTCTTATTCAGCTTGATAGATGAAAAAGGGAAGGATACCGTGGTGCAAGCAGACATATACAGCTCGTTTTGATATGCGGTAAAGGCGATTTTAGCCATATCGGATGCCGTTGTGCGAGAGCCGTCCAAAATGCCCGTAATATCCGAAAAGGTTGTTTGCGTTGCGCCCAATTCAAGCGCGCGAGCGTTCATCAGCTCCAAAAAAGCTTCAACCGAACCCATTGCATAAGCCGCGAGGAGATAAAACGCGTCATTGTAGCTTCCGCAAACGGCGGCATACAAAAGCTGTTCGACCGTTATCAGATCTCCTTCCTCAATATGTAAGCTTCTGCCCGAGGAGGAAGGAACAAAATCCAATAGCTCATCGGAGATATAGATCTCTTCCGAGCGTCGTTTGTGTAACAGCTCGCAAAACAAGAGCCCTGACAAGACCTTGACCGACGAACCCGCTCCGACGTTGGCATTCTCGTTTTTAGAGCATATCAAAAGATCGCTTTCGATATGAGAAAACCACACGGCACTCGCTTCGTCCATCGAGGGGGAGGCGGGGGTACTTGCAAAGACAGTGAACGGTAAAAGCGCAAAAAGGAAAACGAAAACGAGCAAAAAGCATACGATGCGTTGAGATAGGTGCTTTCGGTTCATATCATTCTCCTTTCATAAAAATCAAATTAAGACAAAGCGCGTGCTGTGGCAATATCTGCCTGAATTTGTTGTTGCAACGCTTCTACGCTGTCAAATTGTCGCTCGGGGCGGATAAAATCCAAAAACTCAACGGTCATGCTTTGGTCGTAAAGATCTCCGTTGAAATCCAGCAGATGCGTTTCGCAATTCGGTACGGGTGTATCATCTACCGTTGGGTGCACGCCTACGTTTGTAATTCCTTTGTAAACGGCGCCGTTGATATGGACTTGCGTCAAATAAACGCCGTGACGCGGAATTTGCATTTTGTCGGGGAAGCATTGATTTACGGTAGGCGCACCGATGCGACGACCGAGCTGTTTTCCGTGTACCACGGTTGCGGTAACGGCATACGGCAAGGTCAAAAGCCGTGCCGCCTCCTTGACGTTGCCTTGAGAGAGCAGGGCACGAATGCGAGTGGAGCTGATCGGAGCACCGCCGTCGCATACCGCATCTTGAACCAAGACAGGGGCATTCAAAAAAGCTTCCAGATTCTGTGCAGTTCCGCTACCGTATTGACCAAAGCGGTAATTGTAGCCGCATACAGCCGCTACGCAAGCACAGTCGCGTTTGAGCACGTCTTGGGCAAAGGAACGCGGTGAAAGAGCTTGTAGGGGCTTAAAATCGGCTAAAACGGCAAAGTCCAAGCCTTCATTTGCAAAACGCTCCAATTTTTGATCCAAGGTGCACAAATGACGCGGCGGATCCGAAGACAAAAAATCGGAGGAAGGCTCACGAAAGCAAAAAACACCGCACAAAGCAATTGAAAAGCGTGTGTCGCGCAAGCTGACGGCTTGGCGCAATAAGGCTCTGTGTGCGGCGTGCACACCATCAAAATTTCCGAGGCAAATGACGTTTGCCTCGGAAATTTTCGTTGCTTTTGCGGTTTGTAAAGAAACACATTCCAATGCAAACATACGGTTTATTCCAGCTCCAAATAGTGTTTTACCAATTCGCACATCAATTCATCGCGGTCGATCTTGCGGATCAGTGCGCGCGCGTTGTTGCAATTGGTGATGTAGGTGGGGTCTTCGGAAAGCAGGTAGCCGACGATCTGACCGATGGGATTGTAGCCTTTTTCGTTCAGCACGTCATATACTTCCCGTAAAATCTCTTTTGTGTCGGTTGGATTTGGCATCGTAGGGGGAATTTGATTTTCCGAACTCATTTTTCATCCTCCTTTTTTCACAATTCATATATGTCACCTTATATTATATATGATAATACGCTTTTTTTCAAGTCTTTTTTTAAAATTCTTGTAAAATACAAAGTTTTTTATTGACGAAACGGCATTTTAATTGTATAATATAAGAAACGGAGGTGCAGATATATGCAAATTACTTTTTTAGATGCCGCTACGCTCGGCGATGATCTTTCCTACGAGCTGTTCGAGGAATTTGGAACCGTTACGGCGTACGCTGCAACAACAGCAGATAACTTTGAGGAGCACGCAAAAAACGCAGACGTGCTCATTATTAACAAGTATAAATTGAACGCCGCGAATTTACCTGACGCAAAACAACTGAAATTGATTTGCATTGCGGCAACGGGATTTGATAACGTCGATCTGGATTACTGTCGCGCACACGGTATTGCTGTTTGCAACGTGGTCGGCTATTCCACGCAATGTGTATCTCAGGTGACCGTTAGTATGGCGCTGGCGCTTTGCACGCACCTGCCGGAATATACGTCCTTTGTAGAAAGCGGCGAATACACCAAGCGCGGCATTGCCAATTGCCTGACTCCCGTTTATCATGAGATCGCAGGGAAGACGTGGGGGATTATCGGCTTTGGAAATATCGGAAAGCAGGTTGGCCGCGTAGCAGAGGCACTTGGTTGCCGCGTGTTGGTCAACAAACGTACCCCCATAGAAGGTTGGGAATGCGTCGATCTTGATACGGTGTGCCGAGAGTCGGATATCCTTTCCATTCACGTGCCGCTCAACGACAGTACCCGCAATCTTTTGGATGCGGAACATATCGATATGCTGAAAAAAGATTGCCTTGTGATCAACGTGGCGCGCGGTGCGGTGACCGATGAAGCCGCTCTTGCACGTGCGGTTCAACAGGGGAAGATCGGCGGTATCGGCGTGGACGTTTACAGCGTAGAGCCGATGCAAAGCGGTCATCCGTTTGAGTCTATTATGCAATTGCCAAACGTGATGTTAACGCCTCACATGGCTTGGGGAGGATACGAAACACGCGTGCGACTTTTGCAGGAAATGGCGCAAAATATCCGTGCTTTTTGCCGTGCAGAGCGCAGATGCAGAGTAGATTGATTTTATACCCCAAAAATCTTGCCGAATTTTGAAAAAAAATAAATTATTTTTGTAAATCTATTGCTTTTTTGTCACTTATCTGTTACAATATAGCATGTAAGTTTATGGTCAGAGTGCCGGGTAAACGTATTTTGAATCTTCAGCCGTTTTAAAACACGTTCCGGCAGCGGACAGGGGTGTCCGTTTTGTTCCATGAATATTTTTTTATTTTTTCTTTTAAAGGAGTATTTATGCGGAATGAACAAAAATGTGCTAATCCGGCTGAATGGAATTTCAAAGTCGTTTGACGGCGAAACCATTCTCGATCACATCGATTTGGAGATCCATGATAAGGAGTTTATGACCTTATTGGGACCTTCCGGTTGCGGTAAAACAACCACGCTTCGTATTATCGGCGGCTTTGAAACGCCCGATGAAGGAGATTTTTTCTTCGACGGAAAACGTTGTAACGATCTGCCACCGTATCAAAGACAGGTCAATACCGTATTTCAACGATATGCGCTTTTTCCTCACTTGAACGTATTTGATAACATTGCATTCGGCTTACGTATTCAAAAATGCTCCGACGCGCAAATCAAAGAGAAGGTCAAGGAAATGCTCGCCTTGGTCAATCTTAAGGGATTTGAGCGCCGTCGTGTCAGTACGCTTTCCGGTGGCCAACAACAACGTGTTGCAATCGCACGCGCGCTGGTCAATCAGCCCAAGGTCCTGCTTTTGGACGAACCTTTGGCTGCATTGGATTTAAAGCTGCGCAAGGATATGCAAAATGAGCTGAAGAACATTCAGCATCAAACCGGCATTACCTTTATTTACGTAACGCATGACCAGGAAGAGGCACTTTCTATGTCCGATACCGTAGTTGTCATGGCGCACGGAAAAATTCAACAAATTGGCACACCTACCGATATTTATAACGAGCCCGTTAACGCTTTTGTTGCAGACTTTATCGGTGAATCCAACATCGTTGACGGCGTTATGCTGGAGGATTACCGCGTAAAGCTGGCAGGGCAGACCTTTGAGTGCGTTGACGGCGGCTTTGAAAAGAATGAGCCTGTTGACGTTGTAATTCGTCCCGAGGACGTAGATGTCGTACCCAAAGAGAAGGGTATGCTGTGCGGACTTGTTACGGGCGTTACCTTTAAGGGCGTACACTATGAGATCATTGTGGACGTAAAGGGCTTTAAATGGATGATCCAAACCACCGATTTTGTAGCCGAAGGTGAAACGATCGGGCTTTCGATCGATCCCGATGCTTTCCACATCATGAAAAAATCCGAGTTCTCCGGAATGTTCGGTGACTATTCCTCCTTTAGTGATGAACTTGATAAGCTCTCTGATGCAACGGAGGAAGTGGAAGCGGAATGAAAAAGAAATCTGTTTTTGAAAAAATCGCCGCCGCCCCTTATCTGTTTTGGGCTTCGATTTTTATCATCGGTCCCTTGCTGGTGGTGCTGTACTTTGCTTTTACCAATACGGAAGGGCGATTTACGTTTGATAACATTCTCATTCTTTCGTCCTACTCCAACACCTTTGGTATTTCGCTCGGATTTGCATTGATCGCAACGGTGATCTGCCTGCTGATCGGTTACCCCTTGGCATATTGCATGTCCAGAATGTCCGAAAAAACGCGCAATATTCTGACCGTTCTTTTAATGCTTCCCATGTGGATCAGTCTTTTGATCCGTACGTATTCTTTAATGGCGTTGTTGGATAACGGCGGCTTGATCAGCACGTTTTTGACCTCTCTCGGCTTTCAAAAGCTGACCTTTATCGGTACTGAGGGTGCGGTCATTCTCGGTATGATCTATGACTTTTTGCCGTACATGGTGCTTCCGATCTTTACTTCAATGAACAAGCTCGATCAGCGCTACGTAGAGGCGGCAACCGACCTTGGCTGTAACAACCGTCAGGTTTTGTTCAAGGTTATTTTGCCTTTGACCATGCCGGGTGTTGTTTCGGGCATTACCATGGTCTTTGTTCCTTCTATCAGTACCTTCTACATTTCGCAAAAGCTTGGCGGAGGTATCTTCGATCTTTTGGGTGACACCATTGAGCGTCAGTTCCAAAATGCGGTGACCTATCATACCGGCGCGGCAATCTCTTTGGTTATGATGATCTTGATTTTGATCTCCCTTGCGGTCATGAACAAATTTTCGGATAGTGGGGAGGACGTTATCGTATGAAATTCCTCTCAAAATCCTACATAGGCTTGGTGTTTTTGATCCTGTATGCGCCGATTCTGATCGTTATTCTGTTTTCCTTTAATGAGTCGGGCAACTTGAGCTATTTCAGCAACTTTACGCTGTATTGGTATCAAGAGCTGTTTGCAGATGAAGAAGCACTGACCGCATTGAAAAACTCCTTGATCCTGGCGGTTTCTTCGTCTGTTATCGCCACCTTGCTGGGTACCTTGGCGGCATTCAGCATTTCACGAGCAAAAAACAAATATTACGCACGCTCCTTGGAGTCGGTTGCCAACATTCCTATGATGAACCCCGATATCGTTACGGGTGTATCGATGATGCTGTTGTTTGTTGGTGTGGGAACTGCGTTAAAGTTTGGCAATGCGCTTGGCTTTTGGACGATGCTGATCGCACATACCACCTTTAACCTGCCTTACGTTATTTTGCAGGTGCTGCCCAAATTCCGTCAAATGGATCGCAACCTTACCGAGGCGGCGTTGGACCTTGGCTGTACGCCTTGGCAGACCTTTTTCCGCGTGGAGCTGCCGTCCATTATGCCCGGTGTTATTTCCGGTTTGATGATGAGCTTTACGCTCTCTCTTGACGACTTTGTAATCAGTCACTTCGTCAGCTCTCCCGACTTTAAAACGCTTCCGCTTTACATCTATACGCAAACCGCGCATGAGGTAAAGTTCAGTATGTATGCGCTTTGTACCTTGATGATCGTTTCGATTTTGTTGCTTTTGATTGCGGTCAACGTGGCAGGATCGATGGGCGAGCATCGGGCACGCAAAAAGAAGCTTGGTACAGCAATGAAAGGGGGCAACTGATATGAAAAAGTTAAAACTTCGTTCTTTCATTGCCGTTTTGTTGCTGGCGGTATTTGCGCTTTCTGCCATGACCTCCTGCACACCTCAAAACACCGAGCTGACCCTGTACGTTTATAACTGGGGTGAGTATATTTCGGATGGCTCCGACGATAGCGTTGATACCAACGCCGAGTTTGAAAAGTACTGTAGGGAAGTGCTTGGCATAAACGTCAAGGTCAATTATTCCACTTTTGCAAGCAACGAAAGTATGTATGCAAAGGTCAGTAGCGGTTCTGCGGCTTACGACGTGATCATTCCGTCCGATTATATGATCGAGCGTATGATCTCGGAGGATCTGTTACAGCCGTTGAATTTGGATAAGATCCCCAATTATGAAAGCATCGACGAGACTTTTAAGGGCGAGAATATCTATTATGAGTGCAATTCCGAGCAGTTGTATTCCGTCCCGTATTTTTACGGCATGATCGGCGTTATTTATAATACGTCTATCGTGGACGAGAACGACGAGCAGATAGGTAGCTGGGACTTGATGTGGGATGAGCAATATAAGGGCGATATCCTGCAATACAACAACAGCCGCGATGCATTCGGCACGGCACAATACAAGCTCGGTCTTGACGTCAACAATGAGGATGTTGCAAATTGGAGACTTGCATTGGAGGAGCTTTTGGTACAAAAGCAAATCGTTCAAGGCTACGTAATGGATGAGATCTTTAACAAGATGCAAAGCGGTTCTGCCGCTATCGCATCCTACTATGCGGGCGATTATCTTTCAATGTATGAGAACAACTCCGATCTTTCGTTCTTTTATCCAAAAGAGGGAACCAACTCTTACGTTGATGCAATGTGCATACCCAAAAATGCGCAAAATGTAGATCTTGCACACGAGTATATCAACTTTATGTGCTCGCACGATATTGCAATGGCAAACGCGTTGTACACTTATTACGCATCTCCCGTCAAAACTGTAGTTGAGGATCCCGAATATCAAGAGGCTATGAGCGAGGTTCACGAGGACGCGATCTCGATTCTTTACGAGCAAGCAAACGAGGTTCCTTCGCAGGCATATCTGAATCTTTCGCCCGAAGCACTTTCCACCATGAACATTTTGTGGGAGGAACTGAAGGCAAAGAGCAGTATCGGCAGAGGGATTTATATCGGTTGTGCATCTATTCTCGGTATTCTTTTGTTGATTGGCGTTTGCCAATTGATCAAAAAACGCAGATGGGCAAAGCTGTACGACTAAAATCAAAAGAAAAAAGGGAAGCACTCCAAATGGAATGCTTCCCTTATTATGTACCTTGAATTACTTCAGGTTTGCGATCACGCGGTCAACCCACTCGATAACAGCGGTGCGCTCCTCGGGCTTTACAGAGCTGCCAAACAACGGGAATCCCCCCTTGATGTACAGAACCTCGCTGAATACCTGGTTCTTTGCAACGTCACCGATGATCTCTTTGATCGAGTTGGCGGCGGTCTGATCACCGTCCATGATCAAAGCGATATTTTGCGCTCTTACCTTGGTCAGCTCTTGGCAGAACAAACGCAGGGAATCCTTAATGTGACCCTTTGCGCTGATGATCAAAATGACGATTCTTTCTTTGTCACAAGAATATGCAGGGGGAATGGTGTCAACAGCATTTACGCCGAGGTCGTAGTGTGCCTTGATTTCATTTGCGATGTTTTTGATCTTTGCTTTTCCGGAGTCATAGAGAACTCTCATTTTGATAGCCATTGGTAGATACCTCCCAAAAAATATTTTACAAGATGATTATACCATAAAATAATGCAAAAAGCAATAGGAAAACAGAACTTTTGCGCAAAAAATCAAATTTTGTTTTTTTGAAACCGCAAAAGGGTAGGGGAGAGAGGTGTATCGGACTTCCCTGCAAAATTTTGTCATCTTAAAAAAGACGCTTTTGACATGAATTATTTTTATTCTATAATAATACGCAAGCGGAAGAAAGATTGTTAAATCATAACGCGAATGATCGTGTCGATGGGTTGACCAAGTTCTTATATTTGATTGCTTATAAAACCGTAGAAGAAATGATAGGAACCAATAACTTTATTCTATTATCCGTCCACAAACTTTTATAATGAAGATGCGTACAACCGTTGGTAAATGGGGGAATCTTGTGGTCAGGCAAAGTAAGGGGAACCGCGCAGTCATAAAACCGCGCGGATATTGAGCAATAGTTCCAATTATACAAAATGCAAATTTTGTATGATACGGGGGACCAAAAATCATGCAAAAACGGGCTTTTTTACCGCTTTTGCATGATTTCATGATTTTTGGTTTATTATATGCTTTTTGCGTTGCTTATTACAAGGTCAACTTTGCAGATCTGATGATCGGCTCAAACGGCATACCCATAGGATCGCAAAGCGGATTGTCAGTCATTCCTTTTGTAATGCCTCTGTAAAGCGTCGTTTCAGTTCCTTCGATTTGAATCGTGGAGCCTTCTACAGTTACAATTGCATACAAAGGATCGTTAAAAATAAGCGTGTTACGCATATAGTATATCTGATCGGTTTCTTCCTTCGGATAATGATCGTGCGGATTCGGCAGCCAATCAAACGCCGCGGTGTTGACGTCCCAATAACAAATATTATCCAAAATTCGAATGTTATCACGGTGATAATGTCCGTTGATGCACATCAAAACGCTGTTCTTTTTACGTGCGTTTGCTTCGTTGAAGATCTTGCGTACCTCAAGCTGATTTTTAACGCCGTCAGCGTCTCTTGCAAAGCTTTCGTGGCTAATGGTGATACAAGGATAAGGCGACGATGCAATGGTCTCCTTGAGCCATTCCAATTGCTCGGGCGGCATATAATCGCGGTAAGCGCCGTTGGCAAAATAATTGCCGTTGGAATAGTTGTGATATTCGCCGTTTACGTAAAAGTAATTGGGATTGAGAACGATCATACGATAACCGTTACAATCAAAATAATAGTATCCGTTTGGCATGCGGTACAAAGCAAGCGTTTCTTCGTACGAGCATCCGTCGGCATCGTGATTGCCAAGGCAATGATAGCTTGGAATATGAAACTCGTTGTACGCCTTTACGTAATCGACAATGGCCGTAGGTCCGTGGCAAAAATCGCCTGCATGAATGATAAACTCGCAGTTTTCTTCTTCGGCACGTGATTGGATCAAGCGAAGATCCTCCATACTGCGTCCCGGAAATTTACCGGGTGCGTGATGCCAATCGGCAAAAACTAAAAATTTCATATTTTTTCTCCTTTTTGGAAAGCTTTATTTGCTTCCATTATAACACAAAAAAGACCAAAAAGCAACCTGTATTTTGATATTCCCTCTTTAAAATCAACTAAAAAAGCAATACCGCAAACAAACGTACGGTATTGCTTAAATCTCTTTTAACAACTGCTCTAACAGCTCCAGCTTTTCGTTTGCATATTCATACGCGCCTTTAAAATCCTCGATCTCGCGACAGCAAACCTCCAACTCGCTCAAAACCGTGTACAGCTCCAGCTTTTTCAAAACCGAATTGCTTCCGTTCAGGGTTTGCAACAAAAGCTTTTGCGCAGGCTTGTAATCACCTTGAAGCATCATCAAGTGAATTTTGATATGAGATGCAAAAAAAGATTCTTTTGAAGCCGCAGACATCAAATACAGCTCAGCAGGCTGTGACTTCCCTTTTTCCAATTGCTCCAACGTATATAAATAGCGCGCAAAATCAGAGTTGCTCTTAACGGTAAGCTCTTTTTCTTCATCCAAAACGTCCGAGTACAAGGTATGCGAGATGCGCTCCATGTATCGAAAATACACGCGGATCTCCGCTTCTATCGAATCGGTCGGATAAATCGTTTTTTCGGCATACCTGAGTGCTTCATCAAAAAAACGGCATGAAGAACGTAGCTTGCCATTCCAAAATTCCTCCGTGGCAACTCCCACGTCGCAATTTGCCAATAACAAACCAATTTCATCATCCGGTTCCGGAAAAGCGGAGAGGCAGAGGCTTCTACAGCCTCTGGCATCTCCGGCAATGTATGCTTGTTTGATGTTGGAAAGGTTACTCATCTTACGGTAAACGATGTCGTCGCCCTCGTCGGCAAGAAGAAAGCCGGCAGGCACGTTCAAACGCCCCGAAATATAGATGATTGTAGAAAGCGAAGGATTGGCGGAACCGTTTTCAATGCAGCTTAACATATTGCGTGTAATTTGATCGCCTGCCAAATCAGCTTGCGTCATCAATTTGGCAATGCGCAATTCACGAATCTTTTCGCCAATATTCACTACGGGTCCACTTCCCTTTTCGTTATTCAGCAGCTTCTACGGGCTCTGCAGCAACCTTTTTTGCTGTAATCTTTTCTTTTACCTTTGCGGCGGTTTCCTTTACCTTAGCGGCAGTCTTGGTAGCGGTCTCTTTTACCTTAGCACCGGTCTTTGCGGGAACTTCAGCGATCTTGCCTGCCAAAGCCTTGCAGCTCTTTACAAAGTTGTTTACGCGACCGGGCAGAGTCTTGGAGTACAGGAACTCATCCAACAGATCGTAGATTCTATCCATGTTGTTATCAACAACACCTGCAATGCGGTCTGCAGCCTCGGTATAAATACCCTCTGCGGCATAGCGAGCCTGATCGATACGAATTGCGTATTCCTTCTCAGCTTGCTCCTCAATAGCCTTTGCCTTTGCGATAGCGGGAGTCAGAAGATTGGTGTAGTCACCGTCCATCTTCTTCATCAGCTTGTCGTAAAGCTCTACCTTTTCTTCAATGGTGGAATCAGCGCCTGTGATCTTGGTCAGCTTTGCTTCCAGCTCCTCGATCTTTTGCTGTGCATTTGCCAAAGCAATGGACTTTTCCTGCAGGCGAGCTTCCATGCCCTTTGCATATTCGTGAACTTCTACTTTGTCGTAGCCGTTGAATTTGTTTTTGAATTGAACAGAAATTTCTGCCATTATCGTATCCTCCACATCTCTTAAACAATATCAAGACACATTTGTATCTTATTTTACATATATATCATATCATACTTTTGCACCAAATGCAACCTTTTTTTTGCTTTTTTTGAAAATTGAGCATATTGCACAAATGTAAACGATGCGTTTTCTGAAAATTAAACATATTGCCACTTAAGAAATAAAAAATATTTTCGTTTTTTAAAAAAAGCACTTGCTTTTTTTAACGTAAAATGATATAATATGAGAGCACTGCCCCCATAGTTAAATGGATATAATAAACCCCTCCTAAGGGTTAGTTATGGGTTCGATTCCCGTTGGGGGTGCCAACTATAAAAAAAGGATAGAGAACGTAAAAAATTCTCTATCCTTTTTCTGTTGTGCAACGAAAACCACCAGCAGTGCTGGTGGTTCCAAAAAGCTTTAGCTATGCATAGAAAAAATACCTCCTTTGATGTATAATAAAGTTGGTCTGCCAACCAAAACAATAAAAACATCAAAGGAGGATCAAGTCGTGAA
>JAZQYE010000173.1:0-4119 GCA_045633385.1 Eubacteriales bacterium | reverse complement strand
TCCCTTACCCTTACGGACGGCCTCCATGATTTTGAATGCCATGGCGTTTTCCAAGCCGTAGCGGATCATATCCAACATGATACCGTCACGGGTACCGATCACGCGCGAAATATCGCAAATACCGTCCTTGATCAGATCCTGCGCGTTGCCCAGCCACACGTTGGTACCGTGGGTCAAGCCCGAGATCTGCAACAGGTCGGCAAAGTTACGCGGCTTTGCATCGATAAGAACCTGCTGGATAAAGGGGGTTCCCAATTCAGGAAGACCGTACGTACCAATGGTACAGCCCTCAATATCCTCCGGTGAGATACCAAGCGGCTTGGTGGACTCGAACAGCTCATACACCGAGCGGTCGTTCATGGCAACGTCCATAACCGAGGTATCGGTAAAGCGTTCGAGATACTTATACTTGGTAGGAATATCGTGTCCGAGCTCGTCGAGCTTTAAGATGGTATCGTGCAGATAAGAGAATGCAAAGTGCGTGGTGATGATATCCGAGTTCGGGTCATCTGCCGGGTGCTGAACGGGGGTAAAATCATATACGTCGTACTTTTGCGGCACAACGATGATACCGCCGGGGTGTTGTCCCGTGGTCTTTTTTACGCCCACGCAGTTCATAACAAGGCGGTTCATTTCGGCACGCGGCAGGCTGATACCCTTTTGCTCTACATATTTTGCAACGTAGCCGTATGCCGTTTTATCGGCAAGCGTGCCGAGCGTTCCCGCACGGAACACGTGCCCCTCACCAAAGAGCTCCTCGGTGTACTTATGGACTCTGCCCTGCACATCGCCCGAGAAGTTCAGGTCAATATCGGGAGATTTATCACCGTAGAAGCCAAGAAAGGTCTCGAACATAATGTCGTGTCCGTCTGCCATGTACTTGGTGCCGCACTTTGGGCACATCTTATCGGGCAGGTCAAAGCCCGAACCGACAGAGCCGTCTGTAAAAAACTCGTTGTGCTTACATGCGGGATTGGGGCAATAATAGTGCGGCGGCAACGGATTTACCTCCGAAATACCTGCCATGGTAGCAACAAAGGAGGAACCGACAGAGCCGCGCGAACCGACCAGGTATCCCTGCTCCTCACTGTAATGCACCAATCTTTGCGCGATCAGATAAAGCACGGCAAAACCGTTTTTGATAATGGAGGTCAGTTCCTTTTCCAAACGCTTGGAAACCAGCTCGGGGAGCGGATCACCGTACATGCTCTTGGCTCTTGCCCAGCACATATCCTGCAGCTCTTGCTCCGCGCCCTCCATTTCGGGGGTGTAGTTGCCCTTGGGAATGGGGCGCACAGGCTCGACCATATCGGCAATGAGATTGGTGTTGGTAACAACGACCTCGTATGCCTTTTCCTCTCCAAGATAGGAGAATTCCTCCAGCATTTCATCGGTGGTGCGGAAGTAAATTCCAACGTCCTTATCAAAGTCCTTGAACTTCATACCTGCCAAAAGGATCTTGCGGTAGAGCTCGTCCTCGCGGTTCAAAAAGTGTGCATCGCAGGTAGCGCATACAGGCTTGTTGTATTTTTCGCCCAGTGCTACGATACGGCGGTTAAGCTCACGCAAGCCCTCGTCATCGGCTACCGTACCCTCGGCAATGAGAAAGCGGTTGTTGCAGATGGGTTGAATTTCAAGATAATCGTAAAAATTGACGATCTCCTCGATCTCACTCTCGGGTCTGTTTTCCAAAATAGCGCGGAACAGCTCTCCCGCCTCGCATGCAGAACCGATGATCAAGCCCTCGCGGTGCTTTTCCAATGCGGTTTTGGGAATACGCGGATTGCGGCGATAATAATCGAGATAGCTCATGGAAATCAGCTTGTAAAGGTTCTTCAGACCTGCTTGGTTCTTGACCAAAATGATTTGGTGATACGGCTTGAGCTTTAAGGGATCTGCCTTTTCGCTCATTTCCTGTTGCAAGGAGCGCAGGTCGCGCAGGTCGGATTTTTCCATGATATCGATCATCCGGAAGTAGATATTTGCCAGCATTTCGGCATCGTCGCAGGCGCGGTGGTGGTTAAACTCACCCAGCTGATATGCATTTGCAATTGCATCGAGCGTGTGCTTGTTCAGCTCGGGATTGATGTAGCGCGAAAGTGCAACGGTATCGAGATACGGATTATCAAACGGCAAGCCCGCCTCCTTGGCAAAGTGACGGATAAAGCCGATATCGAAGTTTGCGTTATGTGCAACGAGAAGCGGCTGATATGCATTTGCTTCATCGTTTCCGATAAAATCGAAGAATGCCTTTAGAGCCTCCGGATATTTGGGTGCTCCCTGCACCATTTCATCAGTGATACCGGTCAATTTAACGATCTCGGCAGGAATGGGTACCTCGGGATCGACAAAGGTGTTGAAGCGATCCAGCACCTCGCCGTTTTTGATCTTGACGGCACCGATCTCGGTGATCTTACAGTTTTGCACCGAAAGACCCGTGGTCTCAATATCGAACACCACACACTCGGCGTGAAAATCGGGATCGTACTTTCCTGCAATAGCACTTGCAGTATTGTTGACAAAGTATGCCTCCATACCGTAAATGACCTTAAAATCACCGTCCGGTGCGGCTTTTTCCACCGCCAGCATGGCATCGGGAAAGGCTTGCACGTTGCCGTGGTCGGTAATGGCTACGGCAGGCATGCCCCACTTGAGTGCGGTCTTGACCGCAACGTCGGGCGGAATGAGCGCATCCATGGTGGACATGGTGGTATGCAAATGCAGCTCCACACGCTTTTTATCTGCCTTATCCTTACGTTTTTGCTTGGAGATCTTTGCAATATCGGTGTAGTAGAAGGTAAAATCGGTATCGACCTTACCTTTTCGGGTCACTTTTTTGGCAAACCCACGCATAGCCACTACGTCACCGTTGCGGATCAGCGAGCAAAGATTGTCGGCATCCTCTGCCTCCATACCAAAGGAGCGATGCTCGATAGATGCAAAACCATCGAAAATATCAAAGGAAATATCAAACTTTTCACCGCCGCGGCTCTCCTCACGGGTAAAGCCGAAAATCTCACCGACGATGATCAGATTTTTTTGCGGCTTATCGATGGAGGAAATGGGAACGGGGCGAATTTCAAACGCTTCTCCAAAAACGTACTCCGGTGCGGAGATATCGTACACTGCTTGTCCGATCTTGCAGGTACCGTCGCCGTATTCGGGATAGCAATTGCCCTCATAAATAGAAGCCGCACGCGGGAGCATCTCCTTTTCTTCCTCTTGTACCCCACCCGACGACTCAAAATCGCTTTGCGCACGTTGCATGGCGTGGTACTGCACCTCTGCCTTGGCGGCATCTCGGCTCATTTGCTGCATACGGGATTGCACCGTGCTTTGATAATCGGCAGGGTCAAAGCCCTTCATTTGCCGAATTTGCACCTCTAAACGCACCCCGTAAATATCCTGCGCAAGCTGCTCCATCAGCTTATGTGTCTGCGCATCGTGGATCAACTCAACGCCGCTATTGGTAAACGGGATCTCAATATCAAGCACGTTGCCCGACAAGCGGTACTCGCAATGATTGAAAAATCCGTTTGCAACAATGCCCTGCCGATTGGTCTCGGTCAGAAGATCGGGAATTTGTGAGACGTCAAACAACGACGCATCGTAGCGCGGACAAATGCGAACCATGTTCAATTCGTAAGCCGTGCGGATCTCTTCCTCGATGCGGTAAAGCTCTGCCTTGGGTACGATGCGCGGAAACGGCACCGTTACCTCGATCATTCGCTTTTCCTTATCGGCACGCAAAGAAATGCCGGAGGCAACTGCAGAGAGAAGGATCTGTGCAGTTGCCGCATCCGGCGTATAGCGATTGAAAATTTCAAGCAGATTTTTACTCATAGCTCAACGGTCCTTTATAGCGCGAACCTCGCGCAAAAGTCTTTCTATAATTTGGTTTTCCGGAATTTTTTCTACGATCTCACCGTGACGAAACAGCACAGCCTCGCCAATGCCGCCCGCAATGCCAACGTCTGCCTCACGTGCCTCTCCGGGGCCGTTGACGATACATCCCATAATGGCGACCTTAACGGGTATATCCATAAGTCCCTCAGCTCTTGCGCGCTGTTCAAATTCAGCCACTAAGGGAATAAGGTCTATCTTTGTTCTTCCGCAGGT
>JAZQYE010000172.1:0-6605 GCA_045633385.1 Eubacteriales bacterium | reverse complement strand
CGACGCTGCGCTTACGCTCGGCTCTGTATGCTCGCGCTTTGGGCGACACCGCTTGAGGAAACGATAATCAATCGTTTCCTCTGTGCTAACCTCGACAGTACGTTTATATTCGGCTCTGTATGCTCGCGCCTTTGTCGTATTCTTACACCCTGCGCAAAGGATTGACAACTACTTGCTTTTTGGTTATAATAATGCCAGGGAAGGCGGTGTTCTGTGATGAGAAAAATTATCTTGGGAACAGATTGGTGGACAGATTGCGATGATGCGGTTGCTTTGCGCTTGATGTGTCGCGCAATAAAGGATCAAACGATCCGGCTTCTTGGTATCGGTGTCAATGCATGTATGGAATATTCTATCTCTTCACTAAAGGGATTTTTAAGAGCAGAAGGTGTTGCAGATATCTCTGTTGGTATAGATTTGAATGCTACTGATTTTGGTGGAAACCCTCCGTATCAAAAAAGATTAGCAGAAACCTTTTGCCCCAACGTTCGCAATTCGGATGCCGAGGACGCTGTTCGACTTTACAGAAGAATTCTTGCCTCTGAAAATGGAAAATTGGAGATTATTGAAATAGGATATCCTCAGGTTCTTGCCAATTTACTCAAAAGTGGTGCAGATGATATTTCCGAAAAAAGCGGTTTAGAGCTTGTTTTTGAAAAGGTATCGAAATTTTGGGTGATGGCAGGTAAGTGGGAT
Organism: Eubacteriales bacterium; assembly: GCA_045633385.1. Lineage (GTDB taxonomy): Bacteria > Bacillota > Clostridia > Oscillospirales > CAG-272 > UMGS1865. The sequence continues at coordinate 5,909 of JAZQYE010000172.1, read as the reverse complement.
GCCGACGGAGAAAAAGAGAATAATTTTTGCCGCAATTTGCGTTCGCGAGTGGGCGGTAAGGAGTTTTGTGAGCTTTGTCCGATACCGGTTACTTTTCTTGGCTGGGAGATCGGATATGGTGTAATTACCGGGGGGAATTTGAAAGAGAACGATCACTTGTATCAAGTTCTTTGTGACCATGGCTCCCAAAGCGGTAGACACTCTTGGGATCCAATGCTGGTCCTTATGGCGCTTATCGGCGACGAGGAGCTGGCAGGTTATCGAACAGTTAGCGGTACAGCTTCTGTGAATGAACAAACGGGCGCTAATTATTTTAAGCTGAATGAAAACGGTATTCATAAGTTTGTCATCAAAAAGCATGAAAACGATTATTATGAGGAACAGATCAATCATCTTCTTTAATTCTTGCAAATGATCAAACAAAACGTGGATTTTTGTAATTCCCGAAAGGAGAGATATCAACATGCAGCATTGTAAACAAGCTTGCATTACGCCAAGGGCGGAAAACGGCGGATATTTATTTGAATCGGGGCTTTTCGGAGTCAATGCCGAGATCACCAGGAGAGGATTTTTCGGTGGTCTTTGTGCGCAAATGCTCAATAATCGCAAGCTCTTTATGGGGAGTGACGGCGTGGACGGCTGGGAATGCTCCGGCTTTGAAAGGATTCTTGACCGCCCGGAGCAAAGCTTGTGTGCCAGCAACTTCATCATTTTGAAGGACGGGGGCTGTATGTCGCAGTCGTCCTTTGCCATCGCGCTCAAAAAGGGCGAGGAATATGAAGCGAAGGTTTGGGCAAAGGCGATTTCGGACACCGCCCGCATCACGTTTGGCGTTAAGGGCTTGGAGCAAACGGTAGAGATGGTCGCAGATGGCGAAAAATACCGTGAGCTTTGCTTTGTTTTCCGGGGGCATGACGTTACCGACGGCACTTTTGTGGTGAAGGTCAGCGGCGAGGTGGCAATTTTTGAGCTTTCCTTGATGCCGACAAACAATTTTTACGGCATGAGATGGGACGTGATTGAACAGCTTCGCTATATCGCGCCCACGGCGATCCGTTTTCCCGGAGGGTGCGCGGCGGATCACTTTGACTGGAAGGAGAGCTTGAAGGCGCCGGAATTCAGAACGCCGGCAGACGGTCGCTCCAAGGCCTGGTTTTTGTTCCGCGACACCTATCACCAGGACACGCTTGATATTGGCTTGAATGAATTTATCATGCTTTGCCGCGAGCTGAACGCCGAGCCTGAGCTCACGGTCAGCCTCATTCTCTCGGACGGGGAGGACGCAAGGCGTTTGGTGGAATACTGCAACGGCGGCGCGCATACAGAATACGGTCACATGCGCCAATCGCTCGGATTTGATGCGTTTGACGTTCATTTGTGGTATATTGGCAACGAGGCATATTTCTTTGGCGGCGAATATCAGGACTGCCACAAGGCGGCCGCCAGAACGGACGAGCTGATTTTGGCCATGAAGCAGGCAGACCCCACCATTGCGGTTGCGATCGGGCTGACTTGGGGACTTGGCTATCAGGAGTGGGCGTTTGAGTTTATGAAAACCCTGCAGAGTGACTACGAGTACGTGTCGTACCATGATTATATCGGCATTCTGCCAGATGCTTCGCAGGGCGACAACGGCATGGCGACGCCCGAAATCCTTGAAACCAATTTTATAGACGGTGGTTGCCTTGGCTTGAATTTTTACAGAGATCAGCTCTTTGCCGGCTGTTTTGATGACGTACGTATCTGCGTGGATGAATGGAATTATTCTTGGGGCAAGGCCTCCTCGAATGCGTTGTTCTTTTCTAACGCGTTGCAGTTCCATTTTCTTGCAAAGGGCAAGGAGAGCTTTCATATTGACCGCGCGGAATTTTTCATGCCGGTCAACGAGGGAATGATCACGGTCAAGGGCAGGAACTGTAAGGTGGAGAGCACCGGGGAAATGTTCCGGCTCATGGCAGAGCACAAGGGCGGCAGAGTGATCGAGTGCGACACGGATGACCAAGCGTTGGATATTCTTTGCACCGATCATGGCGAATACCTATACCTGTCCGCGGTGAACCGCTCGGATGAGCCCTGCGTTTTGCAGGTAAAAGGCTATGATCTGGCAGAATGTGTGGCGATCAATACCAAGGAATATAGCTTTGAAAGCAACGATTTTGCAGTTTGTAAGACTAAAAACGCGGATCTGCACGGGCACAGTGTGCTATTTATCAAAGCCGTGCCGTGCAGTCAACAGTAAAAATGGGGGGGATACATGATGAAGAAATACGCTCTTGTTGTGATGGGAGGCGGATTTGCAGGCGTCGCAGCGGCATTGGCGGCTGCGAGAGCCGGCGTCAAGGTATTGCTTGTGGAAAAGTCGAATTGCCTTGGCGGCGCGGCGGTGAATTGCCTGGTGAACCCGTTTATGCCCAACCGAACCAAAATGGACGGGGAGTACGTGGAGCTTTCGATGGGAATTTTTGATGAAATTCTCGGTCGGATGCGCGCGCGAAACGCCATGCGGTGGGAGACCTTTTTGGAGGAAGAGCTGAAATTCGTACTGAGCGAAATGGTGCTGGAGGCGCAGATCGACCTGCTTTTCCACGCGTATATTTTCAAGGTGGAGAATGACGGCGGAAACGTCAAGTCGGTGACGGTTGCGACCAAGAGCGGCGAGGTGACCATCGAGGCGGATTATTTCATTGATGCAACGGGGGATGCGCAGCTTGCCTATCTTGCGGGATGCCCCGTGGTGCTTGGCAGAGAGCCGGACCATTTGTGCCAGCCTATGACGCTGTGTTTCCGCGTGGGAAACGTGGACGTGGAGAAATTTAACGCCAGCCGCGATCGCTTGCGCGAGGCGCACCGCCAAAGCCTGGAGGCAGGGGAGCTGATCAATCCCAGAGAGAATATTTTGGTATTTCCCACGCCGATCAAAAACGTGTTGCATTTCAACACCACCCGCGTGGTGAAAAAGAATCCTACCTCGCCCGAGGAGGTGACCGAAGCGGAGATTTTGGCGCGCCGTCAGGTATATGAGATCTATGAATTTATGAAACAGCATGCTGACGGGCTGGAGGATAGCTTCTTGATGATGACGGCGGCGGAGATCGGCGTGCGAGAGAGCCGCATGATCGTGGGCGACTACGTGCTGACCGAGCAGGATTGCAGAAATTGCGTGAAGTTTGAGGATGCAATCGCCGCATGCAACTACGACATTGACATTCACAACCCGGAGGGCACAGGTACCAGCCACTACTATTTCCCTGCAGGGGAGTTTTACACCATTCCGTATCGCTCCCTGATTCCCAAGGGCGCGGAGAACGTGTTGGTTGCCGGAAGATGCATTTCTTCCGACCACGGCGCGCAGGCGTCCTATAGAATTATGCCTACGGTATGTTGTATCGGCGAAGCGGCAGGCGCGGCAATCGGCTTGGCGGTCAAGCACAATGCTTTGGTGCGCCACGTTAATACGGACGAGCTGCAAACCGTACTCAAAGAGAACGGGGCATTTATCGGTATTTAAGTGACATGGAAAAGGGTGCAAACCCCCCGTATTGACACCACTGCCGTTTCGTGCTATAATACAGGCAGTTGCAATTTTGTCAGCACAGGAGGCCGGGTTTTGGTATGATAAACCGTTTCGTGATTTTCGGAGACAGCTATTCTACGCACAGAGACTATATCCCCAAGGACTATCCGCATTATTACTGCGATGAAGGGCGTGCGCCTGATCAACCGGTAACAAAAATGCAAATGCAACAAACGTGGTGGGGGCAAATGATCGAGCGCACCGATGCTACACTGGTGCTCAATGATAGTTGGTCGGGATCCACCATTGGATATACGGGATATGCAGGGGATTGCTCCACAAGCTCGTCCTTCATATACAGATACAGAAAGCTCATGGAACAGGGCTTTTTTGCCGAGCATGATATTGATACCATCATCGTGTTTGGAGGAACGAATGACAGTTGGTCAAACGCTCCCCTCGGAAAGGAAAAGTATAGTGATTTTAGCGAGGACGAGCTGTTTAACGTCTTGCCGGCGATCTGCTATTTTATGACAACGTTGAAAAAGGAACACCCGGATGCCAGAGTTGTGTTTGTAGGCAATTGCGATATCAAAAATGAGATAGTCGATTGCATGAAAAATGCATCACAGCGAATGGGCGTGGAGTTTATTGAGCTTCATGATATTGATAAAATTTCAGGCCATCCCACCGTGCTTGGTATGACGCAGATCTGCGATCAGATCGTGCAAAAACTATAAGGCTGCATTTTTTCCATAAGTTCAAACAGAGAGCCCGAGGCTGTAGCCTCGGGCTTTTTGTTATGACACAACCAATGGTTGAAAAAGCTTCTCCGTATTTTCTCTTGCATTTCAAAAATCCTTATGTTATAATGAAAACAGAAACACCCCAAGGAGGCGCAAATGTCCGATAAACAGTTGAATAGCAATGCAATGGGAGAGAATATCCGTCGGTGCCGCAAGGCAAAGGGGTTGACGCAGGAGGCGCTGGCGCAGGAATTGAACGTGTCGGCGCAAGCCATCTCCAAGTGGGAGAACGGGCAGAGTATGCCCGATATCGGCTTGCTCTTGCCGCTTGCCAAGGTGCTTGGTATCGGCGTTGACGAGCTGCTGGGCGGCAACCGCAGGCAGCAGCTTGAGAAAAAGTTTCAGGCCGCGCTGGGCTTTGGCGAGGAGCATACGTTGCTTGCAACGCTTGAAGCACTTGAGGAGTTCCCGGACGATCAGACCTTCCTGTACCGCCGCGCGTGTGACGAGTTGGCGCTGGGTGAGCGTGACTTTGATCCTCGCGTGCGGGGCCGGGGCTTGACCTATCTGAACAGCGCGATCTATACCTTGAACAAGCTGCATTCCCGATATCCCGAAGACGAAAGCTACGTCGAAATGCTGATACGCGCGTATCGTGCGCTTGGGCGGGAGATCGAGGCAGACAAGTTAGCCGCGACCTTGAAGGATCCCGTCTACAAGGCGGCGGTGCTGCAGGGAGAGGATAAGCGCCGCCATCAGCAGCAAAAGATCCGCGATGCGGCGGGTGCGTTGCTTGCCGAGCTTACCAAATACGGCACCCGCGAATCGACAGAGGCGTACCAAGTGATCGCACAGACGCTTTTTGGCGAGGATCTTATTTACAGAGAAAACTATTGGAATTCGTATGCACAGCAAGCAAGAATTTGCGACGAGTCGGGGGACACAGAGAGCAGTGTAGCCGCGTTGGACAAGGCGTACGAGCTTGCCAAGCAATACGATGTCATTCCGCGGGGCAGAACGCCCTGCAAGGCACCCTTGTTTGACCTTTTGGAGAATGAGATCACGGTGCATAATGCACTGCATCTCTTTTTGCATAGCGGCTTGCTTGAAGGCAGTGATGCAGAGGAGCTGAAAAAACGCTTTGTAAAAGAGCAGGTGACTTACCATCCGCTTTGGCGACATGAGTGGATAGAGTATTTTTGGTTCTGCCAAAGGCACATTTGCGGACCTACATGGAAGATATACAGCACGCAGTACGATTATGAGATCGATTACACGAACGTCATAAACAATTTCCGCTTTCGCGGTTATTTCGACGCGCAGATGCAAGAATACGATCGTGCGCTTGTGGAGCGCTTGGTCGGAGAGGGCACTATGACCGGCTACTGCGCGTATTTCGGGAATACAATCCTTGCGTATATCAACTGTAAGGACAAGGAAAAGTATTTCTCGCTCGGCATATCCGAACAGGAGCGTGCCGTGCCCACAACGCCAAAGGGCAGCAAGGTGCTGGCAATCGTGGATACGCTGATCGCACCCGCGTTTGTGAACAGCGGCATGGGAGAAAAGCTGTTGGACTATACGCTGGAGCAAGCCAAGAAAAAAGGGTATACACATGCGGAGGCGTACATGACCGAGGTGACCGAAGG
>JAZQYE010000171.1:0-27597 GCA_045633385.1 Eubacteriales bacterium | reverse complement strand
CTCGATGCCGGAGGGGTTGTTGATGCCGGGCACAATGGGGCAACCCTTTTGCTGGCAGTATTTTACGATTTCGGGATTAAAGCCGGGGCTGACAATAAACTTTGCACCTGCCTCGATAGCATCGTCAACCTGTGCCGTGGTCAACACAGTACCCGCGCCAACGATCATATCGGGATATTCCTTTGCAATGATCGCAATTGCCTCTTTTGCGGCAGCCGTACGGAAGGTAACCTCTGCGCAAGGCAGACCACCGTCAATCAGTGCCTTTGCCAAAGGAGCGGCGTCCTTGGCGTTATCGATTTTGATGACCGGAACAATACCGATCAAAGAAAGTTGTTTTACTACTTCGTTCACTTTCGTTTCCTCCAAAGCAAAAATTCTACATCTATAATTTTACACCAAATATTGAAATCTGTCAAGGTGTTTTTGCATTTTTATATATATTTATATATAAAACTTCGCAAATCTACGCTTGCGCGCTCCGCTTGGCGCGTGTCTTAACCAAAAATCAGCCCAGTCGCCTTTCGCGGATCGTACAGAATGCCTCCTCCGAGATGCCGTTGAACACGGGAATGGCATGGATCCCTCCGCAACCGCTCATCGGGCCCGAGTGATCCGTTCCGCCGCTGCAATACAACCGATACGCCTCTGCCGCCGCTCTCGAATCTGCGGACATTTCGGCATCCAATTGCGGATGCGAAACCTCAATTCCGTTCAAGCCGAACTCGACCAATTCACCAACCAGATGCGTTTGGTAATGCGGATGCGCCAGCACCGCAATGCCGTCTGCCGCACGGATCACCTTGATCACGCGCTCGGCAGTGGGATGCACCGGCCTGTGCTGCAGCGTTTCGGGAGCACGGAAGACCGCTTCGCGCAGATTTCCCGGAATCATCAAATGCTTTGCGCGATAGGTATTGATGACCGAATCGATGCAGATCCAAGTATTTTCCTTGCTCCATGCCAAAACGTCATCCCACGTAATGCCGTCGATAACACCGATCTTGATGCCGTATTCCACGCATTTTCTCGTATATTCGGTATATTCCTCGATCCGCTCGCGCACAAACGCACGAAGTCCGGGGTGATCCATATCATGATCCAATGCGACGATATGCAGATCGTACTTGCCGTGATCACCGTAAAACTCAATACCGGGGAGCACGTCAATCCCCTCCTCGGCGGCATGATACTTCAATTCCCGTACGCCACCGTCGGTCTCGTGGTCGGTCAGTGCCAAGGCACGATAGCCAAGCGATTTACCGATCAAAACGATCTGTTCCGGTGTGAACTGCGCATCGGAAAAGGTAGAATGCAGATGCAGATTTGCGTATTCCATCATGACCTCCAAATTCATCATTTCAAAACGTACAAAAGCGCGTTTTGATCAATCTTATGCAAAATATTTTTCCAGCAATGCGTCGTACGCCGCAAGCAGGTCGTCGTTGTCCTCATACAGCGCCGCCAATTCGGGGTGCCATTGCTTTTCCCACTCCAAGGAGAGATATCCGTCATAGCCGATGCTCTTGAGTGCGCTTGCGGTACCCACAAAATCAAGCTCACCGCGATCCAATGCGGTCAGGCGATAGTGAATCCGTTCTTCGTCCTCGTTTCGAACACCGTCCTTGAGGTGCACGTGTGCAATGTAAGAGCCGATCAGACGTACCGTATCCTCTAAGCTCTCGCCCCACTCTACCGAGTGGATCACGTCCCACAGCACGCGCACGTTTTTGCGGTCGATTGCCTCCATCAAGGGCAACAGACTCTCACCCGTGGAAAAATTGCTGTGCGTTTCGATCCAAAGCTCCACGCCGTAGGGAGCAACGCGATCTGCGCCCTCGCGCACGGCACGTGCAATGTCCTCGTATTCGCGTACGACCTCCTCGGTGCGTTTGCCAACGGATGCACCGACGAAAATGCGCAATGCACGCACGCCGACAGCCTTTGCAAGCTTGGCGCACTTTTCCAACTCGTCCAGCATTGCCGCGTCGTAGCTCTTGATCGACACACCCGTAGCCAGATCGCAGATCGACACGCCGTTTTCACGGAGCAAGCGGCGTACGATATCCATTTGATAGTCGCCCTCCAAGCCGCAAATGCGGTTTTGGCGATCCAAACGAAGCTCAACCGCGTTCATACCGCTTCTTTTTGCAAGCGCTACGATCTCGGTAAAATTCAATTCCATACACGCAAGCGTGCTAAATGCTTTTTTCATGATCTTCTCCTTTTTGGGTTTTCACTTTTTATGCGAGGTCATACGCATAGCCGCGGCTACGCCGATCTCGTTTTTCATTTCTTCTCCGTTGATAAAGCGTTCAATATCCGCCACGACCTCCGCACCGATGTATGCGCGCAGATCGACCGTAGGTCCTGCTTTGTGCGGAATGAGATAGACGTTATCCAATTTTCGCAACGGGTCGGCAACGTCCAAGGGCTCCGTTTCAAACACGTCTAACAGCGCGTTGATGTCGGGACGGCTTGTAAGCGCTTCGGTCATTTCGTCCTGACGAATGATCGCACCGCGCGAGGTGTTGATAAAGATCGCGTTCTCCTGCATCAGCTCAAACTCACGCTTGCCGATCATGCCGCGCGACTTAGGTGTCAGCGATGCGTGCAGGGTGATGATACCGCAATTGGTGAGTACCTCCTCCAGAGAGACCTGTTTGGCGTTGACGCTTGCAAGATACGCAGGGTCAACGGTATAGTTATCATCCCAAACGAGGAAGGAGCAATGGAAGGGCTGTAGCATACGCATCAGATGGCGCGCAATGGCACCCACACCGAGAATACCGATCTGCTTGCCGATCAAGCCGCGATCGTAAAACAGAGCAGGGTTATTCCAGCCTCCTGCACGAAGATCGTTGACACGGTGCGGAATGTGGCGCAAAACCGAAAGCATATAGCCAATCGTTCCCTCGGCAACCGACTCGGCAAACATATCGTTTCCGCACACCACGCGAATACCCTTTGCATAGGTGCCCTCGTCCACCAGATCGGCAACACTGCCGCCCGTATGCACCACCAAGCGCAAGCTGTCGTTATCGGCAAGCAATTCGCCCGTCAGCTTGGGAGTTCCCCACCCCGTAACCACAACGCTGGCACCACGCAGAGCCTCTTTGACCTCCTCGGGGGTATATTGCACGGTGGAGTCGTTATATACGACGGTACCAAGCGCTTCGAGCTTTTGACACACGGCAGATGGCAAAAACGTATCTCTGACCTCGCCCTGTGGGATCGTTACAACTATTTTCATATACTTTCCTCTTCCTTAATAAGTGACATTGACAAAAAGCGGCCAACGCCTAATCTTGTTGCCATTATATCACACCCAAAAAGGAATGTCAACCTCTGCGAAACAAAAAAACAAGCTTTACCATGAAAAAAGCAAGCTTTACCAAGCGTAAAAAAATGATTACAAAATCAAAAGTGCCCGACCTGCCGTTCGGCGGTCGGGCAAAATATCTTGTGTCGGTTCAGATCTTAAAGATCTACAGGCATTCCCAATTCTGCGGAGCGGAATGCGGCAAGAATGATTTTGAGATCGGTGCGCATTTGCTCGTGGGTAACGTCCTGCTCACAACCCGTGCGGATCGCGTTGATGAAGTGACGGTAGTAATCGTGCACGTCGGACACAGGCTTTGCAACGGTATAAGTATCGGTGGTCACGCTGTCACGCGGCGCCATGGTCTTGGTAAGTCCTGCGGCAGTCTTGACGGGGAGCACGTCGTTCTCATGCCAATACTTGCACTTGACGACCTTTGCCTCCTCGCGCCAATCGGAAAGCAGAACGCTTCCCTTTTCGGCTCTCATGTAAAACCGAGGCATTGCAATAAAGTTATAAGTACCAACCTCAATGAGTGCGCGCTTACCGTCGGCAAAGGTAAGCTCCAAACGGAAGCCGTCGTCAACCTCTTGATTGGTGATGTTATCGCAAACGCAGTAAACGCGCTTGACGTCCCAACCAAAAATCATCAGCACTTGGTCGATCAGGTGAATACCCCAGTCGTAGATCATACCGCCGCCGTGCTCCTTTTCTCCTCTCCAGTCGGAAGGAATTCCGCGGCTACCGTGAATACGCGACTCGATATTGATGACCTTGCCCAGCTCGCCCGAATCGTGGATCTGCTTCATGGCAAGGTAGTCCACGTCCCAACGGCGGTTTTGATGGGTAGAAAAACGCACGCCGTTCTTTTCTGCGGCGGCGATCATGCGATCGAGCGACTCCAAGGAAAGAGCCACGGGCTTTTCGCAAATCACGTTTTTGCCAGCCTCCAATGCCGCAACAACGACCTCCTCGTGGCTGTCATTGGGAATTGCAACCGTGATCAGTTCAACGCTCTCATCCTGAAGCAACGCTTCATAAGAGGGGTATGCGTAAATACCGCGACTTTGCGCCAAAGCACAACGCTCCTCCTTAATGTCATAAATACCGGCAAGCTCGGCAACGTCACTCTTCAACAAGTGCTCAACGTGCCAGCCGCCCATTCCGCCGTATCCGACAACGGCTGCTCTCATTTTTTTCATAACGATCTCCTATCGGATGTTCACGGGCACAGTATGCCCTTTGATGTTACATACAGTATAAAGCATTTTGCTTATTCTGTCAAGATACCTTTTGCTTTTTTTTGGACAAATATTGTTATAAGACGTTCTTTTTTGTATCAATCAAAGAAAAATATTGCAAAAACTGCGCTATTTGTCCTTGACCGCCCGCCAAAGCGCGAAAACCGCGCAAAACATCGCTCTTTTCTGTTTGAATTTCTTGACAAAATCGCTTGCGTGTGATATAATATACTGTGATAAATTTCGCATTCTTAATTTTTACCGAAAGGCTTGGTAAACAACGTGCAAAAATCCGAACGTCAAAATCACATTCGTAATTTTTCGATCATTGCGCATATCGACCATGGCAAATCCACGCTTGCCGACCGTATTCTGGAGCATACCCAAACTGTTGCAAAGCGCGATATGGAGGAGCAGATTCTGGATAACATGGATCTGGAGCGTGAACGCGGCATTACCATTAAAGCGCGTGCCGTAAAGCTGACCTACAACGCCAAGGACGGAGAAGCTTACACCTTTAATTTGATCGACACCCCCGGTCACGTGGACTTTAACTACGAGGTATCCCGCTCGCTCAACGCCTGCGACGGTGCTTTGCTGGTGGTAGATGCCACACAGGGCATTGAAGCACAAACGCTTGCAAATGCATACCTTGCCGTAGATGCAAATTTGGAGATCATTCCCGTCATCAACAAAATCGACCTCCCCTCTGCCGACATTGAAAAGTGCCGCAATGAGATCGAGGACGTCATCGGCATTCCTGCCGAGGGTTGCCCCGCCGTGTCCGCCAAAACAGGCTTGAACATTGAGGACGTTTTGGAGGCTGTGGTGGCAAGCGTTCCCTCCCCCGAGGGCGACGAAAACGCACCGCTCAAAGCACTCATCTTCGACTCCTACTACGATAGCTACCTTGGCGTAGTAGTCAATATTCGCGTGGTGGACGGAAGCGTTGCGGCAGGCGATAAGATCCGCTTGATGAGCACGGGCGCGACCTTTGACATTGTTGAGGTCGGCACCATGGAGCCCTTTGGTCTTTGCAAATGCGAGCGACTCGCGGCAGGTGAGGTCGGTTACATTACCGCCTCGATCAAGAGTGTCAGCGACACGCGCGTGGGCGATACGGTCACACTGGTATCCAACCCCACCAAAGAGCCGCTCCCCGGCTTTAAGTCAGTACAGCCCATGGTTTACGCAGGTATTTACCCTGCCGACGGCGCACGCTACGGCGACTTGCGCGACGCCCTTGAAAAGCTCCAGCTCAACGATGCCGCACTCATTTTTGAGCCCGAGACCTCTATTGCACTCGGCTTTGGATTCCGTTGCGGATTTTTGGGATTGTTGCACATGGAGATCATTGAAGAGCGTTTGGAAAGAGAGTTCAACCTCGATCTGATCACCACCGCGCCCAGCGTTATTTACGAAATTAAGCTCAAGGGCGGTGAGGTCGTACGCATCGATAACCCCACCAATTTCCCCTCCCCCGATAACATCGACACCGCATACGAGCCGCTGGTAAAAGCGAACATCATTACCCCCGTTGAATACGTGGGCGGACTCATGGAGCTTTGCCAAAACCGCCGCGGTATCTTTTTAGACATGAAATACCTTGACCCCACTCGTGTGGAGCTGCACTACAATCTGCCTCTCAACGAGATCATTTACGATTTCTTTGACGCGCTCAAGAGCCGCTCGCGCGGATATGCATCTCTTGACTACGAGCTACTCGGATATGAGCCGAGTAAATTGGTCAAGCTCGACTTTTTGCTCAATGGCGAGCAGGTAGATGCGCTCTCCTTTATCGTCCACGAGGAAAAGGCGTACGGACGTGCGCGTAAGATCGCAGAAAAGCTGAAGGACAATATTCCGAGACAGCTCTTTGAGGTACCGATCCAAGCCGCAATCGGCACAAAGGTCATTGCGCGTGAGACCGTTAAGGCAATGCGCAAGGACGTGCTTGCAAAGTGCTATGGCGGTGATATTACCCGTAAAAAGAAGCTCTTGGAAAAGCAAAAGGAAGGTAAAAAGAAGATGCGTCAATTGGGCTCCGTTCAAGTCTCTCCCGAGGCGTTCATGGCTGTCCTCAAGCTCGACGACGAACAATAATCGAGATAAACTCCTGATGGGATTTTCGATAAGTTGCCGACATATCGACAAAACAAGAAAGAGCAAGCATAAAAGGATTTTGTCCTTTTATGCTTGCCCTTTTTGTTATTCTTTTACAGTCTCTTTTTCAAGATTTTCAAAATAGGATACGATTCCATTGTAAAGACCTTTTGCAAACAGGTTGGGGGAATTATCCAAGAGTGCGGCATCGTCTGCATTGCTGATAAAGCCCATTTCGACCAGTGCCGACGGCATGGTCGTATTTTTCAGCACGCGGAGGTGGTCTCCGTTTTTCACGCCGCGATTGCGGAGCTGTGTCGTATCCAGCAAGCCTTGCAGCAGATCCTCGCTCAACGCCTTCCCTGCCGTATCGTTGGCGGTATAATAGACCTCCAAACCGTTTGCCGAGGCACTTGTGTAGGAGTTGATATGCAGGCTGATAAAATAATCCGCCCCCCACGCATTGGCATCGTTGACACGCGCATCCAACGCCGAGTCGTTTGCCTCCGAAACCGATCCGTTATAAACGCCCAAAATCGTTTCGGGCGTGGGACGCGACAGACGAACTTCAAAGCGCTCATCCTTTGAGAGCAGCTCTGCCAAGAGAATACCGATCTCATAGGTCAGATCAGCCTCCTGCAAGCCGTTGCCCGAAGCACCCGTATTCCATGACGGCGGATGCGTGGGCGAAAATGGGTTGTGACCTTGATCGATGTAGATCTTGATCTTTTTATCAACAGACTCCGGCGGAGTGGTCGGCTGTTGCGGCGCGGTCGTACTTTCGGGCGACGGCGTTGTTGTTTCGGGTTCAGGCGTTGTGGTCTCCGGTGCACGCGTGGTCGTTTCTGCCGTGGGGGCAGAGGTCTCGCGGTCGGTCACGGCAGACGTTGTCGTTTCGCTCCCCTGCTCGGGCGGTCGCGTATCGTTTTCATCATCGGTCGTATCGACCGTGGTATCGCTCGGTTTTTCGGTGCTGTCCGTCGTATCATCGTCAGTACGGTCGGTCTCCTGCAAGAGCGGGAAATCCATCTCTGTCAAATGCAAGCACGAGACAAGCATACAAGTGCACAAAAGCACACACAGCAACAAAAAATATCCTTTTTTGCGTTGTAGGTTCATGTCATCCACCTTTGTTAAATTTCACTTTATTATAACAAAAAAGCGGTGACTTGTCAAGATATTTTTCTCGATTTTGCTCCGTCAGGCAAAATAGGACTGAATCCCTTGATAAATTCCTCTTGCAAACAAAGCAGGATTCTCGTTCATCAGCGCCGCATCGCCCGGATTGGTGATAAAGCCAAGCTCCACCAAAACAGCAGGCATGGCAGTCTTTCGCAAAACGTAAAGTCCCGGTCTCACCTTCATGCCGCGGTTGCGCAAGCCTGTAACCGCAGAGATGCCCTCGACAATGTCCTCACCAAGCGAAAACGCCGACGACGGACGCGCATAGGCAAATGCCTCCGTTCCGCTTGCACTTGCATTTTCGGAAGCGTTTGTGTGAATACTGATAAAATAATCTGCGCCCCATGCGTTTGCATCATCTACACGCGCGCGCAGGCTGGTGCTGTTGCTCGTTCCAAGCGAGGAAGTGGGCGTTGGGCGCGACAGCCGCACCTCGTAAGCAGGATCGGTACGCAACAGCGACGCAAGCTCCTGCCCGACCCGATAGGTAATATCCTGCTCGCGCAGACCGTTGCCGACCGCGCCCGCGTTCGGATTTTCGGGGTTGTGCCCCTGATCGATGTATATCTTAATTGCCATAATAGCCTCCCCTATTCTCAATCTTTAATATAGTCTATGCCGAACTGGAGAAAATTGCGCCAAGGGGTTGCAAATACGGGGGATTTGTGGTAAAATAAAAGGGAGAAATTTATCAACAAGAACATGATAAGTGAGGAAACGTATGAGCTCCATCAAACAGATCGACGACCGTACAAAAGAAAAAAACCAAATTCAGGCAGGTATGCTCTATTTGGTCGCCACACCGATCGGTAACCTTGCGGACCTCTCCGAAAGAGCCGTTAAAGTGCTCTCCGAGGTGGATTTTATTGCCGCCGAGGATACGCGCAATTCCATGCGCCTTTTGACGCATTTGGGCATTTCCAAGCCGATGGTCTCCTATTTTGAGCACAACAAGCGCGAGCGTGGCGAGCAGATCGCCGCTCGTTTGGAATCGGGCGAAAGCTGTGCACTCATTACCGATGCAGGAACGCCTGCCATCAGCGACCCCGGTGAAGATATGGTAGCACTGTGTGCCGAGCGCGGCATTCCCGTGACCTCTGTTCCGGGCCCTGTAGCGTCCATCGTGGCGCTCACGCTTTCGGGACTCCCCACGGGCAGATTCACGTTTGAGGGTTTTCTTTCGGTCAATAAGGCGGAACGCCGCGCCCACCTTGCAACGCTTGCAAACGAGACCCGTACGATGCTCTTTCACGAAGCTCCGCACAAATTAGAGGCTACGCTGGACGATTTTGTACGCACCTTTGGTCAGGATCGTCGCATTGCCATTTGCCGCGAATTGACCAAGGCGCACGAGGAGATCCTGCGTTTGACACTTGCCCAAGCGGTTGCCTATTACAAGGAGCAAAGCCCGCGCGGTGAATACGTGCTGGTGGTAGAGGGAGCAAAGGAAGCCGCCACTCCTACGGCGTTTTGGAGCGAATTGGACATTCCTGCTCACGTACAGCACTACATGGATACGGGACTTTCCAAAATGGATGCCATCAAGCAAGCCGCACGCGACCGCGGCGTTCCAAAAAACGAGGTCTATCGCCAAATGGTCGATTAAATACAACCCAAAACCACCTGCTCACGCGAAGCTTCGCCAAGAGCAGGTGGTTTTTGATTCAATCGGGCTTATTTGAATTTCAAATAAATTTAACAGCCGTACCGTAGGCGATCACCTCGGCGGCACCTTGCATAATGGCAGAGGATGCAAAGCGAACGTTGACCACAGCATCAGCTCCCATTTGCGTGGCTCTTTCCACCATTCTGCGCGTAGCAATGGCGCGCGCCTCGTTCATCATTTCGGTATATCCCGTCAATTCGCCTCCAACCAAGGTCTTAAAGCTTGCTCCGATATCCTTACCGATATGCTTACTTTGAATGGTGCTTCCGCTGACAAGGCCGAGCATTTCAAGCTCCTTGCCCGTAATGTAATCGGTGTTTACTAAGATCATTTTCAAGACTCCTTTTTCTTCTAAACTATAAACCGTGTCACGTGTCGAACGGTTCAATCAAAAAATGAGCGATACTTCATAACGTACGCATAATTCAACTCTTCCAACGGCTCCTCATAGCGATAGAATGCCTCGTCGCATTCGTCCCAAAAGTCGTTACAATCCAATTGCGCCAACAGCTCTCCCCTCTCATCACGATCGGTGGGAACGTCGCCGTTGAATATTGACAGCGCCTGTTTGCAGATCTCGGCGGTTTTGAGTGCACCAATCTTTGTAAAAGCATCGATCAATTCGCCCGAAAAATCACCGCTTGAATTATAGAAGAACTGCCAAAATCCGCCGTTGTTGACCTCTTCCTCCAATGTTTGCGTAATGAAGAAGACTCTTTCGTGCTCGTTGAGCTTATCGATCTCGTCGCCGTAATCACACTTTTCAAACACCTTACTGCACATATCGATAACAAAAGTATTTTCACTTTGTTCCGCCGTATTTTCTTCGGTCTTATTTTTCTTTTTCAAAAAGTCAAAAAAAACCATATCGAATACCTCCTTTTCAACTTGATCTTTCGTGAGATCTCTGCAATTACAGTATATCATACAAGCGTGGAAATGTCAAGTACCAAAAATACGCGTTACGGCTCGTTACAAAAGAGCACCACCGCAACTACGATGGTGCTCGGAGATATTACAATAGCTGTTATTCGTTTGTTACACCGTTACGGTCTTACCGAATTTTTGCTTTGCCGCGCTGATCTTTTGTTCCTCTGCCTTCTCTGTCGGATACCAACCGCGCGTACTCATCTCTTGAAACAGCTCATTTTGCATACGGTGCTCGTCGTTGAGAATAGAAAGCAAGCAATTCTTTACACTCCCCGTTGCCGCCTCACAGCAAAAGGTGTTATAAGTCCCCGTTAAAAACTTTTCGGAGGATAACAGATCGATCATTTTTTGCTTTTCGTCATATTTTGTCATTTGTTGATTCTCCATTCTTTTCCCCTCACTTCAAGTTGGAATACAGCTCTTCAAAATGTCTCTGGTGACGCTGTGCCATTTGCTCGTACGCGTTCTTCAAGGTTTGATCGGTGCATTGAGAAGCCAGCGCACAACACTTTGCCACCATCATTTCCTCTGCCGTCATCAAATCGGAAAGAGCCGAAAGCTCCTTACAGGTAATTTGTGCCATTTTGTAATTTCCTTTCTCGGTTTTCAGCGCAAATAGTTCTTCATTTCTTCTACAGTTTTTTCTTCAAAGGCGCAAACGTCTCGTGCAAGTCGCAACGCGCTCTCGGATACGTGGGTATTTTCGCACTCGCGAATTTGCTTGAGCATATCGTTCACTCCCATGGTCGCGCCCTCTACCATCATCTCGGCAAGATGACTTGTTGTAGAGTCGCGCATGGTATTCATCATACTGCCCCACTTTGCCGCAAGCTTTGTAATTGCGCCCTCCTCCTCAGGCTTTACGCCCTCGTCCGCCAACAGCTTTGCCGCGCGAGAGGCATACGCCTCATACACGCTCAGCTTGACCGTTAAGTCGTTCTTCATGCGCGGATCCTTGACCTTTGGCATAATGGTCAAAATAGAATCGCTTGCCATTTTTACGTTTTTATAGATTGCCTGCAACAGCATTGCAGTTTGCTTGGTTTTTACCGCTTCTGGCATATCGGTTACTCCTTTCGTGGTTATTGATGCATCCGCTAAAAAAGAGATACGGCGTTAGTATGCGCCGTATCTCTTTTTTTATGATTGTTTTTTATTTTTTAAACAGATGCAACCGTAACGTCCACCTCGGTAGGAGTAGGTTCAACGGTGGTATCAAAAGCAGCCACGGGAACGCCTGCTACCATTTTCTTTACAAGGCCGTCAACGACCAATTCCTCGGTAGAGCGGTACTCGACCGTATAATCGACCTCTTCAAAGTTCTTGACCTCGGGCAAAGCCATTTGCGTATTGCAAATAGAGTCGATGAGCTCCAACGCGTAGTTGAGCTTACGGGGACCCTTGATCTTGATGAGCACGGGAACGTTCTCGTACTTCTTTTTAGAAGAAACGTCCTCAAAGTTATACTTGCTGTCCTCACCCAGCGTTGCGGGATTGATGGCAAGATAGAGGTACAAGGTCTTGGACTTTGCATTGACCTTTGCGATGTAATTTCTGCCCTTGTTAAAGGACTCGTTACCCCAGCTGGTACGTGCCTTAACGCCCTTGTAGGAAAGGAGCTTGTTTTTGATAGTGGAATAATAAGACTGAACCTCGCCCTGCGATTGGATCAGGCGGGACTGGAAGCTACGGCGATAACGAGCAACGATTTGAATCTCGCCCGCATTCTCCTGCTCTACCAAAGCCGCGTATTCCTCGGGCTTTTCCATTGCGTCAAAGAACTCCAAACCTGCGGTACTGAATCCGAAGGAGCCTTCCTCCTCGTCTTCCTCCTCCTGCTCCTCGGACGCCGCCATGGTGGCAACAGCCTCGGTCACTTCTACGGGTTCTTCAACCACGGGAATCTCCTCTACGACCTCTTCTACGATCTCCTCAACGGTCACCTCTTCGGCTTCGGTCTCCTGTACGGGTTCTTCTGCGATCTCTTCGACCGTCTCCTCTGCCACTTCCTCGGCGGGAGCGTTCTTTGCATCACGCTTTGCCCATGCACGATCCAATGCCTGCGCCAAAGTGGGAATAAAATCACTCGTCAGCAAAAGTCCCGAGCAAATACCTGCACCAAAAACGCCGCTTGCCTTTTTGATCTTTGCGGGATCAACGCCATTGGCAACCTTTGATGCAATTTTTTGATACAGCTTTGCGCTTACCACCGACGTCAGTACGGCATCTACCGCCTCGTACGCCACCTTGGCAACGTCTTTTTTCAGGGAGCTTTCGCTCGCTTGCTCGTTCTTTTTGTTTTCGTTCATGCTCATGATGTTGTCCATTCCTTCCTGATTTCGCGGCAGGATGTCGCGAACATAATTCCTATTTACTATTATACATTCTTTTTTTGAATTTGTAAATAGCTTTTTGGCTTTTTTTCAAGATTTTTACAAAAAACTCAATTTATTTGTAATTTTTGCTTTCTGATATCGGTTCCGTAGAACGGAACGACCTGAAATTCACCCGTTAAGCGGCTGGAAATGCGGTCGCTGTAGTTCTTGCGCAACTCGGCAGGGGTGAGGTTGGTACTGATGATGGTAGGCTTTTGCAGATTGAGTCGCGTATTGATGACGTAGTACAAGCAGGACAGCGTAAACTGATTGATCACCTCTGTACCGAGATCGTCAATGATCAACAAATCACACTCGATGTACGCCGAGGTATCGTCGGTACTGCCGGCGGCAAGCCCGTTACCAAAACGGCGGCTTTCAAAATCCGAGATCATGCCAACGGCGCTGTTGTAATAAACGTCGTAGCCACGCTCGGTGACCACGCGAGCAACGGCAGTGGAAAGATGTGTTTTACCAAGTCCCGTACCGCCCAAAAAGAGCAAGCTGGACGGAATGGGCGCACCTGCCTCTAAACAAAATGCGTTGGCGTACTTATTCAGGTAACGATAGTTCCCCTCCATGATGCGATAGTGCTCGGGAGAGTTGCGGTAATACTCCAACGAAAAGTTTTCAAACGATTGCTTTTGGATCAAAGCTCCAAGCCCCGAGGACTGCATTCCTGCCTCCACAAGGCTCTTGCGCATACAGGTACACATCTTGATGCCAACGTAACCCGTATCGCGGCAAGCGGTGCATTCATAGCGCGGCTCGCTGTAATCGGCAGGATAGCCGTGGCGTGCCAACAAATTTTTTCGAGCCTGCATGATGCGCTCGTTTTCAACGCGCAACGCCTCGATATGTCGCGCGGTATCACCGTCTGAAAGAGCCGCCTTCATGATGCGCAAGCCGAACTCCGAAAGGCGTTGATCCATTCCACTCAATTCGGGAATGGCTTCATAAAGCTCCGCACGGCGTGCATCCGCCTCCGCCTGAGCACGAAAGGTCTTGGTTTCGTATTCGGCGCGAATGCGCTTAAAATTTTCTTTATTGTATCCCATATCTTACTCCATTATCCTTCGTTGCGTTCGCGGAAGCCGCGTTGCAATGCCGCTTCAAAGAAATCGTCGGTATCAAAGCTGTTGCCCAAAGTGCCGGACTCCTTCTTTTGGCCCTCGCGCTTGGCTTTTTCAGCCGCCAAACCTGCTTCGATCTGCTCGGCTGTTTTCCAGCCCTCGGCGTTCCATTTTTCCAAGATCGCATTGGCATAAGCCACCGACGGCTCGTTCGTTGCGTTGACCGTGATCTCGTACGCCAAGCGCACGATACTGCTGTCGTAACCAAAGGAGTGCCACGATGCAAGCATTTTGGACTCCTTGCCCGTCAGTGAGCGTGCCTTCATACCAAACATTTCTCGGATCTCGCCCTCAAAGCTATGTCTTGCCTCCGCATTGCGGATCTCCTCCTCCATTGCCTCGGCGGTATCGATGCCGCGATCCACAAGCTCATAAGCGTATTTTTCGATAGAGCGCAATCTGACCTTACCGATCTGCTTGCAATACGTCAACAACAACAAAATGCATTCCTCGCTCATACCGAGGTAATCGTACATTCCGACCATGACATTGATCTCGCTCGGATTGAACATTTTACCAAGGATCTGCTGTGCCTCGTCGATCAGGATGCGTACGCTCTCACGCGCCTCCAGCAACGCCGCAAGCTCGTCCGAGGAATAATTCGGCAGTTCGTCGGCACGGCGCAACACCTTTTTCGGTTTTTCCGCCAACTCGACGGGTGCTTGCTCTACCGTTGCCATTGTGGGAACGGCGATATCCTCGTCCTCCTGCAAAACGCCCCTTTCGCGCCAGAAAGCAAGTGCCTCCTTGATTGCGCGCGCGTCACAGCCTGCCAGCTTTGCAAGCTGCTTGGATTTGCCCGCAAGAGAGAGATCGGAGGCGAGCCACAGCAAAACGCGCAACTGTACGTCGGTCGCATCGTCCAAATGCGAAAGCGATGACGACGGCAGGACGAATACCTCCTGACCAAAATTCAGCTTCATATCAATCCTGCTCCTTTGCGCTCTTTTTGGCTTTTTCGGTCTTTTGGCGGCAAAGCTCGTAGTTCAGGCTCATCAAAGAGTCACCAAGGTGGACGTTCTCCACCACCGCTTCACCGGGAGCATAGACCAGCTCCTTACCCGTAAAGTTCCAAAAGCCGGAAACGCCGAGCGACAGCAAATGCGCGGCCTCCTCCTCTGCCTTATCCTTGGGCAAAGTCAGTACCGCCATATCCACGCGGTTTTCCTGACAAAACGCATCCAGCTCCTTCATATCGTAAACGCTCGCACCGCCAAACTCCTTGCCGATCAGATCGGGGGCAATATCAAACATTGCAACAATATCTACACCGCGCTTTTCGAACATGGACGAACGCACGAGCGCACGACCTAGGTCGCCCGCACCGATAATAACGGCTTGCAGACCGACACCAACGCCGAGCAGATCTGAAATTTTGGAATAAAGGTAGCTGACGTTGTAGCCGTAGCCCTGCTGACCAAAGCCACCAAAGCAGTTAAGATCCTGACGGATCTGAGACGCCGTTACCTGCATACGCTCGGAAAGCTCACCCGAGCTGATCCGCGTTTTTCCCTCGCGCAAAAGCTCGCGCAAATAGCGGAAATAACGAGGCAAACGACGAATGACCGCAGGGGAAACAAAGGGGCGGTCGATGCCCTCTCCCTCGTTTTCCGTGGGGACGTAAAATTCGGAATCCATCATAAAAATCTATCCTTTCTACCACCGCAAAAGCGGCGTTTTCGTTTTGTAAAAACAGCGGTTTTGTTGATTATGAACAATGCTTTTTCGGCTTGTCGAAAAAACGCAAGAGCGGTCGAAAAAAGTTTTCCACATCCTTTATACGCTCACTTTTTCAACAATATCCACACAGTTCTCCACAATTTTATGAAAAAATTCTGCCTTTTGGGGAATTTTTGATAACTTTCTAAAGCAAAAAGAGCATTTTGGCGGTCTTTTCAACAACCTGTGGAAAACTCTTGTGGGAAAGTGGAAAACTCAAAAATTTACACAAAAAAGATAAAATTCATGCAAAACGACGAATTTGATCTTTTTGCAAAAAAGGACTTGACAAGCCGTTTTTACAGCCCGTCGTCAGAGGCGGATGCATTGAGCGACGTATCCGCAAAATTTCCCTTTAAAAATTCAAAATATCCTGCCGCCGCGATCATGGCGCCGTTATCGCCGCACATGGCTCGCTCGGGCATGGCAAGGCGCACTCCAAGACGCGCGCACATACGCTCCAGAGCCGCACGCAAATGCGAATTCGCCGCCACCCCACCTGCCAGAACGAGGGTCTTCATGCCGCTCTGTACAAGGGCAAGCTCTGCTTTTTGCACGATCGCCTTGACAATCTTATCGGTGTACGCCGCCGCTACGTCGGCACGGTTGACGGCAACGCCCTTTTGCTCCATGCTGTTCAAATAATTCAGCGCCGCGGTCTTGATGCCGCTGAAGGAAAGATCGAGCGTATCCCCTGCCAATGCGGGAGACGGGAGCAAGATCGCCTTGGGATCTCCCTCGTAGGCGAGCTTATCCAATGCCGCACCGCCCGGATAGGGCATGCCGATAACGCGTCCGATCTTATCAAACGCCTCTCCTGCCGCATCGTCGCGCGTGCCGCCGATCTCTACGTACTCGGTGTCACTCTCCACGCGATAAAAGGAGGTATGCCCTCCCGACACAACCAACGCCAAAAAAGGAGGCTTGAGATCGGGATGCGCGAGATATGCCGCCGCCACGTGACCGTGGATGTGGTTGACCGCCACCAAGGGAATATTTTTGGCATAAGCCAAGGATTTTGCAAAATTAACGCCTACCAGCAAAGCACCAATCAAACCGGGGAATGCCGTAACGGCAATGGCACCGATCTGATCGATACGTACGCCTGCCGTTTCCAACGCCTCATAGGTGATGCGTGAAATGGCTTCGATATGGGCACGGCTTGCTATTTCGGGTACGACACCGCCGTACATGCGGTGGGTCTCGATTTGCGAGGCTACGATATTGGAGCGAATGACGCGCACGCCCTCGTCCATCTCCACGACTGCCGCAGAGGTCTCGTCGCAGGAGCTTTCCATTCCTAAAATATACATTTACTTCGTCCTTACGTTCAAAATGCGATTGTCTTTGTTACAGGGAGAGGAGCATAACGAGCGCATCCTCGCGCGGTGCACGGTAAAAAGCCTTGCGGCGCCCCACCGTCAAAAAACCGCTTTGCTCATACAAGGCAATTGCTGCCTCATTGGATGCGCGCACCTCCAGCACCAGCTGTACGGCACCTCTCTCTTTTGCTTGCAGGATCAAAGCCTGCAAGATCTGCTTGCCAAAGCCCTGCCTGCGCCAGGCGTGGGAAACGGCAATATTGGTGATCTGTCCTTCGTCAACTGCCCAAAGCACACCGCCGTACGCCGCCACCTCTCCGTTTTGCAGGAGCACGACGCCGCTTGCCGCATCGGTAAGCAGTAACGCCAAAGCATCACGGCTCCACGGCTCGGAAAAGCACTCCGCCTCCAATTTGGCAACCGATGCAAGATGCTCGGCACGAATAGGCTCGGTCATAGCGGCTCCTCCGTGTTTAAAAGAGTTCTTACCCCTTTGCTGATCTCTGCAAGGCAGTTGCGATAGGTTGCAAGGTCACCGCCAAAGGGGTCCGGGATCGGTGCAGGCATACAGGTAATGCGCTGTGCCAGCATGGGAAAGCGCATCATCAGCTCCATGGCGTGTGCGCCCGTCATACCGATCAAAAGATCATACCGCTCTGCTTCCTCGGCGCGTAAGTCGTGCGCCGTGTGAGCGTGATAGTCACGAGAAGCGATGGGGGCAACGTTTGCCTCCTCCAATGCAAGCACCGCTTGCGTAGAGATCGGCTCTCCCTCGTTTGCGTAAAGACCTCTGCTAAACGCCTCCATGCCGTAGAGCGTGGGATCCTCCGCAATCAAGCGGTTGGCCACAGCCTCTGCCATGGGAGAGCGGCAGGTATTGCCCGTGCATACAAAGCAGATGGGGCGCATCTGTTGCGGCTCCTCGGTTTGCTCCAACAAGGGAGCATCCTGTAATAAATCGGTCATACCGTTACTGTACGTATTCGCAAAGGGATACGCCTGCCATGCGGCACTCACCCGTAACCGAATCGTAGATCAGCTCTTTTCCAAAATTATAAACCGCATATACCTCGGTCACCATATTGCCCGATGCATCGGGACCGGAGTAATCCTCGATCTCATAATCCATCTCAGGATAAGGATCGACAAAATCGTCGGTCATTTCCACGTAAACAAGAGCATCCTCCTCAAACAGAAGATAGTGCAAGCGGTAATAAATACCGGCGTACTCGCCCTTGCCGTAAAAGCGCATATCGTAAGAGGTATATTCCTGCAAAAGCCAAAGCTGTTGGTATGCGCAAGCAGGTTTTTGAACGTAACTCTCCTTCAGCGCGGTGATCACGTCCTGTTTTTCGATCATGGCAATGCTACTGTTGACCTGCATATCGTACAAGCCGACCTCCTTGACCGAGAGCTCCGACAACGTGGGCAGCCGCAATCCCTCTGCGTACATCAGCGTACCGTTTGCGGTGACGATATACTTTTGAGGATCAACGTCCTGAATGGGATAAAAAAGAAGTGCATCTACGCCGTCGCGTGCGATTCTTGCATAGACCTCGGCATCAGCCGCTTTTTGTGCACTGTAATTGGCAGAGGCGGGATAGTAACAAATACCCGTTTTGGGGTGGCGGAAGCTGACTCCCTCCTGCTTCATGGACGGTGCGCCGCAAGCAGACAGCACGCATGCGCACAAAAGGAGCAGGCAGAGCCACATCATTGTGATCTTTTTCATGTACTTTCCTCTCAATAACCGAATACGCCGCTGAGCGAGTCGTCGTTTTCGATCCACTCGTTCACGTCAATGATACGATAGTTCTCTTTATCGTCGCGCACGACGACCGTTGCAATGCCCGCGTTGATGACCTGACGCTTGCACATCATGCAAGAGGACGTGCCGGGTTCCAGCTCACGCGTTTTGGAGTTGACGCACACCATGTAAAGGGTCGCGCCCAGCATCTGATCGCGGGATGCCGCAATAATGGCGTTTGCCTCGGCGTGTACCGAGCGGCAAAGCTCGTATCTCTCGCCGCGCGGAATGCCCAAGCGATCGCGCATGCAATGACCGAGATCGGAGCAGTTCTGACGTCCGCGGGGAGCGCCGTTGTAGCCCGTAGAAATGATGGAATCATTTTTGACGATGATCGCACCGTACATTTTGCGCAGGCAGGTAGATCTCTCCGCCACGGTTTGCGCAATATCCAAGTAATAATTATGTTTGCTGACTCTATCCATTGTTTTCCCCTTTCAAAAAAGAAACATTGAACCATTTTATATTCATTCTTTATTATATAACATTTTTCGTCCGAAATCAAGACCTTTGCGCATTTTTTTATGGAGAAACCGCAACGAATTGCAATTTCTCCATAAAAAATGCTCATATAAGAATGTCGTATTTGGAAAGCAGAAGCGGAATTTCGCGTTTGGACTCCACACCGCAGATCTTTTTCATTTTTTTGATGCGGTATTTTACGCCGTTATCGCTCAAAAAGGTGTTTTCCGCAATCTCGTCGGCGGAGTCTCCCAAAAGGCGCAGGATCTTGATGTCGGTCTCATCGCACTCGGAAAGCAGGTGCTCGATGCGCATCAGCTCCGAGAGCTCGGTATCGGTATAAAGGGCATCGGTCTGCGACTCGAAAACGATTTCCGCAGGAGACGGCACACACGCATTTGCCTGTATTGCTCCGTCTGCCTCAGGGCGACAATCGACCGTGATATGCATTCCGATAAACTCGGGATTGCCCTCAATGCAAGCGGCGATCTCAAATGCGGCGGCGGCAACAGCCTCGTGGTCAACCCTTGCCGAAACGATTTCGGGAAAGCGCCCCAAAAGACGTGCGTTGGAATGCACGGCAATGCGAATGCTTTTGGGATCCGCCCCTGCCCTTTTCAAATGTACCAGCAAAGATACCGCCGCAAAATCGTTGGCGCAGATCACCGCGTCAAACGCCTCTTTTTGATGGGCACTCCAAAAGGCATCAAAGCATTGTTGTAAAGAACCATTGTTTTCAAAGATCTCTCCTGCGGCAAAGCAGGAAAGAAATGCGTTTTTGCGCGACATATCCGAAAAAGAAGCGGGGTTCATACCGTAAAAGGCGGTGCGCCGACGTTCACAGGTATAAAAAAGCTGATAAAGCGCGGACATAAAACGATTGTAATCGGTTTTGACCGAGCTGTACTTGCCAAACAGATCGTAATTGGGCAGTTCGCTGAGAATAATAGGATGACAGCCGCAAATTTGCAACTGGTGCACCGTTTGCGAGATCCAGGATGCGCTTCCGCCCAAAACGAATGCACAGCTCTCCTCTGCCGCATCGGCGGCAGAAGTTGAAAATGCAAGCGTAACGCGCTTTTTGCGTGCACGGTTCTTTAGTGCCGCAAGACTGCTTTGATACCAATTGGTCGTAGAATAGCTTGGCTCGCTGATCAGGTACATACCGCTCCTCCGTGTAATTTTTTGTGAAAAAAACGCTGTAAACTCTGTCTTGTAATCGAGCGCTTTCTCGGTTATCATTATTATAACACAAATTTGGAGGTATGTCAATGAAAAAAGTCACTGTTGAAAAAAAGAAGCAGATCATTCCCACCTATGTTCCCAAGGCGGCGCACGACCTGCCCATGTTCTTTGAAAACAAGCCCTATCAGGGCGCGTCGGGAAGAATTTACCCCATTCCCTATTCCGATGGCATCACCGACACAAAAACCGACGTTGAATATGATGTTTTTACCGTAGAAAACGAGTACGTTAAAACGCAGGTCGTTCCCGCACTCGGCGGCAAGATCCTGCGAGGTCTTGACAAGGTAGGCAACTACGATTTTATTTATTATAACGAGGTGGTAAAGCCCGCACTCGTCGGCATTGCAGGTCCTTGGATCTCGGGCGGTATCGAGTTCAACTGGCCGCAACACCACCGTCCCACCACCTATATGCCCCTGGAGGCTGTTATTGAGGAAAACGCCGACGGCTCCAAGACCGTTTGGACAGGTGAGGTAGAGCCCATGAACCGTATGAAGGGCATGGCAGGTATTACCGTGGACGCAGGCAGAAGCTACATCAAGGCAAAGGTGAGAGTTTATAACCGTACCTCCTTGCCTCAACTCTTTATGTGGTGGGCAAACCTTGCCGTTCCGGTCAACAACGACTACCGTACCGTCTTTCCGCCCGACTGTGAGTGGGTCAACGACCACGCCCGCCGCGCCGTTTTGGAGTGGCCGATCGCAAAGGGCGTTTACAAGACCGCTCGCCCCTATAACTTTGGCGAAGGCACCGATCTTTCTCGCTACGATGCCGTAAAGGTTCCCTCCTCTTACCTGATCTCGCAGGGTCAATCCGACATGGATTACATTGCAGGCTACGATACGGGAATCAATAAGGGTATTGCAACCGTTGCAAACCATCACATCTCCCCCGGTAAAAAGATGTGGCACTGGGGTATTGGCGATTTTGGTGATATGTGGTGCTCAAATCTGACCGACGAAAACGGCCCCTACATTGAGCTGATGACCGGTGTTTACACCGATAACCAGCCCGACTTTACTTGGATCGCACCTTACGAAACAAGAGAATTTGAACAATATTGGTACCCCATTCGCGACATTGGAGAGCCCAAGAACGCCTCCATCGATGCAGCAATGAACATGGAGCAAAGAGGCAACGATCTCTTTATCGGCTTTAACGTCACGGGCACCTTTAAGAACGCTGTGATCAAGGTGACCGAGGGTGACAAGGTTCTCTTTACCGAAACTGCAGACCTCGACCCCACCGCCGCTTACCTCAACACCGTTGCTTTGAACGGTGCAAACTTCTCCAAGCTGACCGTAACGCTGACCTCCGATGCGGGCAAGGAGCTGATCTCCTACACGCCTTACCAAAGAGGACAAAAATCCCCCATTGACGTTCGTGAGCCCGTAAAACGCCCCACGGAAATCGATACCGTAGAGGAGCTTTACATCAACGGCTACCATTTGGAGCAATACAAACAGCATAACTACCGTCCCGAAAACTACTATCTCGAGGGCATTCGCCGCGATGCGGGTGACATTCGTTGCAACACCTCTATGGGTCGCCTCTCCCTCAAGAACGGCGAGTTTGAAAAGTGTGTGGAATATTGCAACGTTGCCATCAAGCGCCTGACCAGCCGCAACCAGCACCCCACCGACACCGAGGCGTTCTACCTCAAGGGCGTGGCGCTGACCTACCTTGGCCGCGACAAGGAGGCTTACGACACCCTCTACCGCGCGGCTTGGAACTACAACCACCGCTCGGCGGCAATGTTTGAATTGGCTTGCTTGGATTGCAAACAGGGCGATTTTAAGGCGGCTCTTGAAAAGATCGACGAATCTCTCGGTTTGAACAAAGGTCACACCAAGGCACAAAACCTCAAGGCGGCGATCCTGCGTCACCTCGGCTGTCAAACTGCCAAGGAGTATGCAAAGCAGAATGCCGCAGACGATCTGCTCGATCTGTTTGCAAAGCTCGAATATTCCCACTACACCGATAATTCTGCCGATCTGGCACAGTTCCGCCTCAAGGCAGAGAACATGATCGACGTTGCCATCGACTACATGAAGGCAGGTCTTTGGGTGGATGCGCTCTACACGCTCGACCTTGCAGACGATGCTTATCCCATGGTCAATTATTACAAGGCGTACTGCAAAAAGCAGCTTGGTGAGTGCGCTTGTGCACTCGTTCGTGCGGCAAACGCTTGCCAAACGGGCTACTGCTTCCCCTCTCGTCTTGAGGACGTTCTCGTTCTGCAAAACGCCATCGATACCGACGGTACGGGCGCAAACGCCTACTACTACCTCGGTTGCCTGTACTACGATAAGTTCCGCTATGCCGAAGCCGCACAGGCCTGGGAGAATTGCGTTGCCAACGATCCCACCCACGGCAAGGCTTGGAGAAACCTCGCACTCTACTACTTTGACAAAGCCAAGGACGCCGCACGCGCACGCACCTGCTTGGAAAAGGCATTGGAGTTTAAGGGTGACGATCCCAGATTGCTGTTGGAGTATCAGCAGCTGCTGAAAAACATGAATTGCTCTATTGAGGAGCGTCTCGCCGTTTACGAACAGTATCCCGAATTGCTCAAGGAAAGAGACGACTGCTATTTGGATAAGCTGACGCTCATTTGCCAGCAGGGCGACTACCAAACTGCCATCGATATGGCGGCAAAGAAGCGTTTTCACATCTATGAGGGTGGCGAAGGTAAGTTGACCAAGCAACACGCATGGATGCACACGCTGTACGGCAGAGAACTGACCGAAAAGGGCAACTATGAAAAGGCAGAGCAGATCTACTCCAACGGTGTCAATATGCCCAAGTCCTACGGCGAAGCCAAGACCTTCTTCAACCAAGAGGCGCACATCTTCTACTACCTTGCAAAGCTCTATGCAAAAACAGGCAAAGCCGAGCAGGAAAAAGAAGCTTACGAGCAAGCGGCAATTTACAAGGCGGCTGTTTCCGAGCTCTCCCTCTTCCGTGCGCTCGCACTCCAAAAGCTGGATCGCAACGACGAGGCAAATGCCGTGCTTGAAGAGATGCTGAAAGTTGCAGATAACTTTATCGTCAACAAAGATCTGCGCACCTATTACGGCGTTGGTTCCCCCTCCCCCATGCCCTTTGAATACGACATTGAAAAGAACAACCTGCGTGATGGCTCGATCCTCAAGGCATTTGCGCTTTTGGGCTACGGCAAACTCGCAGAAGCCGAGGAATGCATGCAGACCGCACGCAATCTCGACCCCAACGATTTCCGTATCTTCGCCTTTGACCAGATCAAGGCTGACTAATCAAGCAAATAAAATATGCCCTCCAAGCCGCGGTTGCGGCTTGGAGGGCGTTTTTTATTCATTTCGTTTATCGAGCAAGGCGATGTCAGCCTTTGATACCCAAAGATTCGGCAAGTGCTGTCAGGTCGCGTGCAGCTGCATCGTCGCATCTGCCAACCGACATAAATACACCGCGCGGCGACAGGTGGCGCATCAGCTTTTCGGCTCCCGCAGGATCCTCCACAAAGAGCACCAAGCCCTTACCTGCCGCTTGGATCTTATCGTACATATCAAACCAACAATCGTCGCTCAGCTTGCCTTTTCCTGCACCGACCGTCCATTGAATAGCGTTCAGGCGCGGGATGGAGAGCAGGTGATCGAGATGCGGAATTTCACCGGGGCCGTCAAGGTGGTAAATGCTCTTATCCAAAAACTCGGTCAGGTCGATCAAATCGGGCAACACAAATTCCTTGAACATATCCGGGGAAAGCATTGCCGAAAAATCACATTGAATGGGAGAATAACGCTGGCGGCACCAAATAGGCATCCACGAGGTAAAGCCATCCTGATACGGAGTCATGCGACGCTCCAATGCCGTATAAGCTTGCTTCCAGCATGCACGTACCTCATCGGTCATTTTTTTGACCTCTTCCGGATAGTCATACAGATCGAACAACAGCTCCTGCGTACCGCGCAAGGATGCTACCACGTCAAGCGTTCCGCCAATATCGGTGATAGAAGCGTATGCGTGACCCGAACGGAGAATGGCATCGGTAAATTCCACAGTCTTTTTCCAAAGCGGACTTTCCTCATCAAAAGCAATGCGCGGCGGATTTTCCCAATCGGTAATGACAGGATTGCGGTCAAACCACACGGTATTGGGAGCATATTGATAGTTACCGCCGATATACGCCGCCAAGGAGCCGGGACCGTAGTTGATAAACTGCGTGGGAAACGCATCCATATAGTAGCGCACACCGTCGTGGCGGGCAAGTGACTCACGCAGGCGAAAATCGATATTATCGCGCTTGTAGGTAACAAATTCCTCGTCGCTGATCTCCTCTGGCTTGCCGATATTTTTACCTCCCACGGCAACAAACATCAAAAAACGGTCATACACATCACACTCCCAAAACGCATCGTAGCGTTTTTGGCTCTCGGCACTCATAAAGCTTGCAGGTTTCATAAAGCCCTCCTATCTGTTTTGTGATCGGTTCTCTAAAATTCATTATAACATACGTTACTGAAAATGTAAATAGAAAAATTCCTTTTTTTGTCTGTTTCAAGCAGATCACATCGTTTCCGCCGCGGTATTACGGTATTCACGCGGCGTTTTGCCCGTGATGGATTTGAACAAACGGCGAAAATAGATCGACGACTCAAAGCCCAATCGCTCGCTCAGCTCCTCAATAGAGGTATCGGGGTGATCGATCAGCGCGCGTCTTGCGTGTGCGATCGTAATTCTGTTTTTGTATTCGATGGGCGATATCCCCATCTCCTTTTTAAAGCACTCGTAAAAATACGACGGACTGACGTGGCAAAGTGCCGCCAGCTCCGGCACGCGCAGAGGCGTATCGTAATGGCTCTCGATATAGCGCACCGCATCCATGACGCGGTGATTGAGCGTGAGGTCGCGCTCGTAGTACATACGGCAAAACAGATGTGAAAGGATTTGAAAAAAGCCCCCCAACGAATACAAGGAAGCGGCAGGGTCCTGCCCCTCTTTAACCATTTGCTCAAACAGCGGCAACAGCTCCTCACACCCTTCAATTGCCTGTAAGGGATATACGCGCGTGCCGATGGGCTCGCCAAAGGGTACAAGATCAAAATGGCAGGAGATAAAGCGTGTTTTGGGCTCTCCCCTCCATAAGGAATAATAACAGCTCCCCTTTGCCACGTATATCACGTCGCCTGCACGCACGTGTACGCTTTTTCCGTTGCAAACAAAATCCGCCTCTCCGCTCTCAATATAAGCCACGCTGTGTAAAGGGCGCGGCGAATGACGAAAATCCCCCGTTTCACCGCAAAGCTCCTCAAAGCGATTGCACACCAAATAAGTCAGCGGAATAGAATACTGCTGCATAACGCCTGCCTCCTTTTTTGCAACACCGTAGAATCGTTTTGTTTTCTTCCATTATACACTCTTTTCTTTTTTTTGTCAAGTGGTATAATAAAATCAACCAGAAAAACAAAAGGAGGGTTCGATATGAGCCAAAAAACAGTTTTGATCACCGGCGGTGCCTCCGGCATGGGACTTTTGCTGGGACAATGCTATGCAAAAGAGGGTGCCAACGTGGTGCTTGTCGATATT
Source organism: Eubacteriales bacterium (assembly GCA_045633385.1). Taxonomy (GTDB): domain Bacteria; phylum Bacillota; class Clostridia; order Oscillospirales; family CAG-272; genus UMGS1865. The sequence continues at coordinate 1,525 of JAZQYE010000171.1, read as the reverse complement.
AACCGCGAAACGTTGGATGCCTGTGTCAACGAAATATTGACCTACCACCCCAACGTCATGGGCGTGCAGGTGGACGTACGCAACTACCAAGAGGTCTGCAATGCGCGCGATGCGGCGGTGGATCGTTTTGGTTCTATTGATATCCTCATCAGCTGTGCGGGCGGTGCGGAAACGCGTATTTGCAACGCACACGGCAAATTCCATGAAAATCCCATTGAGATCTATGATTTCGGCATCGACGTCAATCTCAAGGGTGCGTTCTACTTTGACCACGCCGTCATGGCGCAAATGGCAAAGCAGAACAGTGGTGTCATCATTCACCTCGGCTCTATCACAGGCGAGGAAGGTAGCGACAACGCGGTTGCCTACGCCGCATCCAAAAGCGCTTTGATGTACGGTGTGACCAAATCGATCGCGCAGGCAGGCGCACCCTACAACGTGCGTTGCGTGTGCATTGCCCCCGGCCCCGTTATGACCCGCCCTGCCATGGCAGGCATGAAGACCATGCTTGGCAGAGCCGCAGAACCGCAGGAGATCGTTGATATGATCATGTATGCGGCATCCGACAAGTGTGAATTCCTCAACGGTGTAACCATTTTGATGGACGGCGGCAGAAGCGTTATGTTTAACAAAAAGTAATTGAGCGAAAGGAAAACAGTATGATTCAAAAGCCTACTTTTTTACACCAAAACAAGCCGCTTATCACCTGCATGGTGCAGGCAAGAGATCCCGAAACCATGACAAACCTGATTCGCACTGCCGCATTTGACGGTTGCGATGCATACGGCTTTCAAATGGAGCGATTGGATGCGGAGTACCACAATGACGAAACCGTTCGCAATTTGTTTGCCGCAATGGGTAACAGACCCATTTACGCCACCAACTACCGCATTTTTGCCAACGAAGGCAAAAGCGACGAGGAACTGGCAGAGGGATATTTGCGCCTGCTCTCTTTGGGCGCTACGCTCATTGACGTGATCGGTGACCTCTACGCCCCTGCCAAATACGAGATCACCTATGATTCCATTGCTATTGAAAAGCAAAAGGCGCTCATCAAGCGCATTCACGAAGAAGGTGGTGAGGTGCTGATGTCCTCTCACACCCACACCTTTATGACCACCGATGAGGTGCTTGCCATTGCACGCGAGCATCAGGCGCGCGGTGCGGATATCAGCAAGATCGTAACCGCCTCCAATAGCGAGGAGGAGGAAATGGCAAATTTGCGCACGGCAACCGTGCTGAAGCAGGAATTGGATATACCCTTCCTGTTTCTTTCGGGTGGCACGCATTGCAAGCGGATGCGCGCATTGGGGCCGTTCTTTGGCTCTTGTATGTGGCTGACCGTTCCGCTGTACGATGAATGCGCTACAAAGCTCCAACCGCTGTGCCGTTCCATTCGAGCCGTTGCCGATAACGTCGATCTTTAAAATATACATCACAAAGTCATGACCACCAGCCGTGCTGGTGGCTTGCAATAGCCCCCTTGGGGCATGTCACAGGCTGAGCCTATAGGCTCGTCGAAAAG
>JAZQYE010000170.1:0-2223 GCA_045633385.1 Eubacteriales bacterium | reverse complement strand
AGGCTGAAAACAGTAGCCACATCTGTGGCAGTGGGGCAACTCCCGCAAGTGGCGGATAATTCGACGAGCCTATAGGCTCAGCGTGTGAAATGCCCCAAGGGGGCTTGTGCAAGCCACCAGCACGGCTGGTGGTCATGACTTTCTTTTATGCAATCGAAGCGTTTACCATATCAACGGTAGCAAACGGTATTTTACCTTTTGCTTGTATTCTGCGTAGCCCTCAAGCCTCTCGGTCAAAACGCGCTCCTCGTTGAGAATACGAACGATGATGATCACGGGATAGTGAGCAAAGCACAACAGCGACCAAAACGAGCCGAGAACGAGCGGAATGGACAAAAACAGCCACAGCGTAACGGCGTACATGGGGTGCCGCACCACACCATACAGCCCCGTACTGACCACCTTTTGCCCCTCTTGCACCTCAATCGTTCGGGAGAGATAGGCGTTTTCGCGCATGACCTCTGCATACAGCGCATAGGAGACGAGCAACACGACCGATGCCGTAATGACTACCCATTGCGGCACGTGCGACCAACCAAAGCGGTGATCCAGCCCCGCTACGATAAAACCTGCAAGAAACAGCAATCCCGAAAGCGCAACTACGCCCTTTTGGGTCTTTTCTTTTTCCTTTGCGTCAAGACGTTTTTGCAACAGCTCGGGCGATTTGATTAACAACACCGCACCGAGAATCAGCATTGGGATGAACAGCAAGGCAATAAAAAGCCATCCACCCGTATAGTCAAATGAGCCGGCAGGAACAAACAGCAATGCCCCCACCAATACAAGTCCGAGCAAAAACTTGGTCACCGCACTCAAAAAAAGCTTGATCTTCATCGTCTTTTCCTTACGTTACAGCATTGCCAAAATCTCGGCGGCGTTGGTATCGGGCTTGACGCGCGGCATCACGTGCTCAACGTTGCCGTTTGCGTCGATGACAAAGGTGGTGCGCACCACGCCCATGGATACCTTGCCGCAGTTCTTTTTCTCTTGCCAAACGCCATAGGCTTCGATGGTACCTCTGTCGGGGTCGGAGAGCAAAACAAAAGGCAGGTTATATTTTTCGGCAAATTTTTGATGCGACGCCACGCTATCGCGGCTGATGCCGATGACAGCGATGCCACGCGCTTCAAATTCTTTGTACGCCCCTGCAAAGGCGCACGCCTGACGGGTGCATCCGGGGGTGTTATCGCGCGGATAAAAGTACAGAACAACGCGCTTACCTAAAAAATCGGACAGAGAAACGGCGTTTCCGTCTTTGTCAAACAACGTAAAATCGGGGGCTTTGGTTCCAACTTGAAGCATATTAAAATTCTCCTTTGATCGTTATCGTTGCGTCATACGTTGGATCAATCCGCTGCCGTTTTCCTTCAGCCAGCCGTGCCATTTATCGTACTCCGGATAAATGCGCCTGACCTCGTCGTAAAACGCCTTGGAATGATTCATGTGCTTTAAGTGGCAGAGCTCGTGCACGATGACGCTGTCCACCACCTCGATGGGCGCGAGCATCAGCAAACAGTTGAAATTGAGATTCTTTTTGCCGCTGCAGCTGCCCCACTTGGTCTTTTGATTTCGCACGGTGATGCGGTTATAGTGCACGCCAATCTGTGCGGCATAATGTTGCACACGCGGCGGTATCACCTCCAAGGCTTTGCTTGCCAAGGCACGGATATCTTCGTTTGAAAGTGGCGGGGCATCCTGTTTTTGGGGTGATGCGAGGTGCTTTTCGATCCATTGCCGATGCTTGCATACAAATTGCTCAATATCACTCTGCGGCATTCGTTGCGGCGCACGGACGATGACCTCGCCCGCCTTGATTTGTAAGGCAACCGTTTTGCGGTCGCTTCTGATCACACGGTATTGCATAACGGCTCCTTTCTTATCTCACTCTGCATTTTGCGCTCTGCTCTTTGCGCCGACTGTCTGTCCACAGACTACGGACTTTTTTATAGCGTTTTTCGTGCGAAGGTTTTTGAAGGGGCGTAGGGGGACTTTTTGCAAAAAGTTCCCCCACAAACCCGTCCTTTTTATTCTCCCAAAACGCTGGCAACCGCCGACATAATGCCAATGCGACCGCTCTCGTAGGTAAGACCGCCTTGGAAGAAGGCAGTATAGGGAGCACGCAGAGGTCCGTCGGCAGAGAGCTCGATGGAGCTTCCCTGCACGAATGCGCCTGCCGCCATAATAACGCGGTCGCTGTAGCCGGGCATTGCCCAAGGCTCGGGG
>JAZQYE010000169.1:0-9571 GCA_045633385.1 Eubacteriales bacterium | reverse complement strand
GCGTTCAATTCCTCCAGCACGGTTGCAAGAGAAAAATCATCGGGGAGATGCTTGCTGTTGTGCAGCAGCATACAAGTCTCGATCACAGCGACTTGAAATGCGAGCTCATCGGTGGGGGTGGAGCGATAATCTGCGTAGCCGATGGAGTAGAGGTTCGGGAAGACCGATTGCGTTTCGTCGGGCTTTTTGTAGTTGACGGCAAGCTCCAGCCAAGTGGAGTCCTGTTGCATAGCAGAGTCGGTCAAGGTCAGCTCGTAGTACACAGTTACCTGATGTCCGGCTCCCACGTCGCCCGCATCCTTGGTGTCGTCGGTAAAATCCTCCTTGTTGAGCAGGCGGTTCTCATAGCCGATGAGACGGTAGGAGGAAACGTAGGTCGTATCAAAGGTGACCTGCATTTTAACGTCCTTTGCCACGGTGTAAAGGTTGGCAAGCAGATCGGTGGAAAAGACCTTTTCAGCCTCTGCCGCGCCGTCGATATAAAGATACACACCGTTGCCGTGGTCGGCAATGGTCTCCATTTTCGCATCGCGGTAGTTACCCGTTCCAAAGCCGAGGACCGATAAAAACACACCGTTGTTGCGTTTTTCGCTCACGTAGTCCTTTAAAGCCTCGGTGGAGGAGATACCCACGTTCAAATCTCCGTCCGATGCCATGATGATGCGGTTATTGCCGCCCTCAATAAAGTGCTGTTCGGCAAGCTGATAAGCTTTTTGCAAGCCTGCCTCGCCGTTGGTCGAGCCGCCTGCGGTAAGGTTTTGAATGGCTTGGAGGATGGTCTCTTTTTTGTTACCTTGGCAACCGTTCAAAACCACGCGTTCGTTGCCCGAGTAGGTGACGATAGAGACGGTGTCGTTTTCGGTCAGCACGTCGGTCAGGTAAGCAAAGGCTTGCTGGAGCAAGGGGAGCTTATCCTCCGATTGCATGGAGCCCGAAACGTCGATGAGAAAGACGAGGTTGTTTCCCACAGTAGGCGTTGCGGTTTGTGCCTGCAAGGTCATGGAGAGGAGCACGTTATTCGCATTCCAAGGGCAGGGAAGAATGGCGGGATTGACCGAGAAAAGCTCGTTGCTTTGCGGTTGCTCGGCGGTATATTTAAAATAATTGAGAAATTCTTCGGTGCGGAAGGAGCTCGAAAAACGCGTCAGCTCGTTCCAAGTGTAATTGCCATTGACAAGCTTGCGGAAATAGGTGTAGGAAGCGGTGTCAACGTCGGCAGAGAGTGTCGAAACGTTGTTTTGTGCGGTGTTGATAAACGGGTTTTCCACAAAGGTGTTTTCGGCATCGGTTGAAGGATTATTTTCGGGTGTTTGATCATTGGCTTCAAGGTTTACGTCCCCGTATCCATCTCCTATGACGGGTGCCTCGTGGAGCTCGTCATCAAGAGCTCCTTCACTTTTAGCTCCGCAAGATACCAAAGAGAAAACAAGGGTCAACAGCAGGGTCCAAACCAATAAATTTTTTGTCGTGCGTTTCATAAGTGTGCCTTCCTTTCTGTTCTTTAAGAGTTCAGAATGTCCGAAATATAGGAGATCATATTCTCGGAGGGCAGGAGCTCGGCTTCGTAGTCAAACAGTACGGCACTGCCGACGTTGCCGGGGGTAAGAGACAAATAGGGGGAAATGACGCTTCCGTCGCCCATGATCAGCCATACGCGGCAAGCAAGGGTGGGAGAGTCGGAACCAACGGCACTTCCGTTTCCGATCATCGAGCGGAGCATTCCCACTTCCTTGTCGGTCAAGGCGCGGCTTTGATACAGCGTATCGTCACCCTCGTATTGCAGAATGAGATGTGCATTCTCAAAGTAGTTCACCCCACTGACAGAAAGCGTTATGCAGTTGAAGGTCTCGCGCTCGGTGCAAAGGAACTCGTCCAACGAGACGTAAGTAGAAGGGTTTTCATTGGGGATTTCGGGGTCCGGAAAGAAAGCATCGAGCTGACCTGCGACGCCAAGACCGATGACAGCTACCAACAGTGAGCAGGCAATTGCCGTCAGAATGCGGCGCGTTGCAGGCGCGGTGTTGCGATATTGCAGTGCTTCCTGCACGTAAACGTCGTTGACGTTGCCGATCTCGTCCAATAAAAATGCGGCTTTTTTCTGTTTGGAAACGTTCATAGCAGTCCCGACACCTCCAATCTTTGTTGCAGTTGCTCACGCAGGCGGTGCAAAACTACCTTGACCTTTGCTTCGCTGACGTTCAGCTCGTGGGCAATGGTGGCAAGCGGTTGTGAGTAAAAATACCGCCGTAAAAAGATAGCTCTCTTTTCGCCGGAAAGCTCCTGTAAAAAAGCATTCAGCTCCCGCGTGAGCAATCCGCGCTCGTACTCCCGTGCAGGGGTATCGACGTCGGGAATGCACTCGGTCAGCTCCTCGGTCAAATTCTCCAAGCCGCCACGCTTTTCGCGGTGGTCATGCCGCCAGCGATCAACCGAGATCCTGCGCGTGATTTTGGATAGGAACGCACCCAAGTACATGGGCCTTGCCGTTGGCATGGCGTTCCAAGCATCCAAATAAGTGTCGTTGACGCATTCCTCGGCGTCCTCGCGCGAGGAAAGTAGGGAGTAGGAAAGGGACGTTAACATTTTGCCGTATTTCTTTTCGGATTCCGTAATAGCCGTCTCGTTTCTCGCCCAGTACAGATCGACGATTTGATAATCCTCCATAATTTTCTCCTATGGTTTTTCGGGCTTCATACAATATGTCGCCCTATTTTTCAAAAGGTTACACTTTTTTTGAAATTTTTTTGCTCTTCACCCTTATCATACCAAAAAAATAAACTTTTGTCAAGGTTTTGAGGGGGAACTTTTTGTCGGAACCTTCTGCGAGAAGATTCCGACACCTCCAAGACCTTTTATCGCATTTATAAAAAGAAGGAACGGGAGCTGCACACTCCCGTTCGGTTATTCCTATAAAAGCGTTAAAAGTTTTGAGGGGCTCAAAAAAGCGTAAAAGCCTCAAAACAAAAAATCACAATACCTTGCTCAAAAACTCTTTGGTACGAGGATTTTGAGGATTGCCGAAGAGGACGGCAGGGGGGGCTTCCTCGGCGGTTTTTCCGCCGTCCATAAAGAGGACGCGGTCGGCAACTTCGCGGGCAAATCCCATTTCGTGGGTAACGATGACCATGGTCATACCTTCCTCGGCAAGCTCCTTGATCAGGTCGAGCACCTCGCCTACCATTTCGGGGTCGAGCGCGGAGGTGGGCTCGTCAAAGAGCATTACGCGCGGATTCATCGCCAGCGCGCGCACGATGGCAATACGCTGCTTTTGACCGCCCGAGAGCGTAGAGGGGTAAACGTCTGCCTTATCCTCCAAGCCGATGCGGCGCAACAGAGAGAGGGCTTTTTCGCGTGCTTCTTCCTTGGTTTGCAGCTTCAGCTCAACGGGAGCAAGCATCAGGTTTTGAATAACGGTCATGTTGTTAAAGAGATTGAAGTGCTGGAACACCATGCCCATTTTTTGACGGGCGAGGTTGATGTCAATGCCGTTGCTTTGCTCAAACTCTTTTTTTGCTTTTCCAAAGGCAGAGCCTTCGTTCTTTTTTAAGGACTGCGCGGTTTTGATCTGTTTCAGCGCAGCTTGCTCGTCGGCACCGCCCTTGACCAGATTTGCATAGGTCTTGGACTCCTTGAGCATTTCGTCGTGCAAATAGGGATCGCAGGAGGTCAGAAGCGTGTCCTCCATCCAAACCTCACCCTTGGTGGGAACCTCAAGCAGATTCAAGCAACGCAAAAACGTGCTTTTTCCGCTGCCGGAGGGGCCGATGATAACGACCTTTTCACCGCTTTGAATGTCGCAGGAAACACCGTTGAGAACGGAAAGAGAGCCAAAGCTCTTGTAAATATTCTTAGCGTTTATCACTTGCTCTCAATCTCCTTTCAATCTTTTTAATGGCAAAGGTCAACAGGTAAACGATTGCCAGATAGAACAGTGCCACCACAGCCATGGGGACGATATAGCTTGCCATGTTGTTTCCGCTGCCGATGATCTTTGCCGCCATGGTCAGGTCGTACATACCGATCATGCTGACGATGGAGGTCTCTTTGATCAGGGCGATCAGCTCGTTACCGATTGCGGGAATGACGTTTTTGATCGCCTGCGGAATGACGATCTTGATCATGGTGATCTTGCCGGGCAGACCCAGCGCGCGACCAGCCTCGGTTTGACCGATGTCAACCGACAAAATACCCGCACGAATGTTTTCGGCTACGTATGCGCCCGAGTTGATACCAAACGCAATGGTTGCGGTAATGACCGTGGGGAAGCCGCGAATTGCAAAAATAACGTACGCCATAATAAACAGCTGCAATGCCATAGGCGTGCCGCGAATGATGGTAATATAAATGTTGCAAATGATTTTGGGAATGCGCGTCCAAGCGCTCTTTTTGGAAATGGTGACGATTGCAACGATCGTACCCAACAGCAAGCCGAGCAGAGCCGCCAGAACCGAAATGATCAGCGTGGTCTTTAAGCCTTCAAAAATACTGTTCATGTATTTTTGCGTGCTGAAGAGCTCTATAATTTTATTCAAAAAATCCATACAAAGTCCTTTGTTTTTTCAAATATAACGCGAAAAAGAACGATGCGGATGCATTGTTCTTTTTCGCATTTTTTAATCAGTATTCAGATGATAGAATCAGTCCTCAAAGCCCATGTGCTTCATAACCATCTTTTCGATCTCGGTCTTGCCGCTTTCGTCCTTCTTCATCAGGTCAGCAAGAACAGCGTTGATGGCATCCAGCAGCTCGGTGTTGCCCTTGGTTACGCAAATTGCGTACTCCTCAACAACGGGAGCATCCTCTGCATCGGTCTCGCCTGCATAGTAAAGGGGAACGCACTTAAAGCTATCGTTGTTCTTTACGATGAACTGAGCGGGGAGCTCGTCGATGATAACTGCATCGATCTGGTTTGCGGTGATCGCGTCAGCAGCGAGCTGAGCGTTGTCGTAGTTGGTGTTGGTAGCGCCGGTGCCGTAGAGAACGCCTGCGTAGCCGTAGTCGTTATCTTCGGTTGCGTTGATCTCACCGTCGGTGTAGATCCAACCAGTAGTATCGGTCTGCGTACCGAGCTTCTTGCCTGCGAGAGCATCCCAAACGATGTACTCGACGCCGTCAACGGTCTTGGTAACGATATCTGCGTTGTCCTTTGCAAAGATAACGTACTGAACGGAAGTGTAGTAGGGGGTAGAGAAGTCAACCTTTTCTTTTCTCTCGTCGGTTACGGTAATGCCGGCAGCACCTGCATCACAAACCTTGCCTTCTTTTACGTTATCGATGATAGCGGAGAACTCAACGTTTACGAATTCGATCTCTTTGCCCAGCTTTTCGCCAACCAGGGTCATGATCTCAACGTCAACGCCTACGATGGTGTCGCCTTCATAATACTCGAAGGGAGCGAAGAACGCATTGGTTTGTACGATGATCTTGTTCTGAGAGCCGCAAGCGGAGAAAGCTGCAACACAGCCAACCATCATCAGAACTGCAAGAATCAGGCTTACGATTTTTTTCATGATAAATTTCCTCCATAGTGAAATTGATTTTGGATACACGCATATTATAATGCATAAATATTCATTTGTCAATACCTTTTGTCAATCTTTTCTTTTTTCTACTTTTTTACAGCAATTCGCTTTTACAAGATGTTCTTTTTTGTGCAACAAATCCAATAAACGCCAAACATCGGTACACTGCTTAGTCAATATAATGCATAATTATTCGCAAAACATGAATATAACGGAATTTTTATGCACAAAATACATACAAACATACATTTTTTGCAAAAAAACACAATTTTAAAAAATAGGAACTGCGTGCGATGGAGTTGAAACGGTCAAAAAGTCGAAAAAGATGCCAAAATCCTCCTTTTCGGAGCTGAAAAAGCCCCTTTTTGAGTTTCTTTATGGCAAAAAGATATAAAAAATAGGATTTCGGTATTTCTGTTTTTGAGCAATAGGGAGAATTGAAAAAAAGGGGTTGCAATTTGTAAAAGAATGTGGTATAATATTCGAGGTGAAAACCTAACGGCCCATTGGTCAAGCGGTCAAGACGCTAGCCTCTCACGCTGGAAACTCGGGTTCGATTCCCGGATGGGTCACCAGTGGCAGGTCGAAAGACCTGCCTGTTTCATGAAAGGATTCCGGTCGCGATCGGTATGCGGTCCTCCGCTGATACTCCTCGCGCCGCTTGCAGATTGTGCGAGCGGACGGATCTCCTTAACAAGTTGAGCTCCCGCAAAAGCGGGGGCAATTTTTTTATCATGGGGTTATTCAATGGGGGAGCCAAAGCTCCCCCTCGCCTTTGCTTCCGTCGATCGAAAAAGATTTGCCGATAAATCGAGGGCAGAGTCAAAAGCAATTGACCCTGCCCTTATCTTATGTTACTTTACTCTCCAATCACGCCAAAGAGCTTGGAGTCCAAGCCGGCGGCAAAGCGCTCGTCTGCCTTTTGGTTGTAACGCTTGATCAGCTCGATCTCACGAGGATCATACGGGCGCAGGCTTGGGCGGAAGAGGTCGTGTTGCCACTTGGTCACGTCAAAGACCTCGCCTCTCTCCATTCTTTCCCAAATGCCGTTCCAAGGCTCGTGCGTTTGATATTTGCCCAGCACAAAGCCCCAGTTGTATGCACCGATCTTTTCCAAATAGAGCAGGGGATACAGCGTATCCACGTTGTTCTCGTAAATGCGGTGCAGCCATTCGGTGTCCAGCGCGGGGCGTCCCTCCAGACGAACGCGCTCGATCGCGCCGATGTTGTAATCGTAGGGATTATAATTATGGAAGCTAATGACGTCAGAGAGCTCCAGCGCGCGGTCGCCGATGGTGGTGCCTTCCTTGCAATAGTCGCCAAGTGCGTCGGCGCAAAGAGGCTGATCGGGGTTGATCTCGCGAGCGATCTCAAAGAATTTTTCCATGTGGGGCAGGCTCAGGTCGGCGCGGTTGTTGCCGGGCTCGTTGAACAGGTTCCAAATCAACACTCTTTCGTCGTGCGCGTAGATGGTGATGATCTCACGGACGAACTCATAGTAACGCTCTGCCGTAGCAGGATCGTCCAAAAGGTGATAGCTCAACTCGCCGTGACCGCCGTGGGGCGAGATCTTGCGACCACCGTGGTAGCCGACGTCATAGGTCTGCGGTCCGAGCTTTGCGGGCTTCCATGCCGCGCGGGGCACCGAGCAATCGTTGGCAAGCACCATCATGGCGGTAATGCCGTGGCGGTAGAACATGGAGAGGTATTGATCCAAACGCTTCAAAAATCCGTCGTGCTCCTGATCCCATACCTCAAACTCCAAAATGATGCGCACGGAGTTAAAGCCGATGGATTCTGCAAGAGCGATCTCGCGCTCAGCGGTTTCAAAGTGCTTTTCAAACTCATATTCCTGCCACATATCAATGCGGTTGGCACAGTCGGAGGGCATAAAGTTACAGCCGCGAATCCACGTACGGGCGTTGTACCACTCCCAAGCCTTTTGTTTTGACCATCTTTCGTTCATACGACGTCTCCTTTGATAAATGTAATCGGTAAAACCACAACTGCGTAAGAAAGGCGCGCAAAGCGGCATTCACCACAAACTCTTTGACTAAAAAGCATTGTTCGTACCTTTTATTATAACGCAAGCAGCTTTGCTTGTCTGCACAAAATGTACTTTTCTTTTTGCGAAATCTTACGTTATTTATTATACAAGGCTTTTGGCGGCTTGTCAAGTACAATTTTTTGCGAAAAAATACGCAATATTTTTTAAAAATCGCGCAAAAACTATTGCAAAACGCAAAAAAATGATGTATAATATAATATAACTATGTGTCGGACAAGCTCCGATGCAAATTTGACTTTTTGTTTTGGAGGTAAATATGGTAGTAGCCGGCGATTTTAAAAACGGTATTACATTTGATGACGGTCAGGGCAACGTTCTGCAGGTCATCGAGTTCCAGCACGTAAAACCCGGAAAGGGCGCGGCGTTCGTTCGCACCAAGCTGAAGAACGTCATTTCCGGTGCGGTAATTGAAAAGACTTTCAACCCCACCGATAAGTTCGAAAACGCTTATATCGAAAGAAGGGATATGCAATATTCCTACGACGATGGCGCTCTGTATCACTTTATGGATACCGAGACCTGGGAAGAGACCCTCATCTCTCACGATATGGTAGAGGATAACTTCCGTTTTGTTAAGGAAGAAATGATGTGCAAGATCATTTCCTACAAGGGCAACGTATTTGGCATTGAGCCTCCTACGTTCGTTGAGCTTGAGGTTACCGATACCGATCCCGGTTTTGCAGGTAACACCGCAACCAACACCCTCAAGCCCGCAACCTTGGAGACCGGCGCAGAGATCAAGGTTCCGCTCTTTATCAACATTGGCGACGTTCTTAAGATCGACACCCGTACGGGCGAGTATCTGTCCAGAGCATAATCAACCAAAAACGGGGAAGACTTTGCAGAAAAGGTTTTCCCCATTTTTACAAATATTACCCAATATAAAAGATGTGAAAGGAAGGTATTTATCATGAACCTGACCGAAAGAGCTGCATATATCAAAGGATTGGCAGAGGGCATGGAGCTGAACACCGAGAGCAAGGAGGGCAAGATCATTGCCGCTTTGTTGGATCTGGTAAGCGAGATGGCAAACGAGATCATTGATATCAAGCAGGATATCGAGGAGATCGACGAGGATCTGAACTACCTTGACGAGTACGTTGAGGAGTTGGATGACGATTTGCAGGACGTTGAGGACTATCTCGACGAGGAATGCGAAGAGGACGAGGACTTTGACGACTTTGATGACGAGGAGTTTGAGGAGTGCGATGGTGACTGCGTGAACTGCGAGGGCTGTGACTGCGAGGATGACGAGTACTGCGAGATCGTTTGCCCCTCCTGCGGTGAGACAGTTTGCTTTGACTGCGAGATCGACCCCGAAAATCTGATCTGCCCCGCTTGCGGCGAAAAGTTTGGCTGCATTGTTGAGGAAGAGGATTTTAAGAAGCTTTCCGAAGAGGAATAAAACTTTTTAACACAGCCGAAGGGCTTGCAGGGATGCGCCGTAGAGACGCGCGCATCCCTGCAAAAAAATCAATAAAAAAGTTTTAAAAAAGTGAAAAAAGGACTTGACAAAGCGACAACAAAGTGATATAATATGCGAGTAACAAGCGATTTACGCTTTTTAAAAAAGTTTTCGAAAAAAATTCGAAAAAATTTTTAAAAAAGGCTTGACAAACAAAAAAGTTTGTGGTATAATAAGTAAGTCGCTGGCAAGCGTAATGGGAGCATAGCTCAGCTGGGAGAGCATCTGCCTTACAAGCAGAGGGTCATAGGTTCGAGCCCTATTGTTCCCACCATAGTGGCCCGGTAGCTCAGTTGGTTAGAGCGCCAGCCTGTCACGCTGGAGGTCGTGGGTTCGAGCCCCATCCGGGTCGCCACTATACATACAGCCCTTGCCTATGCCTCTGTAGCTCAGTTGGTAGAGCAGGGGACTGAAAATCCCCGTGTCGTTGGTTCGATTCCGACCGGAGGCACCATTCCGCGGATTTAGCTCATTTGGTAGAGCGCCACCTTGCCAAGGTGGAGGTGGCGGGTTCGA
>JAZQYE010000168.1:0-6091 GCA_045633385.1 Eubacteriales bacterium | reverse complement strand
TCCGGGGCGAATGGCAAGCACCAAGCCCTGATACTCACTCGGGTCACCCAAGGAGTAAATGCAGGAGACCGATGCCACGATAATGACGTCACGCCGCTCAAACAAAGCACTTGTGGCACTGTGGCGCAGGCGATCGATCTCATCGTTGATCAAGGCGTCCTTTTCGATATACATATCCTTGCCCGGAATGTATGCCTCGGGCTGGTAATAGTCGTAGTAGGAGACAAAATACACCACGGCGGCATCGGGAAAGAATTCGCGCATCTCGGAGCACACCTGCGCCGCCAGCGTTTTGTTGGGCTCCAATATCAGCGTGGGGCGGTTGGTGCGCGCTATAACGTTTGCCATGGTAAATGTCTTACCGGAGCCGGTAACGCCCAAAAGAGTCTGCATTCGCTCGCCGCTCAAAATCCCCTCGGTCAACTGCTCGATCGCTTCGGGCTGATCCCCCGTGGGCTGATATTCACTTTTGAGGACAAAGGGTTTTGCGTTCATACGTTCTCCTAAAAATTCATTATGTAGATTATTTTTTTGCGATTTTTGACTGTTCCTTCAGTTGGCGTATCAATTTTCGTCTTTTGCTACGCACGGTACTGTTCGCTATAAACCAACCGATGTGAACTGCAATAAAATACACCACAAAGTCAATAAGAGCATCGCTCAAAGCATCCATAGGCTTCATTCCCTTTTGAATTCTGACAAGGAATTTTACCGTTAGTGTTGCAAGTAAAACGGCAGAGCAAAAAAGCATCCAACGCAGGTGATATCTGAGGTCTTCACCATTAAAAATGCCAAAAAGCTTTTGCCACCAACGCATTTCCTCAAACTGCTCGCAAAGTGCATTCCAGTCGCTCCCGTCGGTTTGAGAAATGCCATCCACGTAACAGTCGACCTCAACGAAATTGGAATGAGTGCCATGCAAGGATTTTGAAATTTTAGCAACCAATGTGAACTGATGACCTTCTCTTTCAAAGCCATATACCCAATGATAGTGATTCCATTTCATCACACCTTCGTCAATGAGTTCACCATTTACGTCCAGCGAAAATATCATCCGCGGTGAAAAACCTCCTTCCCAATCACTCCAATACAAGTTGATGAGGTATTCTTTGCCGTCTTTCTCAATTTCAATTTTTTTGCCGTTCATTTCCCACTCTCTTTCCTTCTCAATAAGACATCACCGATCAAAGCTTTCTCGCATTTTACAGTATACCACATTTTTTGCATCAAGTAAAGAGTTTTTCAAGATTTTTCGCATCTGCCTTTCATTCTGTGTGACACAAAATCCGAAAAACGCGGCAATGGCGCTAAAAAAGCGGAAAAAGATTTTGAAACAGTCAACTTTTTTTCAAAAAGGTATGGAAATTACGGAAAAAGTGTGTTATAATAAAGTAATAATTGTAAGAATATGATCTGTTACCCAGTTTGAAAGGATTTTGGAATGCCCTCTTATATCGAAAAAGCAGAACCCGTTACGCTACCCGTCATAGCCTTGCGCGGTACGGTAGCGTTCCCATTGATCACCGTTAATTTTGAAGCAGGAGACGAAAACGCCTCTGCCGCAGCCAAAGCGGCGGCTGCAGGAACCTCTTTTTTGTTCCTGACCTCATACAAAGATTATCAAACCGACGACCCCGAGGAGGAGTTCCCCTTCTACCAAGTGGGCACCGTTGTTCGCATTAAGCAAATGATCCGCACGCCCGAGGGGCAAACGCGCATCGTTGCCGAGGGCTTGGTTCGCGCCTCGGTGGTGCGCTACCGCAAGAACCTCGGCTATATTGAAGCCGACTTGATTTGCAAGCATATTTCCATGCCCGACCTTGGCGGTGTGCGCGGCGAGGCGGCAGTGCACGAAATGATCCGCACGGCGGAGGCAAACCTTCGTTTGTTGCCTGCCGACACCGAGGATATGATGAACGCCCTGCGCCACATCGACGACCCCGGCGCGCTTGCCGACTTTATTGCGGCAAACGTTTTGGTACGCCCCATTGATAAGCAAGCCGTATTGGAGTGCTTTGATCCCCTCAAGCGCGCGGAGATCCTTTTGGAGATCCTGCAGGAGGAGGCGGTGGTCATGGAGGAGGAAGCCCTTATCCGTCGCCGCGTCAATGCGCGCATGAACCGCAACCAAAAGGAATATTACCTGCGCGAGCAGATCAAGGTCATTCAGGATGAGCTTGGCGAGGGTGATGACGTTGCCGAATTTGCCGCACGCATCAAAGCCGCAAAGCTCCCCCCCGAGGTGGCGGCAAAGCTCACCAAGGAGAACGATCGCCTTGCAAAAACACCCTTCGGCTCTGCCGAATCCACCGTTTTGGCAAACTATTTGGACACCTGCCTCTCGATCCCGTGGGGCAAAGCAACCAAGGATCGCGTCAGCTTTACCGCCGTGCAAAAGGTGCTGGATGCCGACCACAACGGTTTGGAAAAGGTGAAGGAGCGCATTGTGGAATACATTGCCGCCAAGCAGCTCAATCCCAACCTCAACAATCAAATTCTTTGCTTGGTTGGCCCTCCCGGTGTGGGCAAGACCTCCATTGCCGCCTCGATTGCAAAAGCCATGAACCGCAAGTACGTTCGCATTTCGCTGGGCGGCGTGCGCGACGAGGCTGACATTCGCGGTCACCGCAAAACCTATATCGGTGCTATGCCCGGCCGCATCATTACCGCCATTACACAGGCAGAGGTCTGCAATCCCCTGCTCCTGTTGGACGAGATCGATAAGCTCACGCGCGACTCGCACGGTGACCCCACCTCCGCTTTGCTGGAGGTTTTGGACGGAGAACAGAACAAGACCTTCCGCGATCACTTTGTGGAGCTCCCCTTTGATCTTTCGGATTGTATGTTCATTGCAACGGCAAACAATCTTGAAAACGTGCCCAAGCCCCTTTTGGACCGTATGGAGATCATCGAGCTCTCTACCTACACCAAGCGCGAAAAAATTGAAATTGCCAAGGATCACCTCATTCCCAAGCAGCTCAAGCGTCACGGCATGAGCCGCCGCACGCTCAAGATCAGCGACGAGGCACTTGTGGAGATCATCGATTACTATACACGCGAGGCGGGCGTGCGTAATTTAGAGCGCACGATCGCAACGCTTTGCCGCAAAGCAGGCAAAAAGATGCTGGAGGAGGGCGTAAAAAGCATCTCCATCGGCAAGGATGATATCAAGAGTTATCTTGGTGCGCGCAAGCTCCTGCCCGAGCTGATCGACGCCGAGGACGAGATTGGCTGTGTCAACGGCCTCGCCTACACCGAGCTTGGCGGAAACCTGTTAAAGGTGGAGGTTGCCGTTTTGGACGGCACAGGCAAGATTGAGACCACGGGCTCGCTTGGCGACGTGATGAAGGAATCCGCGCAGATCGCGGTCAGCTACGTTCGCTCCATCGCCAAGGAATACGGCATTCCCACCGATTTTTACAAGACCAAGGATATTCACATCCACTTCCCCGAGGGCGCGATCCCGAAGGACGGTCCCTCTGCGGGCGTTACCATGGTAACGGCACTTGTCAGCGCGCTGACGGGCAGAGCCGTACGCCGTGAGATTGCCATGACGGGCGAGATCAGCCTGCGCGGAAACGTGCTTGCCATTGGCGGGCTGAAGGAAAAGACTATGGCGGCATACAGCGCGGGCGTTAAGACCGTACTGATCCCCGAGGACAATTTGCGCGATTTGGAGGAGATCGATCCCATGGCGCGCGAAAACCTGAGCTTTATTCCCTGCCGCCGTGCACAGGACGTTCTCAAAAATGCACTGCTACCGCCCGTAGCGGAGCAGACCTTTGAAGCGGCACCGACAAGCGACGAAGCAATTGCGGCATCCAAATTCATTCCCACCTCCGCCGCGCAACCGCAGATCCGCTTTTCGGATAAATAATCATTCAAACCCGACGTATTGAAAGGAGCAACGCAATGGCGCTCAATCTCAACAAAACAGAACTGCGTATCAGCGCGGGGCTCCCCAAGCAATTCCCCAAGGACGCAATGGTTCAAATCGCCTTTTCGGGCAGATCGAACGTGGGCAAAAGCTCTCTGATCAATTCCCTGCTTGGCCGCAAGTCGCTGGCACGTGTCAGTTCCTCTCCCGGAAAGACCATTACCATTAACTTTTACGACGTTGACAAAACGCTGTTTTTGGTGGATCTGCCCGGATATGGCTTTGCAAAAAGAGCCCCCGGCGACAAGGCACAATGGTCGGCATTGACTGACGGGTATTTTACCCAAAACCCGAATATCGACCTGTTAAAGCTGGTCGTCCAACTGATCGACAGTCGCATCGGCCCTACGGCAGATGACGAAATGATGCTCTCTTATCTGCGCGAGGCTGAAATTCCCTTTTTGGTGGTCGCCACCAAGTGCGATAAGCTCAACGCAACCGAGCGCAAAAAATCAGAGGCGCTGTTAAGAGGTCACCCCCTCATTCCCTCGGATACGCCCATTATCTTTTATTCCGCACTCAAGGGCGAGGGTCGCACCGACCTGTGGCGTCTGATTGCCGACTACACGGATATTCGACTGTAACCGAACTATGAAAGTGAGATTCGTTACCCCAAATGTTATTTGAAATTCTCGCAGGAGGAGATCCCATATCCATTTTGGTATCACTCCTCTTCAGCCTCCCCATTATCGTGTTCGCCCTTTCGGTTCACGAGACCGCGCACGGCTACGTGGCATGGAAGTGTGGCGATAACACCGCCTACAACCTCGGTCGCTTGACCCTCAATCCGCTCAAGCACCTCGACCCCATTGGATTTTTGATGATGCTTGCGGTCGGCTTTGGTTGGGCAAAGCCCGTTCCCATCAACGTGCGCAACTTCCGCAATCCCAAGCGCGGCATGGCACTCTGTGCCATAGCGGGACCTGCCGCAAACGCAATTCTGGGCTTGCTCGGTGCAGTGCTTTACGGTGTCTCGGTCGCTTGGTACAACAGCCTTGCGGTCACCACCACAAGCGCGTTCCTGCTCACCTGCGTCAGCTATACTGCCGATCTGTTTTATTTGTCTGCCGTTTACAACTTTTTGTTCATGGCGTTCAATCTCATTCCCCTGCCGCCCTTTGACGGCTCTCGCATCGCGCTGGCATTTCTGCCCTCCAAGATCTACTTTGGTATCATGCGCTACGAGCAACAGATCATGATCGGACTTTTGGTCGTGCTGTTCCTGCTCTCCCGACTCGGGTTCTCTCCCTTCTCGTGGATTGCAGACACCCTGACCTACGTTATTGCAAAACCTGTTTTTGTTTTTTTCAGCACGCTTTTGTAAATTTGTAAATTCGTAATTTTGTAATGATCTTATAAACCGACAGAAAGGATCGCATCCACCCCTATGGAATCACTCACTTACCGTCTGGATCAGTTTGAAGGTCCTCTTGACCTGCTTTTGATGCTGATTCAGAAAAACAAAGTGAATATCATCGATATCCCCATCGCGCTCATCTGTGACCAATACCTTGAATATATCAAGGCGGCGCAGGACATGGATATGGAGATCGCGGGCGAGTTTATCGTTATGGCAAGTGAGCTGATGCTGATGAAGAGCCGCTTGCTGCTCCCTAAAGAGGACGAGGACGAAAAAGACCCGCGTGCCGACCTTGCCGAGGCGCTGTTGCGTTATCAGCAGGCAAAGCAGGCTGTTGCAAAGCTCGTTCCCCTTTATCAGATCTACAGCGGCCGTATGGTCAAGGACACCGACGAAATCTCGATAGATACCTCGTACGTTGCCGACCAGGAGGTCACACAGCTTTGTGCCGCCGTTCGCCGTATCATTGCGGCAAACGAATCCCGTCCCCGTGCGGAAAGACAAACCTTTGCCCCTTTGGTTGCCAAGCCCATTATTCCCGTTGACGTCAAGATCGTGGGCATTCTTCACAGAATGTCTCGCAAGAGAGACACCTCTATGCAGGAGCTTTTGCACGATGCCGTATCGCTGAGCGATATGATCGCCATCTTCTTGGGTATTTTGGAGCTTGTAAAGGTTCGCAAAATTTTGATTGATGAAGATCCCGATTCCTACACCGTTATTCACGGCGTCGACACGCGCTTCATAGTAAACGATGCGCCCCCTGCCGAGGGTGAGGAAGAAAAAGAATACAA
>JAZQYE010000167.1:0-4837 GCA_045633385.1 Eubacteriales bacterium | reverse complement strand
TGTAAATTTTTTTATATTTTTTTGTCCTTTATTCGCAAATCGTTTTCAAAACTTTCCCGTCCATTCCTTTTTTTAGGAGAATTGCGTTCGGTATGGGTTCATTTTTATCCGAAAACTGTAAGATCGTTCCCCCTGATGCGCGCAGGGTTTCAAGTGCAAAATCGATCTGCTTGGTATGAATAAGGGTTGCCCTCTTGCAAACGATCAAATATTGTGCGGTCAAAATCGCACGCGAAAGCGGTGCCATGCATTCCGCATCGTCCGTGTACAGCGTGACGTGTGCTCCGCGCTCCTCCAAAACTGCGGCAAGCACGGTGGCATCGGCATCGGCTTTTTTTGCAAGAACGACTGCGTCGGGGCACTCCGACCAGATCAGATCGCTCCGCCGGGGAATAAAGACCTGCTCGGTCGCATCAACAGCTTGCGGCGCGGTAACCACCGTTCCCACTTGACGCAGGGGGAGTTTCTTTTTTGATTCGAGCAGGATCAACAAGGAATGAGCACCGTCGGCGGCAAGCGTACTGTCGCTCAGTCGGCAAGAATACGCATCCTTCATTTTTAAAATACCGTCGGTAACAGATCGATCGACCAATACCCGAAATGCGGTAATATCTCCGTTTCGACTCCAAGCGGAAAGCTGCTCCAGCATTTGTCGCAGGGCAGAAAAGTCGGGCATTCCGTTTTCGTCAAGCTTGGGTGCAACGCAATAAACGAGATTGCCTTCGTTTGTAAAATGCTCGGGGATCTGCTTGCCGTGCGCCGTAACAAACGCCGAAACGGTTGGTGCGGTAATATCCGAAAAGGAACGCAGGATCACGGGACGCGCAGGCAAACCGAGCTCGATTTGTGCGCGGTAGAGTCCAAGCACACTTGCCATGCAATTGCCTGCCGTGGCAGGCTCGGTGCAATCGACGGGGAGCTCCATGGCAAGGGAGAGATTTTGCTCAAACGGAGCAATGCCGTTCAACGCCAGCGCGATCACGGGCAGGAGTGCCGTATAAAGCGCGGTCTTGAAAAATGCACTTTTGGGAGATGCCGATGCGGCGGCTGAAAGAAGTCCGTTTTTGAAAAACACGTCGGTTCGTTCGTGGAGCGAATCCGCGTCCAAGTATGTGCAGGAACGTGCGTGCGAGCAACCATACCGAATTTCGGAGGGGGCAACGGCTTTTTCCTCACTGAGCTTGGCGCAGGTCGGCTTGTAGTGATAAAGCTTATTCAAAAAGCCGGAATCGATCGAAAAAGCTGCGTTCTGCGTGCGCGAGAAGGTGAATTTGTGATCCTCGGTGATTTGCGCAAAGGGGATCGCTTGCAGCTTGAACTGCTTGAGCTGCTCTGTTGCCGAGGATAGATCCTTTACGCCCACGCGTAGCATACGGCATCCGCCGTAGGTGTTGCAAAGTGCCGTCATGGGCAAGGGAATGCCCAGCTCTGTCAAGGACGACAGATTGATACGAACACCGCTCGTGACCTCTAACAACTTGCGCAGGATTCCGTCATTGCCGACCGTATAAACGGCTTTGGCACACAATTCCAAGGCTTTGCTTTGCAAAAGCAGGTCAAAAGCCTTTTGAAATTGTGCCATTGGTTGCTTTTCCTGCGGCTTTAAGAGGATCAGAACGTCGTTGGCGGCAGGAGAGGCAAACGTGCCCGAAAAGGGGCGCAAGCGATAGGTGGAGTCATGCGGTGCTATTGCGTTGAGAGAAGCGGAAAAGAGATTGTCACGCACGTTTTCGGGGATCGGTGTAAACTCGTTCTTTTTCGAGGGTGTTTTTGTGCGCAAAAGATATTGCGCCGCAAGCCCTGCAGCCTCGGCGATCGTGCACGGGTGGGTTGCGTCGGGAGAGAGTTCTTTTCTCTTGTTTAAAAGATCCGCATAGGTGCGTGCAATAAATTCATCGTTGGTGTAAAATTGCGTGGGGGCAATTGCATGGCAATCGCGCTCCAGGGATGCGGATAACAGATCCAGCATACGGATCTCCTCCACAAACGGGTCTCTCTTTTCCGCGTTTTTGTAATAAGCGGCACAGTAGAGAACGGTGCTTGCACACATGGTAAGCGCCAGCGTTTTTCTAAGGGATTCCGCTTGCTCCTGCGTGCAATTTTTAAAGTTGCGGATCGTAGCTTGATAGCTCATACGTTTCTGCCTTTCTGATCGTATTATGCTTCGTGATACAACGTTCCAACGCATAGGCTTGCATCGCTTTGTAAGATCTTGACCTTGTGCAGCTCTGCGTTCAAGGGGCTGTCGCAAGGGCAGCAGACCTCCACAAATGATGCGGTGTGCCCGAATACCGTTCCGTTGGAATAGGTTTCAAACAATACCTCTTGCACCGTGTCGGTGTAGGAGGCAAGGATCTCTTTGCGAATTTCTTCCTGTACCGCCGACAGGAGCTTGACGCGCTCGTGCTTGACGGCTTCGGGAACCTGACTCGACATTTGCGCGGCTACCGTGCCGACGCGTTTGGAGTAGGGAAAGACGTGGATCATCAAAAATCTTGCTTCTTTTGCAAAGGAGACTGTTTGTGCAAAGTCCTCCTCGCTCTCTTGCGGAAAGCCGACGATCATATCGGTGGTAAATTGCACGTCGGGAATCGCGCGTCGCAGGCGTTCCATGCCTTCCAGTGCCATTTTACGGTTGTATTTGCGTTTCATCAGTGCAAGGATGCGATCCGAACCGCTTTGCATGGAAAGATGAAAATGCGGTGTCAGGGATTTCAGCTTTGCAATGCGATCGACAAACGGTTGCTTCATCAAAGAGGGGTCGAGGGAGCCGAGACGGATCCTGCCGATGCCCTGCATGGAGTCAATTTCTTCCAACAGATCCGCAAGCCCGTAGCCGTTCAGATCTTTTCCGTAGGAGGCGGTCTCAATTCCTGTCAGAACGATCTCGCGACAGCCGCCGCGCGTCAAAAGGGAGACCTCGTTGAGGATATCCTCGGGGGATTTGGAGCGCACGGAGCCGCGCGCACTCGGAATGATACAATAGGTGCAACGGTTTTCACAGCCGTCCTCAATTTTAATATAGGCTCTGGTGCGGTCGAATTTGGAAATGCACATTTTTTCAAAGCCGTTGGCATCGGGGGGAAGGGCAGAGATTTGCGGTACGTTATTTTTTTCTCCACGCTCGCAAAGCTTTAGCGCTTCTTCTACGACCGAGAGCTTGTTGGCGTTTCCGCAAACGTAATCCACGCCTGCGATCGAGGCGATCTGCTCGGCGGAGGTTTGTGCCATACAGCCCGTTACCAAAATAAAAGCCGTGGGATTGTTGTGTATGGCGCGGCGGATAAACTGCCTTGCCTTGCGATCGGATTCCGCCGTTACGGTGCAGGTGTTAATGACGTAAACGTCGCAAACGGAGCTTGGAGAGGCTACCGCAAAGCCCTTGGAGGCAAACGCCTCGGCAATGGCTTCCGATTCGTATTGATTGACCTTACAGCCCAGCGTATAAATGCCGACCGTTTTTTGGAATTTTGACATGAGAGCCTCCTTCATGCTTGATACTATTTATTTTACCATGTTTTTTGCCTCTTGTAAATAAAGAATTGTAAAAAAACTCTTATAATTTGAAAATTATACTTGAAAAAGCAAGAAAAAAGTTGTATAATATAGTTATCATCATATAAAAATGCCGAGGAGGTCGTACCGTGAGCAAATTACAAGTTGTAGATCATCCCTTAATTACACATAAGCTTTCTATCATGAGAAACAAAAAGACAGGCTCTAAGGATTTCAGAGAGCTGCTTGATGAGATCGCAATGCTGATGGGATATGAGTTAACAAGAGATCTTCCGTTAGAGGAAGTAACCATTGAAACACCCGTAACCAAAATGAAGGCAAAGATGATTGCAGGCAAAAAGCTTGCCATCGTTCCCATTTTGCGTGCAGGTCTTGGCATGGTAGATGGCTTGCAACGCCTGATTCCCGTTGCCAAGGTGGGTCATATCGGTTTGTACCGTGATCCCGAAACGCACCTTCCCGTAGAGTATTACTGCAAGCTCCCGCCCGATATCAGCGAAAGAATCGTTATTTTGGTCGATCCCATGCTTGCAACGGGTGGTTCGGCAGTAGATGCTTTGACCATGCTCAAAAACAGAGGCTGCAAGCAGATCCGCTTTATGTGCCTTGTTGCCGCACCCGAGGGTGTTAAGCACGTACAGCAAATGCATCCCGACGTAGATATTTACGCGGCTGCATTGGATGAAAGATTGAACGATCATGCATATATCGTTCCCGGTCTCGGAGATGCGGGCGACCGTATTTTCGGCACACTGTAAACAAAACAGAAAAGGAGCGCGGGGGAGCTATCAACGGTTTCCCCGCCTTGTAATGAATGAAGATTATTACCGTTGGGCACAACGATGCAGGGCAACGATTGGATAAATTTTTATCCAAGGCTGTCAAGGGGCTTCCCACGTCCTTGATGTATAAATTTATCCGCACCAAAAAGATCAAAGTCAACCGCGCGCGCACAGAGCAAAAGTATATGCTGTGCGAGGGGGATGAGATCCAATTGTTTATTCGCGACGAGTTCTTTTCTTCTCCCGAGGGGGACGAGGGGGCTTTGTACCGCATTACGCCAAAGCTTGATATTCTTTACGAGGATGAAAATATCATGCTGTTGAACAAGCGCCCCGGTGTTTTGGTGCACGAGGATACCGCTGCGGCGGAAAACACCCTGATTATGCACGTCAAGGCATATTTGGTGCAAAAGGGAGAGTACGATCCCAATGCCGAGCAATCCTTTGCTCCTGCGCTTTGCAATCGCATCGACCGCAATACGGGCGGTATCGTCATTGCGGCAAAAAATGCCGAGGCGTTGCGCGAGATGAACGAAAAG
>JAZQYE010000166.1:0-3111 GCA_045633385.1 Eubacteriales bacterium | reverse complement strand
AACGCTTGCAAAGGTTTCCGCAACCCCTATGCAGGCAGGGGACGGCGTGCGCTTTCGCCGCGGCGACGTCTTTCGTGGCTTTTTACTGACCTATCCCGGTGTGACCTACGCCGCATACGGCGAGGGAGAAAAGCCCAAGCTTTACGGCTGGGATAAAAACCTTGGTGACGTCGCTTTGTGGGAGCTTTGCGACGCCGTGCATCACATTTGGCATTTGCGCGAAAAGATCCTTGATTGCGGTACGTTGGTCTTTAACGGCGGCGAGGCACATTGCCGCAAGCTGATCCCGTCCTATCGCAACGGGCAGTTCGTTTGCCGCGAGGACGAGAGCCTCTTGTTTGTGATGGCAGAGCAAATGACCAAGGATTTGGATCTGGTCTGCTTTTATGACGAGCAGACCGACGTCAGACCCACCAAGGGCGAGGATTTTCCCGTTCCGCTGTTGAACGACCAAAGCCTTGGAGACCTGTATCTGCGCTGTGACCGCGGAAATCCTGCCGACGTTTACGGTGATATCGAGGCTCTTCCGCGCCGCAATATGATTCGCGTGGGGAGCAATGCAAACGTGACCGTTGATAACCTCTGCCTCAAATACATCGGCTGTCACGCCATTGGTGCGGGGGGCGAAAAGGTCGTGGGCTTGCACGTTTCCAACTGTGAGATCGGTTGGATCGGCGGTGCCATTCAGCATTATTACGGAACCGACCCAAACTATCCCGAGGGGCGTCGCGGCTCGGTCACGCGCTTTGGTAACGGCATTGAGGTTTACGGCGGATGTGACGATTACGAGGTTTCCAATTGCTATATCTACCAGGTCTACGATGCGGGCATCACCCATCAGGTCACCACGTGGGGCGTTCCGATTGTCATGAAGAACATTCGTTATTTGAACAACCTGGTGGAATACTGCGTGTATTCGATCGAATACTTTTTGGAAAAGCGTGACGGAGATCGCGACAGCCTGATTGAGCATTGCGAAATGAGCGGTAACATTCTGCGCTTTGCGGGCTACGGTTGGGGGCAACAACGCCACAACGTTTACACGCCCGCTCATATTAAGGGCTGGAGCTATGAGAACACGGCAAGGGATTATACCGTACACGATAACGTGTTCGACCGTTCTGCCTACCGCATGGTACACCTGGTGGCAAAGGAGGATGCAAGCTGTCCGCGCATGTATTGCAACACGTATATCCAAAAGCTTGGCATGACGCTTGGGCAGTACGGCGGGAATGCGGTTGCAGAGCCTGCCAACCATTCCTTTGACGAGCGCACCGAAAAGATCATTGCCGAGGTCTTTGGCGATACCGACGCCTGCGTTTACGGCATTCAATCATAAAAAAGTAAGGGGCAGATGCACGGTGTGAATCTGCTCCTTTTTCTATTACATGATATTATTTGTTTTTATGGATCTTTTCCATATGGATGCGGTTGCGGCGTGCACCGTCGCGTAAAAAGTCAAAGTCGGCACCTGCCGAAAGCATATCTGCACCGAATTGACTCCAATGCGCCAGCACCTCGTCGGAGTAACCGCCCGAGGCAATTGCCACGTATTTGCCGTTTGCGCGCAGCTTTTCAATCGCTTGCTTTATCACATCGGTGACAAAATCGGAAAAAGGCTCGCCCACAAGCCCATACGAGGCGGCAAGATCGTTGGGGCCGAACACGTAACCGTCGATGTACGGGTTTTGCATGATCTCATCCAAGTGCTCGATTGCATCCTTGTGCTCGATCTGTATGAATACGCACAGGCGTTCGTGCGCGTGGAGCATATACTCCTTGGCATCCGAAAAGCCGTAGTTGATGGCATTCATAGGCCCAAAGCCGCGCGTGCCGCGGGGAGGGTAGAGGGCGTAGTCGGTCAGGCGGCGTGCTTCCTCTGCGTTGTGCACCATAGGGAAGATGATGCCGTCCACACCCATTTCCAAAATGTGCTTGGTTGCGGTGAGGTCATCCTGCGGCGCACGCACGATCACGGGGGTTCCCGTTGCCTGAATTGCAAGAACGTGCGAGAGCAACGTTTCGTGCGACATATAGCTGTGCTCGGTATCCACCCATACAAAATCGTAGCCTGCAAGGCCTGCAATACGTGCAATGCTAACGTCAGCCAATTGCACGTACATACCAATCAGCTTTTCTTTATTTTGAATTTGATCCTTTAACATATCAAAGCTCCTTTTCAATGCCCGGTGGCACATATAGCGTTATTGTATCACAAATGCGGTATTTTGTCAATACAAGGCATGAGATTTTTGCAACATGCATTGACAAAGCCGCTTGCCAATGGTATAATAACCTTGTCACGCAGAGAAGACGAGGCGTGCACGAAAGGATATGACCTATGAACGTTCAAAAATATCTGGAGCGGATCGGACTTGCCAACGTAGAGCCCGAGCGGACGCATGCGTTTTTAAAGGCGGTTCAGCTGGCACACGTTTGCACCGTACCGTATGAAAATATCGATATCATCGATGGGATCCCGCTCTCGCTCGATCCCGAAAAGCTGTATGAAAAAATCGTTTTGCGCCATCGCGGGGGCTATTGCTTTGAGTTGAACTGCCTTTTGGAGCATATGCTGCGCGCGGTCGGCTTTTGCACCGTCAGCTATTTTGCGCGCTTTTGGAGGGGGGAGACGGGCACTCCGTTGCGCCGTCACCGTGTGATCGCCGTTTTGTTGGATGAAAAGACCTACGTTGTTGACGTAGGCATCGGCTCGGTGGCACCGCGCATTCCGCTGCTCTTGGAGGAGGGAACCGTGCAGGAATACTTTGGCGAGCAATACCGCTTTGCAAGGGAGGAGACCTTTGGCTGGGTGCTGTATGAAATGCGCGGCGGCGAGTGGCAGAGGTATTTTTCGTTTACCGAGGACGCGCAGTTGGATCTCGATTTTACAGCCATTTCATATTATTGCGAAAAGCATCCCGACTCCAAATTCAACAAGGCTTATATGGTTGCGATGAAGACCGAGACGGGCAGAAAAACGCTGGACGGCAGATGCTACAAGGAGTTTGCAGGGCAGGAGCTTGTGCGCATAGAGGAGGATATGAGTGACACAAGACGAGACGAGGTTTTGCGAAACGAGTTTGCAATTGTAAAAGAATAAAAAGAATC
>JAZQYE010000165.1:0-19450 GCA_045633385.1 Eubacteriales bacterium | reverse complement strand
AGCTTGGTTACGGATACGTCCTCGCATTCGCAGGTCGCATCATACCAGTGACCTTCCGCATCGGAAGACCATTCCGTGCTAAAGGTATGGGTGTGGCTGTCTTGGCCGGGGTTTTGCTGTTGCTGGTTGTCTCCGGTTTCTGTGGTTTCGGTTCCGCCGTTGTCATCACATGCAGTAAACATGCTGACCACGAGGATGAGACACAGAAGGAGCGCAATTACTCTTTTCATAACAGAGCCTCCTTGAAAAATATTTGTTTGCTCGCAACAAGCAGAGAAACATACCGATGCCTTGACCCATCGATACTTTAGCTTGCTAAAATATATAATAGATGTAGGCATCGAACGCACGGAAATTATACTACAAAATATACCAAAAAGCAAGTTAAATCCTAAAAATTAACAAAATGTTCTTTTTTATATTAACGTAATAAAGAGAAAAACGGGGAGCACACGCCAAAATGCGTTTTGTGCTCCCCGTTTTGGAATGCGAGTGTCTGCGGTCGCTCGCCGTGGGTATGTGTTTACTTGGGGTGATAGTACGCGCAGGCAAAGAGCCAATCGGAGCCCTTGACAGCCTGATAATACTTGTTTTCAAAGGGGCTTGTTTCCAGTGTTCCTCTGCCGTCATAGAAGAAGGTCTGCTTTTGCGAGTATCCTGCCAAAAACTCCTTGAGCTCCTCGGTTACGGGCACCATACCGTCGCTGTTGGCGTATGCTTGGTAACCTTCAAATCCGATTAGCTCTGCCGGGCATTGACGGCAGGAATCCAGACAATTGTTACATCCTTCGGGACACGCCCAATTTTCTTTGGATTCGTCCGCATTGTGGCAGGTACATTCGGTGGCGCAATAATAGCTTCCGCCATTGACGTTGCCGAGTGTGGAGAGGAAGGTATAGCCCTCGATAAAGTGCTTGTAATTGATACCGTTGAGCGTCAGCGCCGCGTTGATGGTCTCGCCGTCACGGTACTCGATCTCGCTGAAAGCACGGTCGATAAAGCGGCAAGCCTTTGTAACGGAGGCGTACAGAATGGGACCGTAGCCATTGGTGGAGGCGTACTTTTCGGTATTGTAAACGTGATAAAAGCCGTCGCCGCCGTCCTTTTTCTCCCACAAGCGGAACAGATCCTCGTCAAAAACGTACGTACTGCCCGAAAGGTGATACTCGGGGTAGGTCAATACGTAATCGCCGCCGTATTGATGTTGGGAAAGATCAAAGTCCGAAAAATCAAAGGTCGATACCGCAACGCCCGTCTCCTTGGCGGGGCGATTGCTCTCAAAGCTTCCGTTTCTCTTGACCGCAAAGGTAATGGTGATGGGGTATTTGTTGTTTTTGGATTCTGCCTTTACCGCAAAGGTGTAGGTAGCCTGTCCGCCGGAGCTGATGTTTTCATCCGCAATTTGCACGGTGTGAATGAAATTGATGGTGTAGCTTCCCACTGCACCGCCGTCGTCGGTGGTCTTGATGTAATACTTGTATTGGGAGTGACCGCCGTAAACGTCGATGTAAGGATTGATGTTGTCGGCGGTGGTGTCGATCCAGCTTTCAATGGTGTAGGTACCGTTGGTGCTGGGGGCATATTGGAAATACACGGCGTCATCCGCGCTGTTGATCACGGCGCAGTAAACGCCCGTCTCGCGAAAGCTGTAGCAATCGTAAAGACCTGTGCCCGATCCGCTGAGGCGGTTGAGGGTATAAAGATCCAACACGATATTGCGGTTGTCATTCGTTGCAACGTTATCGTTTGGGTTATAGGTGTACTCGTTGGGAACGTCGGAGAGGGTGACCTTGTAGTCACCGTCCAAGCCGTCGATGCGTGCTACGCCGTTTTCATCCAGCTTGGCGGTGTGAACGCTAAAGCCGTCGCTCCAATAAACGAACATCTCCATACGCGGCGAATAGGGCTGACCGTCGGCTCT
Source organism: Eubacteriales bacterium (assembly GCA_045633385.1). Taxonomy (GTDB): domain Bacteria; phylum Bacillota; class Clostridia; order Oscillospirales; family CAG-272; genus UMGS1865. Next base: position 17,529 of record JAZQYE010000165.1, on the reverse strand, counting down.
GACCGTTACGGTAAAATCGTCGGAGGGATCGTCATTCATTTCGGGCGGAACGTATTCGCCGCCGCTTGGATCCTTGGTATCGGTATCCTGCACCTGCGATTGATTTCCGTAGTGATATTCGCCCTCACACGCGATCAAGGAGAACAGCGCGAGAACGGCGCACGCAAGCGCACATATTTTTTTCAGTCGTTTCATCGTGTTCTCCTTTCAGGCGTTTCTTTTTTGTGCTTTTTTACGTTTGCCGATGCGGAGCTTTCGAACCAGCACGTCAATGACGAACAATACGATCGCCGCGATCAAAAGCGGAATGGCGTAGCTCTTTTGATAGGTCGTCAGCTCATTTTTGTCGAGAGTCAGATCGGGGATCTCATCTACGTTCACGCTTCCGTTTCCACGCATAAACTCATACACGCTGAATTTGTCAAACACGGCAAAGGCGTTGTATTCGGGAAGATAAGGGAGGTAGAAGGAGGTGCTTGCCGTATAGGTGCTTTCATCGTACTGATAGGTGATGTCAAAGCGATACAGCCCCGTCATTTCGGTCTCGATGGAGTAAAAATACTTTTGAGAGTCAAATGCAAGCTCACGCTTGATGCTTCTGCCGTTGGGATAGGTGATGCGGAGTGTGGTCTTTGCGGCGGGATCGAGAATACCGGGAACGATCTCAATATAAGCGTCATACTCGGTGCGTTGCATATTGACGGTAAAGGGATATTCCACGCGTGTGCGCGGTGTGTTGCTGACCAACAGATTGATCAACAGGCGGTTGACGTCATCATCGGTCCAATGCTTTGTCCAACCGTCGGAAAAGCTTGTGGTCAGAGTTGCCACGCGGCCGTTACCGTGGGAGCGGTAGGCGTACAGCGGAACGGTCTCCTGATAACCGTTGGCTTTGACGTAGGTCACGGTCAGGGGAACGGTGGCGTCGTATTTCTCCAAGGATACGATATAGCCTGAAACGGTGGGGAACTTGGAGATACCTTGAATGATACCGTCCTTATACTTTTTAATGGCTACGGCAGAGTCCTTGTAAACGATGGCATCACCCACCTCGCCTGCCATTTGTCCGAACACCACGCCAAAGACCTGCTCGGGAGTGGAGATCTCGTAGTAGTTACCGCCCTGTCCCGCGTTGACGATACTGCGCATGGTCGTTCTGCCGTTTGCTCCCTCGGCGGGAATGTAGGTGGTTACGGCAGAGAGCGTAGCTCCCATAGCGTACAGATCCTTTGCAACGTCAACTGCATTCACGGTGCTTTCAAAGCTGAAGCCGTCGGAAATGAGCATGATCTGATTTTCGGAAAGATTGAGTGCGCGAATGGCTTTGAGTGCCTCCTCAAGACCCCGTCCGATGTCGGTTCCGTGGTCGGTGGAAAGGGAGCTGATGTATTCCACAAGCTCTTGTCTGCACTCCTTGACCTTTTTTGCGGGAAGTGTTTTGACCTCGCCCGAGAAGGTTACGAGCGAGACGTAATCGTCATCGTCCAGCACCGACAAAAGATTGATGGCGGTATCGCGGGCAATGGTGAATTTAGATGCCATGAACATACTGTGCGAAATATCCAATACGATGGTGTAAAGCTTACCCTCACGGTTAGATGCACCGTATTTGACGGGGAGGAGCTCGCCAAGCTTTTGGAAGATCGCGTTCTCGGCATTGGTCTGCAGTTGCAGGTCGCCCATGGTGATCAAGCTCTTTCCGTATTGAGATACCACCGTATCGACCGAATCGATAAAGGCGTTTGCGTTTTTTACGTCGCGGATATCCACGTTGGAGAGAATGATCTCGTCGTAAACGATCAGATCCTCCAAGGTAAAGGGAATGCGGTTGGTACCGCCGCCGATGACATAGCTGTCAATGTCGGCACTTGTACCGTACGCCGATGTGAGGACCGAGACGTCGGTGGAGTCTCCCGTAACCAACAGAATGCGCAACTGCTTGACTACGTTTTGGGTAAAGATCTGCGTGTTGTTGTACTCGGAAATATCACCGTCGCACACCAAAACGGCTTTGTACTCATAGGTGCCCTCGGTGTCGTTGGGAAGGGGCATACGAACGGTTGCAAGTCCCGATACGGCAGAAATGACCGTAAAATCGATTTTTTCAAACTCGACCTCCGATGCGCCGGCGGTTGCAAGAGGTCTTGCGTACAGCTCCAGCATCAGCTCGGTCTGCGCAGAGGAGCGAATGAGGAATTTTGCCTCGTTCGTGTGACCAATGTAGGAGGATGCGGAAAACTCCGCTTCCATCAGTTGTACCTCGCACTCGTTCTCGCTCAACGTATTGTCCAAAAAGATCGCGTCGATCTTAATGCCTGATGCTGTCAAACGCTCTACGGTAGAGGCGAGGGAGGCGGTGCTTTGGTTAACAGTATCGTTACCGTCGGTGATCAGAATGATGCGCTTGAGCGTGTCGCCCTTAAACAAGCCCTCGGTATAGGTGAGTGCACCTGCAATATCGGTGGCGCTGTTATCAAGCTTTGCCTCCGAAACGCTCTTGATCGTTCTGCCGGCAGGCGTGACCACCACGCAGTTTTTGCCAAAGCAAACAACGCCCATGCTTGTGTTAACGGGCAGGGATTCCTTGATCTCTGCGACGTATTCGTCGATCTGATCGAGGTTTCGGTCAGAGGAATAGGAGACGTCGGCAAGCACGTAAACGGTGGTTTTGGTCAGCACGCTCACGGTAGAAATGCCCGCCGCGGCAAGTGCGATCAACGCAATGATGATGACATGCAGGACGAGAGAGGTCGTCCACAGCGGCGTACGGTTATCCTTGTTGCGCGAGATCAAAAAAGGAATAATAACCGCCAATGCAAGCGGAATTGCCAGTAGGAGCAGATAGGGATTATCGAAGCTGATATTTTTCATAGCAATATACCCCCCAATCCGCAATGAATAAAAGTGCCAGACAGATAAACAGCAATACGAGCGGATCGTACGTGCCGTCGATGTTGGCATCAACACGCTCACCCGAAAGCGAGAAGTCAGCCTCGTTGCGCACGGGCTTGCTTTCTTCGGGATCTGCGCTTGCAAAAATGTAATATTTGCTCTCAACGCCGCCCACGTACAGGCTGACGGTATAGGTGCCTACCTCGGTCAGGGAGAGTGTTGCGGTACTGCCGTCGGACTCCATATAGATATCCTTTCCCGAGGGCGATATCGCCTTGAGGTTTTCGGCATTTGCAAGAACGTTGACCGCGACCTCCTCACCTACCGTGTGGTTGGTGCTGTTGATGACGTCGGGGAAGGAGTATTCCAGCAGATTGCGCATCAAAATGACAAAATCGGTGGAGAGTGCAAAATCCGACTCGTGCAGGTCAAAGCCAAACACGACCTGACGGTTGCCAAGCGCGTTTGAGCCCGCAAAGATCAGGGGATTGGAGTCATAGGAGAACAGCGTTGCAAAGTTGAGGTACATACCGCTGTATTTGACGTAGTTCGAGATGTAAATGTCCTTGCCTTCCACACCCTCAAGCAGAACGCGTACGCTCGTGGCGGTGGATTTGGATTTTTCGATCGGTTCTGCCGTACCGAGTGAGATCTTTCCGCGCACGCCAAAGCCTGCGTTTTCAATGTTTCTGTCGGCGTTGATCAACCAAACGGTTGCATCGGGCAGAGTGGCGGGAACGTACGAGTCAAAAATGTATAAGCCATAGGTCTCGGTCACGCTCTCGTACTCCTCGGGGGTAACGGTACGGATCTCGGAGTCCACCAAGGCATCGATCACGGAGGAGAAGAAGAAGCCCGTATCGCTGACGATCAGCGTGCTGTAGGTCTTATCGCTTTTGAGGTTGTAGGTGGTGATCGCGTTATCGTGCAAATAACCGTCCGCCGTTATGATCTCGGCTTGGAAAGATTGAAAGGAGGTGCATTTTGCCTCCAAAGTCACAACGCTTTCTTTGCCTGCCGTAACCGATACCTGCACGTCGTCGGCTACCTCTCCGTCCACGTACAAGCGCAACGAAAGGTTTGCATCGGAAACGTAGGAGATCACGTTTGCCTGCACGCTCAATTTGCCGCCTACGTGCGAGTAGGTGGCAGAGGTGATGGCGTAGTTGTTGACCGTTTCGTCACCCACGTCGATGACCTCTATGTTCTCGTGTGCCTCGTAGCCTTTGTCGCTGACCAGATAGATCAGAGTGGAGTGGTCGTTGTCAAATACCTTTTGCGCGGCGCGCAGGGTGCTTGCGTAAGGAGCAGAGGTGTGAGAAGGCTCGGTGGAACGGAGCAACTCAATGGCTGTCTTTTTATCGCGCACGTTTTCAAATACGCGTACCGTTTCGTTTGAAACGCATATCAGGGAATAAGAGCTACCGTCCTTGGAGGCGCGGATCACGCTTGCGATCTCGTCCTGCGCTTCTTCAAATCTCGTTTTTTTGCCCTCGGTCATATTCATGCTTCCCGAGGCATCCAGCACAAAGCAATAGTTGTTTGCCGCACCCGGAAGCGTGAAGATGGGATGTGCAATGATCAGGGAAATGGTGACTACTGCCAAAATTTGCAAAATGAGGCTGATCAAGCCCGTAAGTCCGCTCAAGGGATTTTTGCGCTTGAGGAATTTTTTACTCAGGTGCCACAGATAGGTGGAGCTGACGGTCTGTTCGGTGTACTTGCTTTGCAGAATATAGATGACGATGATAACGGGAATTGCCAGCAAGCCCAAAAGACCCAATGGGAACGTAAAGCTCATTTGAGTACCCCCATATCTGCCAGATCGCCAAAGAAGATCTCAAACATGCCTGCATACGCGGGTACGAGCATATAGAAGCCGCCGCGCGCTTCGCAGTATCCCTTGATGCGCTCGGTGACGTATTTGAGAGCCTCCTTATAGGCGTTGACGCGATCCTTGTCGATCTTGCGGCGGAAGAAGCTTTGCGTATCCTCGGCGTCAAAGAGGTGCATCTTTCCGCGAAACTGCGGATTGAGCTCCTCGCGCGAAAGGATCTGCACGCAAAGAATATCACGCCTTTGCTCGGCAAAGCGGTCGATGGCGCGTTCATAGTTTTCGTCGGTGAGAAAGTCGGATATCAAAATGGAGTATCCGTCTCCCATGCCGACCTTGGAGGAGAGAATGGCGTCCCCGATGGCGACGTCGGAGGTGAACTCGATCTCGTTGAGGCGGTTGATGCAGGAGAGAAAGGCGTCCTTTCCTACCATGCCCGAAATCACCTCATCCACGCGGTTGCCGTGAATGGCATAGATCGATACCTTGTCCATTTCATTGACCGAGAGGTAGGCGAACGCCGCCGCCATACGAACGGCTTGCTCGGCTTTTTCTTGTGTACCGTGTTGCATGGAGCGGCTGGCATCGATGTAGATGCGCGTGTGCATTTGGCGCTCGTCCAAATACAGCTTTTGGTACAGCTTGTCAAAGCGAGCATAGACGTTCCAGTCGATCTTGGAAATATCGTCTCCGGGAACGTAGTCGCGGTAGTCGGCAAACTCACACGAGGATCCAAAACTTTTGGATTGGTGGTTGCCGCCAAACATACCGGCGACGTTGTTTCTGAGTAGCGTTTGCAGAGCCTCCAGCTCTGACAAAAACGCCTCGTCAATGATCATTTTTGCCATGCCGATCAACGACCTTTTTTGGTTTCTTTTACGATCAGCGCAATGACGTCGTCGGTTCCCAGCTTGTCGTTAATGGCGGTGTAGTTGATCTTGATTCTGTGACGCAGAACGGGGCAGGCAAGCGCATCGATATCCTCGTATGCCACGTTGTATCTGCCGCACATCAGCGCACGAACCTTTGCCGCGGTGATCAAGCCCTGCGCCGCACGGGGAGATGCACCGTACTTGACGTACTTTTTGGTGGATGCGGTGGAGGTGGAAAGCTCGGGGTGCGTGTTGGATACCAGATTAACGGCATAGTTCAACACGTCGTCGGCTACGGGAACGGAGGATGCAAGCGCGCGCATTGCGAGAATGTCCTCGCCGCTCATCACAGCCTCGGCGGTCTCTGCCATGGTGACCTGCGTCATCTTAACGATGTCGGCAAGCTCTGCGGCACTTGGAAAGCCGACGATCAGCTTGAACATAAAGCGGTCCATTTGCGCCTCGGGCAGCGGATAGGTACCATCCTGCTCGATGGGGTTTTCGGTTGCCAAAACGAAGAAGGGCTCCTCAATCTTGTAGGATACGTTTGCAACGGTCACCTTGTGCTCCTGCATGACCTCCAGCATTGCGGATTGCGTCTTGGGGGTTGCACGGTTGATCTCGTCGGCAAGAACGAGGTTTGCAAAAATAGGGCCGTGACGGAACTTGGTCACAAGTCTGCCGTTTTCGTCCTTTTCCACAATGTTGGTACCCGTTACGTCAGAGGGCATCAGGTCGGGAGTGAACTGAATGCGGGAGAAGGGAAGGGAAAGCACCTTGCCCAAGGAGCGTACCAAACGGGTCTTTCCAACGCCGGGAACTCCCTCCAAAAGGACGTTTCCGCCCGCAACGATGGCGATGATGACGTTATCGATAATGCCGCCTTGACCTACCACGTCCTTTGCCAGCTCTTCTCTTACCTTTGCGATCTTTTCGCTGAACAGCTTGACCTGCTCCGCTTCAACGGTGTTGATTTCTGTATTGCTCATATTTATGTTCCTCTCATTCATTTTCGTTTTCGTCGGTTTTGCCGTAGAGAATATCAAAGTATTTCTCAAGGGCTTCTTTTTCGGCATCTGTAAAGCCGCCTTCTTGCAGCTTGCCAAACATCAGGTTGTAATATTGATCCAAGATCGTTCCGTACTGCACGTACGTATTGGTATAGGGGTCCAAGACGAGGTCGTCACTTCCAAATACTGCGCCGGAGCCAATGCCGCCACCGATGTTTTCGCCGTCCTCACCGTCGGGCGTTACGTTTTCGGCAGAGGTCTCGCGCAAATTGGGACGCTTGAAGAGCGGAAGGGTCGCATCGAACATATCCGCTATCTTGGTCATTGCCGCCTCACCCGTAGAGGTGTTTGCGGCGTGCTGTTCCAAGGCGCGAAAGATCTCACTGCCAAGCGCCGTCAGGGTCGCATCCAATTCGCGTTGGGTACTTGCATATCCCGCGGTGGGGCAGAGCGTGGAGAGCTTTGCAAGACCGTACACGCGTGTGCCGTCTGCATTCTCTTCCTCGGCAGAGGCGAGTCGCATCAAAACGACTGACAGCGCATCCTCGGCGGAAATGGCGGAGGCGGTCACGGAGGTCTTGATGCCCGTGCCGACGTTCATTAGCCAAAGTGCCGTCTCCTGTGTCATCTTACTCTCATCAGGGGATTCGGACGTGGAATCGGCGTGTACCATCGTGTTGCGGAAATCCTGCAAGGTCCCGTTGAACTTATCCCACTCGTCGGCTTTGGGCCAATCGTAGTAATTCAGCGTTTTGGCAAGCGTCTTTACACTTTCGTTGTCGTATTTCCAAAGCGCATCGATCAATTCACACGCTTGCGAGGAGGCATCCGTAATATCGTAGATCTGCGAGATCGCCGCATCGGTTGCCGCGTCGCGTTCCTCGATCGTGGTTGCAACCTTCAGGGCATCGAGCATTACGGTCAGCTCCTCTACCACTTGCTCGCGGTAAGGGGATTGCATCTCGGAGTCTTGCACCGATTGGATCAATTGCTCCAGGGCAACGATCTGTAATTCGGTCAAGGCAAAGGGAACCTCCTCCTCAATCACGGGCGGCTCGGGCTCGGGGGTGTAGAGCAACGCGCCGGTGAGTGCTGCGGCACCGAGCAACAGCAGGAGCAAATAGATCCACAAGCGTTGAAAGCGCACGCCTTTTTTGATCAGCTCGGCAAGTGTGCGATCGGTATCCTCACGTTGCAGATCATACATTGCACCCTGCTCGTTTTTGTATTCGAGCATGGTCTGTACCTTCTCCTGCAGAGAAAACTGCTTGTCCAGCCGCTTTGCAAGCTTGCGGTCGGAGACGTGGAGAAGAAGGAACAGGATCGTGCCGATGACAAGCGTTGCGCCAAGTGCGATCAGCACGGTTGTGGGGAGCGGTAGTATAAACCGTTCCGTTTTGGTCAGCAAAAGCAGAATGCCTGCCGTCAGCAGTCCGATGGAAGCACCGGCTACGATCGATTTGATCAAGCGGATGCAAAAGGACTTTCGTTTGAGTTTGTAAAAGTTTTCGCTCATAAATACTCCTCATTATGATTATAAACAGCGACAAATTTTATTATATCAAAAAAACAACTCAAAGTCAATCATTTCCTTGCTCAAAAGACAGAAATTAACAATTTATTCAACATATTTTGGACGTCGAGTGCCAAAAAATGAAAACAACAACACTTTTTGAGTGTGCTGCGACGGTATAAATTCGGTTTGGACGGATTTTGTCGGAAAGAAGCGAGTTTTTTCATTGACAAGAGCAGGGATGTGTGATATAATGGAGTCGGAAGAGGCCGTTCGTACACCCAAAGTAAGGCGCGGGGTTGTTTTTACACAGAGAGGAGAGCTTTTGATGAACGTAGAAAAGGCATTGCAGCGTTTGCATGACATCGACCCATATTTAGAGCCCTTTCTCGGTGAGGTACGCTTGCATCTGGAGCATTTTTGCGCAAGCCGCCGTAAACTACTCAAGGGGCGTTCCATGCGCCATTTTGCAAACGGATATTTGTATTTTGGTTTTCATCGCACCGATCGGGGCTGGAGCTTTCGCGAGTGGCTCCCCGATGCCGATGCCGTATGGCTGTATGGTGATTTTAATGGCTGGAACCCTACCGCACACCCCTTAACGCGCTTAAAAGACGGTGTATGGGAGCTGACGCTGGATGGTTGGGACGCACTTTGTCACGGGCAATGCGTCAAGCTGTTGGTATCTTATGAGGGGGAGGTGTTTGAACGCATTCCCGCCTATATCCGCCGTGCTGTGATGGATGAGAGAACGCATCGTCTTTGCGGTCAGATATGGTGTCCCGACCAAGACTATGCTTGGCAGGACGGCGCTTGGTACGAAGAAAAACGACGTGCTGTGCCCCTGATCTACGAGGCGCACGTGGGAATGGCGCAGGAGGAGGCAGGCATTGGAACGTACCGCGAGTTTGCCGACAAAACCCTGGATTGGATCGCGCAAGCGGGTTACAACACCGTTCAGCTCATGGCAATTCAAGAGCATCCCTATTATGCGTCCTTTGGCTATCAGGTCACCAATTTTTACGCACCGTCCTCGCGTTTCGGTACGCCCGAGGACCTCAAATATCTCATCGATCGCGCCCATCAAAAGGGAATTGCGGTAATCCTTGACGTGGTGCACAGCCACGCCTGCCCCAACGAGGGGGAGGGCTTGCATTTGCAAGATGGAACCGAGGATCAGTATTTTCTTTCCGGCGCTCGCGGTTGGCACGAGGCTTGGCGCACGCGCTGTTTTGATTACGGCAAGACGGAGGTACTGCACTTTTTGCTCTCCAACCTCAAATATTGGCAGGAGGAATTCCACTTTGACGGATTCCGCTTTGACGGTGTGACCTCTATGCTATACGAAAATCACGGACTCGGCGTAGCGTTTACAAGCTATGCGCAATATTTTACGGCAAACACCAATATCGATGCACGTGTGTATTTTATGCTTGCAAATGAGCTGATCCACAAGGTCGATACGCGCGCGATCACGATCGCCGAGGACATGAGCGGTATGCCGGGGGCGTGCTTGCCCTTGTCATGCGGCGGCATGGGATTTGATTATCGCCTTGCCATGGGAGTGCCCGATCTTTGGATCAAGCTGATCAAGGATCGTCCCATGGAAAACTGGAACGTGTTTGAGCTTTGGCATGAGCTGTCAGGTGCAAGACCCAAGGAAAAGAGCATCGGCTACGCAGAGTCGCACGATCAGGCAATGGTTGGAGATAAGACGATCATGTTCCGCTTGGCAGATGCCGAAATGTACACGGGTATGCAAAAAAGCTACCGCAGTTTTACCATGGATACTGCCATGGATATGCATAAGCTGATCCGCCTGCTGACGGCATCGCTTGCCGATAGCGGATACCTCAATTTTATGGGCAACGAGTTCGGACACCCGGAGTGGATCGATTTTCCGCGCGAGGGCAACGGATGGAGCTATCATTACGCGCGCAGACAGTGGTCGTTGGTGCATAACGAGGATCTGAAATTCGGTCAGCTTGCGGCGTTCGATCGTGCCATGATCAGGCTTTTAAAGCAGGACGTCCTGCAAAAAAAGGCACACGTGCTGTGGTTAGATGAAAAAAAGAACCTCGTGCTGTTTGAAAGAGGGGGTAAGATATTCCTCTTTAACTTGCATCCCACGCAGTCGCAAACAAAGGTGTTTGTCAGCTGTGAAAAGATGGGGGGCGGCAGTTATCGCGTGATCCTCTCCAGCGACGATACCGCGTTTGGAGGGGAGGCCCGTATTTGCGCCGATACAGAGTACCGTACGCAAAAAACGCAGTACGGTAAGGGCTTTTTCATCTACCTCCCCTGCCGCACCGCCGCCGTTTTGGAGAAGATGTGAGAGAGCGTGCGTTGAATTTGAAACAAAGACGTCGGCAAGGTCTTTGATTTTTCTACTCTCACATGGGATTCCTTTACTCTAAAGTGACGTGCCACCGCGGGATCATCAGTGCTTTTTGCCGGCCGGATATTGTAACACTGAGAATTTATAAAGCGTACCGCGGAATCTATGTGATTCCGACGGTGCGCTTTTTTAGACTCAAGACTTGACGCGTGACGGCCGGCGTAACAAAACGAGTTTGATTGTGTGTTGTGATTTTCTTGTTTGCAGTAGAAAAATAAATTTATTAGACCGAAGATTGGACGCTTTTGCACGAGACTTTTGGAAAGTTCCCTTCACTTTTTTATCCCAACCGTTTTTTTTAAAAAAAATCTTGACACATTGCTTGATTTGTGATATAATTATATATTATATATAGTAAGTAGAGAATTTGTACCCAAAAAACACTGTCGGTTGTGTACACAATTGATACAACTTTTTGCGCAAATAAACTCTCTTGCAAACTTTTGATTGAATTTTTTTTGAAAGGAGCTTTGCAATGCCGGAAATTCAAAATGTAAATGGGAAAGAGAGTCCCACTAAAAGCAAAGCAGATATGAGGCATAAGACTTTTACGGTCATCGGTTTCGTGCTATGTGTGATCCTCGTGCCGATACTTATCGTCAACTGTACGTTGATTGTGAAAAGCTTTATCAACAAGGATGAAGCTCCGGGCTTTGCCGGCATCGTGCCTCTTATCGTTCTCTCTGATTCAATGGATCCGTATATCAAAGAGGGCGACCTTATCTTCACGAAAAAGGTTGACCCCAAGGATATAAAGGTTGATGACGTTATCTCTTTCTACGCAGAGGAAGATGATTTTACTACCATTTGGACTCACCGTGTTGTCGAGGTCCTGGAGGAGGATGGAACTCTGAAATTCAGAACCAAGGGTGATAATAAGTATCTGACCGAGCCCGATGCGATACTGCGATCCGCCGATAAGGTAGTTGGCGTATATACCGAGTTTAAACTGCCGGTAGCAGGAAATATCGCAATGGAGATGCAAAAGCCTGCCGGATTTATTATCTGCGTTGTAGTGCCCATACTTCTTTTCGTAGGATACGATGCTATCCGCCGCAGACTGTATGCTAAAGAAGATGCCGACTCGAGCGATATTGCGGCGCTCAGGGCAGAGCTTGAAGCTCTCAAGGCAGAGAGAGCGATGACAGAGAAGAAGGTCGAGAGCGAGCCTCAGCCCGCGCCCACCGAGCCAGATGCTCAAAGTCCGCCGAATCAGAATGACAGCGGAACCGACGCATCATAATTTAATAAGGTATTTTGAGGTTTGACCTCTTAATATAATTTTGTGATTCTTCCCTCGTGAGCCACGCCGAGGATTGAATATACATACCCTAAAAGTAGCCGAAGAAAGCGGGGAAATGCTTTCAGCGGTTGCCGACTTCCTCGGTATAAAAAAGGAAGAATAATCTATTTTCTCAGAAAGGAATTTCTACTATGAAGAAGAATACGATGATGAGACTTGCTTCCGTTCTTTTGGTAGCAGTTCTTCTTACAACCTGTGCAATTTCCGGTACTTGGGCTAAGTACACCTCCTCCGATTTTAGCGAAGACTCCGCTAGAGTAGCTAAGTGGGGCGTTACAGTACGCGCTACTTCCACCGCCTTCAAAGAACAGTATGAAGCTAGTGATGACACGGTACTTGTTAAAGCCGATGAACCAGTCGTAGCTCCCGGAACAGCCGGCGAGCTTGCTAAGTTTGCCATTAGCGGTACGCCTGAAGTTGCCGTTGAACTGAAATATGAGGCAACTCTTACGCTTGACGGTTGGACTCTTTCGGATGGTACCCCCTATTGTCCTATCGTTTTCAGAGTTAACAATATTGATTATGCATTTAGAGATGGCGCACACGGTGATGAAACCCTTGAGGCTTTTGCAGGCAGAGTAAAGCAGGCCATCGAAGACACGACTGATGTTTTCGGAGTGGAGAACACAATCACAGATGTGCTTACCGTTTCTTGGTCTTGGTCGTTTACCGGAGTTGACGCAAACGACACATACCTCGGCAACCAGGCAGCAGAAGACAATGCTTCGGGAATTTCCCTTGAGGTAACCTGCGCTGTTAACCAGTACACCAAATAATCAACACAAACACATAATTGAATCCCTCCCGGCCCATTGTGGCTGGGCTAGGGGGGATTCAATGGAGTCAAAATCAATGTTTTTGGTTTTTCAAGGTTTTTATGCGAAAATTATAAATGCTTTGAAAAGCTAAAAATCAAAACTCAGACCGAAAGGAGAAAAACGATGGTAAAAAATACGAATATCAGTGCATTCGCGGACGGTGAGGCTGCATCCGAAAAGCAAAAGTCTTTTTTGCTTAAGGTTCGCAAGTGCTTTTGGGTTGCAATAGCCACTATAGCCTTGCTTTTGATCCTTTCGATAGTGGTCCTTTCGATAAGGATTGCGGAATACGCTCAGGCAGACAGCCGAGCAGTAGGCCTGAAAACCAATATGACCGGTGAGATCGATGTCTTTTCGATAAATTATAAAAACTCAAGCGGTGAGATAGTCGTAAAGGGCGCAAATGGCGACAAGGTCATTGCCCCCGGTACTGACGTTTCTTATACCATCCGCCTCAGAAACGTTGATAAATATGCGCTTGACTATCGCCTTGAGCCCGGACTGACCTTTAATTCATTGCAGAAGCTTCCCATACTCGTAAGAATAATTGACCCCGACGATAACTACATCCTTGGTTCTGCCACGGAATGGGCGCCCCTTGAGGAGATTGGCGACGTTTATTATACGGGTATCCTCAAGAAAAACGAGACGGTGGAATACGTTTTTCAGTGGATGTGGCCCTTTGAAAGTGGAAACGATGCTTTCGATACCTCTCTCGGTGACGTTAGCGATAACATCGAACTTAACGTTTCTTTTGAATTGAGCGCGGTTGCCAATACGAACGTTGACGTTAACGGCGGACTCGTTCCCTCCGGTATGGCAAGGAATCTTGCTTTGCTGATTGCCGCGATACTTCTCTTTATCATTATGATACTCCTGATAGCTTCGATTGTCAAACGCCACGGTAAAGAGCCTGAGCCCGTTCTAAGTCCTCCCCCCGCGCCTGTACCTAAAACCGAATACGTGATCGTTTCCAGAACTCCTCCTAAGAGAGCGGACTTTGGCGGTAAAGTTTCCGGAACTCCTCTTAAGAGAGAGGACTTTGGCGGTAAAGTTTCCAGAACTCTTCCTAAGAGAGAGGGCTTTGGCGGTAAAAATATTTACATAAATTTTGACATTACCGATGACAAACGTTAAATAGGGCGATTGAATCGGGCGACGTTATTTCGTTGTCTATACTCAAGAAGAAAGGTCTTATACCCGAAAAGACTAACAAGGTGAAGATTCTTGCGAGAAACGGCTATGCTATCCAAAAGGCGTTCATCGTTAAAATGCAGGAAATATCCTCAGAGGCAAGGCGTACCATTGTCGCTAACGGCGATAAGGTCACCGTTACCAAGGGTTGATGAGTGTTTGTTTTGAAAAGTAAGAAAAAAGCAATTATAAGAACTGTTCTGCTTGTGATTCTTGCTGCGTTTATCGGTGTAAGCGTTTATTCGATCAATGCGTCAAGGATCAACGGTAACACGTTGCCGATGCCCTTTGGCTTCGGTCTTACCGTTGTTTTGTCGGGCAGTATGGAGCCCGAGCTTTCGGTGGATGATCTTTTGATCGTTGTGCCGTCCGACAGCTACGAGGTGGGAGACGTTGTTGTCTATCAAACGAAGAGAATTGCAATAGTTCATAGGATAATCTCGATCAACGGAGATGAGATAATCACTCGCGGAGATGACAATGACAAAGACGATGATCCAATCAGTATAAACAACATAAAGGGTAAAGTGGTTTACGCGATCCCCTTTGTCGGATACCTGGTCCAACTAATCAAAACTCCAATAGGTACGATCGTTTTGCTTGGTTTAGCAATATTGTTTATGGAGTCTTCGTTCAGAAAAGATAAAGAACAGAAAAAAAGCGAATTGGATTCTCTCAGGGAAGAAATTGAAAAGCTTAAAAACGAATAATACAGAAAGGCGGTGGCGGTGGCAACCGCCCCGGAATGGGAAACAATATTCATCGATCTGTTTGCTGGAATTGGTGGTATTCGTAAAGGCTTTGAGTTAGCCTGTGCTGAAGCGGGATTTGAAACGAAATGCGTCTTTACATCGGAAATAAAGCCTTACGCTACCACCCCAAGGTAGTGCGTTACCGGCTGCGCCACACCCAAATACCGTATTTTCAAACGAAGCGCACAACGCAATAAAGAGCTTACCATTGCGAATCTGTGCGGTTCGAACGGTACGGTTTTTAGGTTCAAGGCTTGTGCGTGGCGCCCTGCGTAACAAAGAGCACGTGATTGCGTAACACAAATTAGCTCTCCATTTGGTATATCTGATGGAACGCTCGTTTGCAAGGATAAACGTGCAAAGCAGGAGGATCTGAAGTAGATCCGAGAGGAAATAGAACGTCTCAAAAACGGAGAAAACACCAAAAATTAAGTAGAAAGCAGGTGGTGCGTGTGTCAAAATTTAATAGAAAAACGCCTATCTGCTTCTTTGCAGGGCTTCTGATTTTGTGTTTGACACTTGTCAGTACTTATATGGTTTCAGGCATTTACGCAAGGTATACAACCTCCGCAGACAGCTCTGATAACGCTCGCGTAGCGGAGTTCAGCGTTAGCCAAAGCTTAAAGATCACCAAGAGCGACAATACGGTTGCAGAGACTTTTATAATAGGGGACGATCTGTATCCCGGCAAGAGAATGACTTATACCTATTCGGTAACAAACAACAGTGAAGTGACTGTGGAGTTTGTCGTCAGTGGTCGAGAACTGCTCGGAGAACTGCCGCTGGTCATTAAGTCGGGTGAAACGAGCGTTGAGCTGGTGTCGCAGGAAAAGGATTGTGCAAGCTTGACACTGTTGCCCGGGCAAAGCGGCGTTCTTACGTTCTACGTAGAGTGGCCCGAAACCGAGAATAATATCAGCTTTGTCGGAATGGTCTCGCAAATAGAGATCACAGTTCGTGCAGAGCAAAAAGATTAATTTGTGCCAATAAAGCAAGAAAGGAGGGCAACCATGGCTAAGTTTTTTAAAAGTCGTAAGAAAAACATAATCATACTGCTTGTGTCTGCTTTGACACTTGTAATTTTTGCTTCCGTTCTTAGCGGTGTATATGCAAAGTACGTTAAAGAAATTGATAGCGGAAAGGGTGTAGTCACATCCAAAAATATGTATTTTGAAAGTGATTATCTGACAGAGAAGGGTGCTTCGTACAATATCGCGAGCGGCAGCACCGTAACCTTTCGTTTGATGAACTATCCCGATACATTGCGTGTCAGTGAGCTTGACGTTTACTATGAAGTAACGGTAACGCCCGCCGCAACTCTTTCAGAATATAGTGAACCGCTGCGCGGTAATGAACGGAGTTTCGTTGATATTACGATCTCCGATATGCAGCCCGGTCAGACCTATACAGTCACGGCAACGGGCAAAAACGGATATGAGCGCGTGCTGACTGCTACCTTTACCGTTAGTGACGTGCAGGATACCGTTGTTTATAAGCGCGTCACACAGACAGAGCATTACGTACTGCTCACAGTTATGACGCAGAATGTTAAGGGCGAAGCTTCGATTGCGTTCCCCTCAAGTCTGATTCCTGACAAGACCGATCCGCTCATGAGCGGTGAGATCACTGATTCGACCTTTACCGATATGGTAAGCTTCAATGAAATGACCTATTCTTCCCACACCTATAGATTTTTTAAGGCAAGCGGAGATACTACTGCCTACACGGCTGAAAACTTCAATGTGGAGGTAGACAATACCGAGGCACATCCAGAACCTAACTAAACGAGAGGAGTGAGAGCGTTGGCTAATAAACGACAATTTTTGAAAAAAAATATATATCTTGTCATCGTCACCCTCATTATGCTCGTGACGGTGATTTGTGTTGTTACTTTTAATGCTTTTTCCGCAGAGATTGATGGCGATCATATTATCATTGATGGCAAGGCATATCTGATAACCGATACAAAGTCATTGGTCGATGCAGATTTGGCGTTGATTGAATGGAATGCTACAGGGAATTCGACAACAGATGACAATACGGTTGACAAGATTACAGGCGTATTCAACGGTCAGAATTTTGGCGGATATTGGGAAGTGCATGAACAAATATATACAAGGTTGTTAGCGGTTGCAACAGAGATAAATGGAAAGACAACCGAAAGTATTACTGTCGCATCCGGTGATATCGGTATATATAAATTGTCCAAGGATAACAGAGGATATTTTCAGTTGGGATGGAGCCATACTGTATACGGAACTATGATTATTCTCGCTGAAGGTTCAGAAACTATCAAAACAACGGACTCTGGGCGATTTACTGTTGGCTCTAGTGATTATAGTGGTACTCTCGTTATTCAAGGTCGTAGAGAAGAGCAACAAATAAATATAACACATTTTGTTGAATCGTATGGATCAACAAAAGATAACAATTTGATAACAGTATCTAACGGTACCCTCTATATGAGTCATTGTAGGATTTACGATGTTGATTTTGCAAGCAATAGCGCAATTCAATTTTCGACCGGCAACCGTGAGCGCCATATGTATATGGCCAATTCAGTCTTGTCAAACTTATCGGCGACAGAGGCGGGAGGAATTTTCTGTACCGTTTATAATTCCACCACAGGCGGAAGTCAAAGTAAAGCAAATAAATCAACTCTGTATATAAATGCTTGTGAATTTACTGGTTGTTCTACTCTCGGGACTAACACCGTCGGAGGAAGCGCTATACGTTCTTATGCGGCTGACCGTTGTAAATTATTCGTCAATAATTGTACTTTTACGGGTAATTCGTGTGCCGCTACAGGAACTTCCAGTGGTGGAGGCGCGATTTATTGGAAGTCTGCCGAGGGAACGGCAACTTTGAGAGGTTGTACGTTTGATGGAAACTCTGCAACTAAAGTAGGCGGAGCAATTTACAATACGGGAAGTATGAAAATTT
>JAZQYE010000164.1:0-12375 GCA_045633385.1 Eubacteriales bacterium | reverse complement strand
TTTTCAGCCTCCCTTGTGTAAAGGGAGGTGGCACGGCTTGCCGTGACGGAGGGATTGTTTTTCTGATTTCGCACAAGTACAACCCCTCAGTCAGCTTCGCTGACAGCTCCCCTTACACAGGGGAGCCTACCGCTGCGGCGGGATTGCTCAACGGCAAAAGCCTCTACTGAACCACCTGCTTAGCAGGTGGTTTTCGGAAACCCAAAAAAAATGCGCTCCGCATAAAACACGGAGCGCATCCATTTTAGAATACTTTTATAGCCTGCGATCAAACGATCTGCTTGCCTCTTACAAAGACGTATTGCATATCAACGTTCTCGTTAAAAATAACGATGTCCGCATCCTTGCCTGCATCGAGCGTACCCTTGGAGGTACAGCCCACGAGCTTGGCAGGAACCTCGGATGCCATTTTGACGGCATCGACGAGCGGGATACCTGCGGCAACGATGGTGCGAACCAAACGATCGGTGGTAGCAACGCTACCTGCAAACGCCTGACCGTCCATCATCCATGCCACGCCCTTTTCGATGCGGCAAGGAAGTCCGTTATCCAGCTTACCGAGAACCGTTTCAATGCCTTCGGGCATACCCGCGCCGCGCATAGCATCGGTAACGAGTGCGGTTCTGTCCGCTCCCTTGAGCTTATAGACCATTCTCAACAGCTCGTAGGGCAGGTGCATACCGTCGGCAATGACCTCAACCGTAATGTTATCGTTGAGGTACGCCGCCTCGATTGCGCCCGCAATACGCATACCGTTGATTCTCTCAACGCCCTTCATGCAGGAGTAGAAATGCGTCATGTGGGTATAGCCGTTTTCGGCAGCCTCGGTCATTTGTACGCAGTTTGCATCGGTATGTGCGGCGGCTACCGAAATGCCGCGTGCGGCAAGAGCCTTTGCAAACGCATAGCCCTTATCACGCTCGGGCGCTACGCTCCAACGAACGATGTCGTCGGTCGCGTTCAAAAAGCGCTCGTACTCGGCGGGATCCGGATCGCGCACGTAGCGAGGATCCTGCGCACCCTTTTGAGAAAGTGCAAAGTAGGGGCCCTCCATGTGCAAGCCGATAAAATCGGAGCCCATGCGATCCTTTTCCTTGATCGCCTTATAAGAACGGAACATCTCCAGCGTTGCTTCAAACTCGCCCGAGGTTGCCGTGGGGCACATTGCGGTGGTACCGTGCTTTGCATGAAATGCCGCCGCGCCCTCAAACGCCTCTTCGGTGCCGTCGAGGAAGTCGTATCCTCCACCGCCGTGCAGGTGAATATCAATAAATCCGGCAGAAACGTAATTGTCCTTGGCATCGATGATGCGATCGGGAGCGCCGAGCTTTGCGGCTTCTGCTCCTTCGATGATCTTGCCATCGGCAAAGTAAAGCTCGCCCTCGGTGATCTTACCGTCCTTGATCACTCTGCCGTTGATAATTTTTGTCATCATAACAGCTTTGCTCCGCTATCGGGATCGCAGTACATCGTTGCGTTGTCGTGCAAGCGCATGATAGTTGCGGGAACGTCTGCGCTGATCTCTGCGGTTACGGTATCGTAAACAGCGTTTGCCTTGGTAGCCGCGGGAACGGTGCAGATCATCACCTTAGCCGCCGTCAAGGAAGGAATGGTCAGCGTAAATGCGTGCGTGGGAACGTCTGCCAGCGTGGGGAAGCAGCCGTCGTGTACCTGCTGGTTGCGGCAGGTCTCGTCCAGAGGAACGAGCTTAACCTTTTTGGGATCGTTGAAATCTGCTACCCAAGGATCGTTGAACGCGATGTGTGCGTTCTCACCAATACCGAGGAATACGATATCGGTGGGATATTTGGTCAACAGATCTCCGTAACTTTGGCACTCAGCCTCGGGATCGGGGTTGTCTCCGCCTACGTAATAGACCTCACCGAAGGGGAGCTTGCCAAACACGTGCTCGTACAGGTAGTAGCCAAAGCTCTGCTCCTTTTCCTTGGGGAAGCCAACGTACTCGTCCATGTGGAAGGCACGGCAACGGCTCCAATCGATACCGGGCTCCTGGAACAAAGCCGCAAGCGTATCGTTTTGGGAGGGTGCAGCCGCAAAAATGATGTTGACCCACTCTTGCTTTGCAAGCATCTCACGAATGGCGTTCGCACCGTCGCGAGCGGCATCCTTACCTGCCTCGGCGCGGTTTTCAAAAATCTTGACCGTCAATTTATCTTTTACAATCTTCTTCAACATAAATTTATATCCTCTCTGTTCTTATTGATGTTTTGGCGTTATCAAACGGGGATCACGGTTACCTTTTCGCTCTTGCCGGACTTCATGGAAGCATCCAGAGCGTTGAGGATAAATACGGGACGAATAAACTCGTCGTAGGTCTCCTTCATCTCCTTACCGCAAAGCAGGTCGTGCATATCGTCCAGCTCGCACTCAAAGGGGTAAGAGGTGAACTCGAACTTATCAGCCTTGAGTCCCTTGCCGCCAAATACGGTTGCGTGGTAGTACCAACCCTCGCTCGTGTAAGAGCCGGTGATGGGATAATCCTTATACTTTGCAACGAATGCCGCCTCGTTGTTGCAAGCAATAGCCGCAACCTCCTCAACCTCGTTACCAAAGATCGCAGTCATCATTTGTACCAGATGCTGAGAGTAGAAATAGAAGCCGCCGTAGGGGCTGGTCATAGCCAGCGGTGCGCAAACGTTACCGCCGCGGATGGTGCCGAACTCCTCTGCCTTGATCTGCTTTGCCATTTCGGTAACACCGGGCAGATATCCGCAGGAGGAGCCGCCGCAAAGACGTACGCCGTACTGCTTTGCCTCGCGCATGAACGCAACCGCCTCCTCGCCGTCACAGGTGATGGGCTTATCGATGAACATCGGAATACCCGATGCAAGATAGGGCTTTGCATACTTATAGTGGTTATCGCCGTGACGTGCGGTGACCATGATACCGTCAACCTGACCTACCAGCTCATCATAGCTCTTCATTACGTAAACGCCGAACTCGTCGTGCAGCTTTTGGCAGGGTGCTTCCTCGTCGGAATATACACCGACGAACTCAATGTCGGAGTATCTCTTATCCTTGAGCACCTGCTTGAGGAAGCTGTTTGCATGGGAGTTTTCACAACCCAAAATTGCTACTTTAAACATCGTTATATTCTCCTTGAATCAATTTATCAGTATTTGAGAGGCAGAGGATTCTCTGCATGAACAGCCTCGATGATCTCGATCGCCTTCATTGCCTTTTCGGCAGTGATGTAAAGAGGTGCGCCGTTCATAATGGTATCGTAAAGCTTTTCGTAATAGATATGGCTTGCCGCGTTGAATGCGTCACCGTTGGTGGAAATGACCTCCTCGTGAATGGGGAGCTTTTCGCTGCAGTACATGGGCTTGCGCGTTTCGGGATTGGTCAAAGGCTCAGCGGTAACGGGACGGGGCTCAAGCTCCGCATCCACAATATACTTGACGCTGACGTCACCCGCTACACCGGAATAAATGGTTCCGCGGTCACCCAGGATCTTGATGTGCTTGGATGCGTACGCATCGGCAGAGTTGACCTCGATATCGATGATTGGCTTGCCGGGAGCAGTGATGATGATCTTTGCCATATCGTTGGCGTCACCGCTGGTCAGCGCCATATCCAGATGCGAGTATGCAACCTTTGCGGCTGGATCCCAACCGATCAGGTCAAGTGCAATACCGATGGGATGGGGTGCGGTATTGTAAACACCGCCTGCGCAATAGGATTGCAGGGTCTGCCAGTCCCAACGGCGACCAAAGCCGTTGTAGCGCATATTGATCTGCTTGACGTTACCGATCTTGCCGGACTCGATGATCTCCTTGACCTTGAGTACCGTAGGACCGTAAAGGGATTGATGGAATGCCGTTACGATCACGCCGTTGTCGCGTGCGGTCTTGATCAGATCCATGCACTCGAACACGGTCTTTGCAAAGGGCTTTTCGTTGAGCACGTTGTAGCCGTGTTGCAGGCAATCCTTTGCAATGGGATAGTGCAGGTGCGAGAAGGATGCATTGACGATCAGATCGATGTCCTTGCGGTTGAACAGCTCACGGTAATCGGCATATCCGTCACAGCCAAACTCCTTCATGCTTCTCTCGCGGCGCTCCTCAATGGCGTCAACGATTGCTACGACCTCTATTTTTTGATTGACCTCGGACAAAAAGTACTCGCCGTGAATACCGCGGCCGCTACGACCTTGACCGATGATAGCTACTCTCATTTTCTTCATAGTGTAATCTCCTTAAAAGCTTTTCGCATTACGGAAGCGCTCAATACAACATGGAAAGCGGATTTTGTGCGTGTACCGCTTCAATGATCTCAATTGCCTTCATTGCCTTTTCGGGGGTGATATCAAGCGGCGCACCGTTCATCACGGCATTGTAGAGCTGCTCGTAAAAAACGTGAGAGCCGGACTTGAAATAATCACTGCTGGTGGAATGTGTCTCCTCGTGAATGGGGAGCTTTTCGCCGCAGTACATGGGGTTGCCCGTTTCGGGATTTGCCAACGGTACGGCGGTTACGGGTCGGGGCTCAAGCTCCTCATCCACGATATACTTGATCTGTACGTCACCCGTGGTAGCACAGCTCAGAGAGCCGCGGTCACCAAGGATCTTGATATTCTTTGTGGGATATGCATCCGCAGAATTGACCTCAATATCCAAAACGGGCTTGCCGGGAGCCGAGATGATGATCTTTGCCATGTCGTTGGCGTCGCCGCTGGTCAGCGCTCTGCCAAGACGGGAATACGCAACCTTTGCGTCAGCGGGCCAACCGAGCAGATCCAAGCCAATGCCAATGGGGTGAGGCGCGGTATTGTAAACGCCGCCTGCACAACGCTTTTGCAAGGTCTGCCAGTCCCAACGGCGGCTAAAGCCGCTCCAACACAAATTGATCTGATGAATGTTACCCAATTTACCCGTAGCCAAAATCTCCTTTGCCTTTAAAAGCGTGGGCATATAAAGAGATTGGTGGAACGCCGTGATCAAAACGCCGTTGTCACGCGCAGTCTTGATCAAATCCATGCACTCGAACACGGTCTTTGCAAAGGGCTTTTCATTGAGCACGTTGTAGCCGTGTTGCAAGCAATCCTTGGCAATGGCATAGTGCTGATCGGAAAAGGATGCGTTAACGATCAGATCGATATCCTTTCGCGCAAACAGCTCGCGGTAATCGGAGTAACCGTCACAGCCAAACTCCTTCATACCCTTGATGCGGCGCTCCTCGATCTCGTCCACAATGGCAACGACCTCTATTTTGGTATTATCCTCGGACAAAAAGTACTTGCCGTGAATGTCGCGGCCGCTTCTTCCCTGCCCGATGATCGCAACTCTCATTTTTTTCATAAAGCGAGTTCTCCTTTAAAAGCGTTTGTCGGAGCTGATGGATCAAAACAGAACCGGCAGGGGATTTTGTGCGTGAACAGCCTCGATGATCTCGATGACCTTGCCTGCCTTTTCGGGCGTTACGTCAAGCGGCTTGCCCAGCATGATAGAATCGTACAGCATGTGGTAGAAGATAGAGGTACCGGTGCTGAATACGTCGCCCTCTGCCTGGAACTCCTCCTCGTGGAAGTTGAGCTTTTCGGAGCAGTATGCGGGATAACCGTTTTCGGGATTGCGGAGCGCCCCCTCAACAACGGGGCGAGCCTCCAGCTCCTCGGGAACGATGTATTTTACCTTAACGGAGTTTGCAAAGGGTCCGGTTGCAATGATGCCCTTGGTACCAAAGATCTTAAAGGGCTCGGGCTTGTAGCCATCGTTGTTGTTACACTCAATGTCGATGGTGGGCTTACCGGGAGCGGTGATGATGATCTTTGCAAAGTCGTTTGCGTCACCGCTGTTGAACTCGGTTCTGTCAAGGTAGCTGTAGGTGACCTTCGCGGCGGGATCCCAACCGATCAGATCCAAGCCAACGCCGATTGCGTGAGGAGTGGTGTTATATACGCCGCCCGCACAGCACTTTTGCAGGGTCTGCCAGTCCCAACGACGGGCAAAGCCGGAGTAGTTCATATTGATCTGCAGCACCTTACCAATCTTGCCGGTTGCAAGTACCTCCTTGAGCTTGAGCACGGGAGGTGCATAAAGAGACTGATGGAATGCCGTAACGATAACGCCCTTATCCTGTGCAAGCTTGGTCAGCTCCATTGCCTCAAAAGAGGTCTTTGCAAAGGGCTTTTCGTTAAGCACGTTGTAGCCGTGCTCCAGGCAATCCTTTGCAATTGCATGGTGCATTTGAGAGAAGGATGCGTTTACGATCACGTCGATATCCGTTCTGCCAAACAGCTCGCGGTAGTCGGCATATACGTCACAGCCGAACTCTGCCTTTGCTCTTTCGCGACGATCCTCCAGAGCATCAACAACAGCTACTACCTCGCAAATATCGTTGAGGTCGGAAAGGAAAAACTTTCCGTGAATGTCACGGCCGCTGCGACCCTGACCGATAATGGCAACTCTCATTTTCTTCATTGTGTAAATCCTCCTTATATTGTGAGTAAAAAGATTTTCCGTTTTAGGCACAGTTATCCTATGCAGGTTTAGTATAACACAATAAAATAAAAAAAGAAATAGCATTTTTTATTTTTTATATTGCATTTTTTACTTTTTTATGTTAATATATATATGGAAAAGACTTGAACGGGAGGGGTTTGGTATGTTTGAGGTAAAATCGGGGCATCCGATCTTTGAAATTTCGCATAAATGCGTAGAGGTTCCCATTGCAGCGCAGTACGCACAGCACACGCACAGCTGTTGTGAGGTGCTCCTGTTCGTGCGCGGCGACGCCAACTATAACATTGACGGAATCTTGCACGATCCCAAACCGTACGATCTGTTTATCATTCCCAAGGCGACCTACCACTACGTCATTCCCAAGTCGTACACCCCTTACGAAAACTACGTGCTGGATTTTTCGCCAACGCTCATTCCCGCCCCACACGCCAAAAAGCTGTTTGCCAAGCCCACTATCATCAACATTCGCGAGGACGTGGACTTCTGCCGCTTTTTTCACACCTTTGACACCTACTACGAGACCTACTCGCAAGAGGATTTTGCCATTTGTGCCAAGGCTCTTTTGCGCGAATTGCTGATCTATTGCAGCTACCGCATGGATAGCTCGGTGCATGTAGAGCCCTCGCGCAATCCCGTGGTGGACGCCATGCTCTCCCTGATTGCCGAGAATTTGGAAAAGCCCTTGGACGCCGACTTTTTGGCAAAGGAAATGATGCTTTCCAAATCCTACGTACAAAACGTATTTTCGCAATCGATGCACATCGGACTCAAGCAATACATCACGCAAAAAAAGATCTTTGCCGCGCAAAACGACATTCTCAACGGAATGTCCGCCGCCGACGTATGCGCCAAATACGAGTTCAGCGATTACTCCTCCTTCTTCCGCCTTTACAAAAAAACGCTGGGGTACTCCCCGCGCGAAACAAGACGTCTCGGAACGTAACGGCAAGATAAAGACCTCGCTCAAAATTGTTTTTCCTTTTCCCTGCGTTATAACGAAAACACAAGCAATTCCCCATTTTATAAATTTTATAAAGTCCAGGAGGCCCCCCATGCTTTTACCAAGAGTGAAACAACGAATCGACTTTCTTAAGCCGATGCAACTGCATACTCCGCTTCGCATCCGTTGCGCCGATGTAACAAGTCAACGTATCCACTTTGTCCTTCGTGAAATGATGCCGCACCTCGCGTTTGAAGCCTGCGACGATACTGACGCTTGCATAACAGTTGCCCTTGAGCCCGAGATCTCTCCCCTTTCCGAATACTACGAGCTGACGGCAGATGATACGGGGATCACGATCCGCGCCAAAGATTTTTGCGGGCTTGTGCACGCCGCAGCAACTGTGGCACAAAGTATTTATTTTGAAAACGGTTCCTTTTGGATCCCGCAAATGCGGATCTGTGACTATCCGGATACCGAATTCCGCTCCGTAATGCTCGACCCCGCGCGCAACGTCATTCCCGTAGAGGAGGTTCGCGCTACCATTCTCGGTATGGCAAAAGCCAAATTTAACAAATTGCATCTGCATCTTTCCGATTCCACAGGCTTTGCCTACGAATCAAAGGTCTGCCCCGATCTGCCGCGCTCTCCCGGTAAGCTTTACACCCGCGAGGAGCTTTGCGAGCTGATCAATTACGCGGCGGCGTTTGGTATTGACGTCATTCCCGAAATCGACGTCCCCGCACATAGCTTTGCGCTCACCAAACTCTTTCCGCACTTAAAATGTCGCCCTGACGCAGGCGTTTCCGACGATGCGCTCAGCGGTTGGAACATTTGTCTTGGAAGCGAAGAAAGCTATGCGTTCATTCAAAAGATCCTGACCGAGATCGCCAAGATCTTTCCCTACCAATACGTTCACGTGGGAACGGATGAGATGGATATGCGCGATATTCCGATTACGCCGCCACCAACCGCCGATACCTGCATGTGTCGGGTTTGCAACGAACGCTTTTTGCCTATGGGCTACGACACCATCCGCCCTCGCTTTTATTACTTCGTGCGCCGCGTTTACGATATTCTCCACGCTCTTGGTAAAAAAATGATGATGTGGAACGACGACGTTGATATTTCGCAAAGCCCCGATATTCCGCGCGATATTTTGATCGAGTACTGGCGCGTTGCCGCCGAACAACGCGGACCGGTGGACGGTTGCTCCATGAAACGCTTTTTGGAGGAGGGATTTTCGGTGGTCAACGCCGACTTTCCCAATGCCTACGTCGATGAATACGTGGTTTGGGAAAAGCTGGTGGCATGGAACCTCAAAGCAGAGCCCGACAGCGCACCCGAGTATGCGCACCTGATCCTCGGTTCCGACGTCTGCGCTTGGGAGGGACAAAACTATCCGCACTATCAGTACGCACTTCCCTTTGTCCTGCCCGTATTTGGAGATCGGACGTGGACTCTTGATCCGCTTCCCGACGATGCAAGCTCCACGCAAGCCCTGACACGCGCCTGCCTTGGCTGTGACGTAAAGGAAGGCTTTGACCTGTTCCCCTTCCTTGGCGGTGTCCCTTTGGGAGATGCAAAAAACAAAAACGGAGAGATCTTCACAGCGGACGCCGATCGCGTACGGTTGCGTGCGATCCTTTCCAAGCTGTCACACCTTGCCGCAAACGAGAAACACCTTGTGCGCGTACTGCAGAATCTGCTTTGATCGATTTTACCGACGATTCCCGTGTAAAAATATCGTGCAAAAATATTTTCAACTTTTTTTCAAAACCTCTTGATTTTTGAGTTTAGATGTGGTATAATATTCCTTGTCATACGCCGGTATGATGGAATTGGCAGACGTGCTGGACTCAAAATCCAGTGGTAGCGATACCGTGTCGGTTCGACCCCGACTACCGGCACCAATGGGGCGCGATTCAGTTTTTGAATCGCGCCCCATTACCTTTTAGTTTGGAGATAAAAATGGATGCAGAAAAGGAATTACCAAAACGCAAAGCCACACGATTGAATGGCTTTGATTATAGCACAAACGGTGCCTATTTTATAACGATATGCACGCACAACAGAAAAAATATTCTATCGAAAATCCCCGTAGGGGAGGGGTCTCCCCTCCCGCAACTAACACAATGTGGAAAAATCGTTGATAGATGGATCCAAATGATATCCAACAAATATCAAGAAATCTCTGTAGACGACTACGTAATTATGCCAAATCACATCCATCTGTTGGTATCTATTGTACCGAAAGACGGGAGGGGAGACCCCTCCCCTACGGTATGTGCCGCAGTGGGCTGGTTGAAATATCAAGCAACTAAAGAAATAAATCAAATGTGTCATACCGCATGCAAAAAAATATTTCAAAGATCTTTTTATGATCATATTGTTCGCTCGCTCGAAGATTATCAAGAGATTCACAACTATATTTATGAGAATCCAATTCGATGGCAGTATGACAAACTATACACAGAAGAGACAGTGCCTGACTAAACGCTGAGTATCAAATACACATCTACCACCATGGAAAGGAGAAGGATCATGAAAACTATCATAACGATCCAACACACACAATCTGTTCACCACACCAATGGTATGGTTGGCTCTTGGACAAATTGGGAGCTTACGGAACTTGGCAAACAACAAGCAAATCAAATCGGAGAGAAATTAAAAGGTGAGTTACAAGAAAAAAATATCGTTATGTACTCTTCTGACCTATTACGTGCAAAGCAAACTGCAGAAACCATAGGAAGTTATATTGGAATTCAGCCTATTTTAAGGCAGGAATTGAGAGAACGAAATCTTGGAAAATGCTGCGGAAAATCCATCAAATGGCTGAAAGAAAATATAGAAACACATGAAAAAACAATTGATGACAAACTATTTTCGGATGCAGAAAGTCGCAGAGATGAGTGGGAAAGATTAGCGCCTTTTTTTGATGAGCTGATGCATAGCGAAGATGAATATATCATCGTCGTATCTCACGGAGATTTGTTAAGTGTATTCAACGCAATGTTTATGAAATTGCAACCGGAAGCTTTAAACGAGTTTGAATTATTTGGAATGGCAGGCGGAGTCTCTTTTTTGATTGAGAATAATGAGGGCAAGCGCATAATCAAAAAAATGAGCGATCTATCTTATATGAGATAAGAGCCGATCGAAAAACCAATACCGCAAGAATGGCAGCTCATAAGAACGTATAATTCCATAGATTTTTTCTTTTTCTACACTCTTCAGAGCATTTTAAACGGCTCCTTTTCTCCTACTAACTTGACAAATCCCATCGATTCTGTTATACTAAACCCATACCCCACATAGGGCACAGAAAGGAGCTACGACAATGAACGCTACACTGTACAATTACGACATTTATCCAAAGGTCTTTTTGGGTGATCGGGAACAGACCGTGACCGTTCAGCCGCTTGGCGATCACGTTGCTTTTTTGAAGGATCACGTCTATACCGTCAAGATCATGAAATACAGCGAGGCAAATCCGCACGCCTATCCCGAACGGAGCGCTCGCACGACCTTGGAGCTGACCCCCGATGAGGACGGTTGCCTGCGCTTGACCGCATTTTTTGAAGGCGAGGGCGAACACGCCATTCGCATTTTTGACGACCCCACCGTACGCAACCCGATCTGCGCCCTTTCGGTGTACAGTCTGCACGACGATATGGCAGGCAGGATTCCTTTGCGCGGTGACCTGCATATGCACACCAAACGCTCCGACGGACGTGAATGCCCCACTACCGTTGCCGCCAACTATCGCGGTCACGGCTACGATTTTACGGTCATTTCCGATCATCGCCGCTACTACCCCTCGCTTGCGACCATGCAAGCCTTGAACGGGTTGAGCGACTTGACCGTTGTGCCGGGTGAAGAGATCCATCTGCCCTACAACGACGTGCACTACGTCAACTTTGGCGGCTCTTACAGCATCAACGCGCTGGTAACGCCGAGCTGTAACGAGGAAGCGGGCGGTGGCATAGAAACGCGCTCGCTGGACGGAAACGCACCTACTCCCATGACCGAAGAAGAATACCGCGCCATGATCGAGGAGCGCGCCGCACACGTCGATCGCGAAAACGAGTCCGAAAGACGTAGCTTTGCCGTATTGGAATGGATCTACGAGCACATGCAAAAAAACGGCGGTCTTGGCATCTTTCCGCACCCGTATTGGATCTGCCCCATGATGCAGCTCCCCGAGGATTACACCGAGTACATTTACAAAAAGAAACCCTTTGACGCCTTTGAGGTGTTGGGCGGCGAGAATATCTTTTCACACAACGGCTTCCAGACCGCGCTTTACTACGAGATGCGCGAAAAGGGCTACAATCCCCCCGTGGTGGGCAGTACCGACAGCCACGGCTCGACCGAGCACAACCGCAACGCGCTCATTTGCTCCACCATCGTGTTTGCCAAAGAGAATACGCGCGAAGAATTGATCTCTGCCATCAAGGAAAAATACTCCCTTGCCGTGGATACCATCAGCAAGGAGTACCGCTTGGTCGGTGACTTCCGCTTGATCAAGTACGGTTGCTTTTTGATGGAGCACTACTTCCCCCTCCACGACCTTGCCTGCCGCGCCGAGGGCTACTACCTCAACCGCTATCTGGCAGGCGATGCACGCGCCAAGAACGTGCTGGCGGCAATGAAGGGACAGATCCCCGAAATGCAACGCAAGTACTTCCACGTGTGATCAATATCTCTTTCAAAATCTTCGATTTTCAATACCACATCAAAAACGGGATACCCCTGCATAGGGGATCCCGTTTTTTAACGTTTTTTCGATTATTCCGCGTTCTGCGTTGGTGCATCCTCTGCGCGTGCAAGCAAAAATACCGCTCCCACGATCAAAACGATGCCGATGACCGAAAGCCAATGCGGTCTCTCGTCAAACAAAACAACACTGAACACGGTTGCCGCCATGGGCTCTACAATGCCGAG
>JAZQYE010000163.1:0-2428 GCA_045633385.1 Eubacteriales bacterium | reverse complement strand
ACGTCATGTGCGAAAAGCCCCTCTCCCTGACCCGTGAGGATATGGAGGCAATTGTTGCCGCGACCAAAAAGACCGATAAAAAGTTTATGGTTGGTCAGATCTGCCGCTTTACCCCTGCGTTTATCAAGGCAAAGGAATTGGTGGATGCGGGCGTGATCGGTGAGCTTTACTACGTGGAGTCTGAGTACGCGCACGACTACGAAAAAATGCTGCGCTCCGTTCCCAAGCATTGGAGGACCGACCCGTTGCGCCACGGCGTGATCGGCGGCGGCTGTCATGCGGTGGATCTGCTTCGTTGGATCGCGGGAGACCCCACCGAGGTCACGGCGTACGGCGTGCACAAGCTTTTGCCGATGGTTCCTTACGACGATACCACCATTTCGATTTTGCGTTTTCCCAATCGGGTCATTGGTAAGATCTTCGTTTCGACGGGCTGCAAGCGCAACTACACCATGCGCACCCTGCTTTACGGAACCAAAGGCACCATTATTTGTGACAACACCTCCGACCACATGCAGCTCTTTACCATTGGCGAGGACGGAATGTGCGTAAACGAACAGCCCGAGATCATTCCCATCGACGTCAACAACCACAACGCTCTGCGCGAGTTTGAGGTGTTTGCCGACAGCATTCTCAACGATACGCCCGTTGCGACCGATGCCATTGAGGGTGCTAAGAGCGTGGAGGTCTGCCTTTCGATCGTTCGCTCCTCCGAGTGCGGTCAAACGGTTTACCCGAGTTACGATTTTTAATTTTTATTCCATCAAATCCAACGAAAAAAGAAAGGGCTACACGATGCCAAAAAGAAGCTTATTGACCGGCGTTGCTTATCACGGTAACCGTATGCTCTCCCATGCCGTGCAGGACATGAAGGAGATCGCGCGCGCCGATATGGATATTGTCGTGCACATGTACTCCCACACCGACCAGACCCGACACAAGGCGGTCATGAAGGATATTTTTGCCGCTACCGAGGATGCAGGTCTTGAGGTCTGGGTGGATTGTTGGGGGCTTGGCGGTCACCCCGGTGACGTATCGCATTTTCTTGCTTACCACCCCGAGTGCCACGCGTATTTTTCCGACGGGCAGATCATGGCTCCCTACGTCTGCCTCAATCACCCCACGTTCCGCAGCTTTGTAAAAAAGTGGATCGACGACGTTTACGAAATGGGCGGTCGCACCGTTTTTTGGGATGAGCCGCACTTGGGAACAAAAAAGACCGATGACGGCGGCGTTTTGTACGGCTGTTGCTGTCCGCACTGCCAAAAGCTGTTTGAGGAGCGTTTCAATCGCCCCATGCCCAAGACCTTGGACGATGACGTGGTGCGTTTTCGCACCGACACCATTGTCGATTACCTTGGCGAAGTCTCCGCATACGCGGCAGAGCGCGGCATCACCAACGCGGTTTGCGTAATGTTCGTGCCCGATCTTGGTTCGGATCTGGATCTGCTCGACCGCATCTGTTCCCTGCCCCACATGCACAACATTGGAAGTGACCCCTATTGGTACGGTCACGAGGGGGCTAATCCTTACGAATACGTTTTCAGCCGCTCCAAGGCGACCGTTCAGATGGCAAAAGACTGCAAAAAGGATCACAACGTGTGGATCCAGACCTACGCCGTTCCGCGCGGACGCGAGGAGGAGATCTTTTACGCAACTGCCGCCGCGTACGATGCAGGCGCTCGCACGCTGTTGGCTTGGGGCTTTAACGGAAGTGAATCCAACACCTACCGCGCGCAAAACCCCATGCTGACGTGGGAAATGACGGTGGAAGCAATGAAAAACGTTCGTGCCATAGAGCGTGCACGCATTCTGGAAGAAAACCGCGCAAAGTATATGAAATAAAAACGACACAATAAATATCCACCCGCCATAGCGGGTGGTATTTCAGTTTCGGGCATAGCCCTAATACTACCGGCTACGCACAAGTGCGCTTTTTATTGGCCTGCCAGCCACGCAATCATTACTTGCTACTCGTAAACGAGTTTCAACCAAAGCCTTCCTCCGAGAGGAAGGGGGACCGCTTGCGGTGGAAGGAGCCTGCGTGCATACTGACTTTTTATGTTCTTTGGATAGAGTATTTTGTTGAAAAATCAAAAAACATAACAGACACATTGAACATAAGTTTTCTTACTGCTCGCACTCTCCCTCAGTCACCTTCGGTGACAGCTCCCTCTCGGAAGGAGCCTTTGGCATGCTCCTACTCTTTATTCGATTTCTGCTTATCGGCAAAGCCTTTATTGAACCCCGCTATGGCGAGGTTTTCGTCTTACAAAAAGCGATGGCAGCCGAATTGACTGCCATCGCCTTTTTATTTTGCCTTTGATTAAGCCTTGTTTACGGAACCGAAGAGCTCCATCTTTTCCTTTACGGTAGCCTTGATTGCCTCAACGCCGGGAGCGAGAAGCTTACGGGGGTCAAAGCCCTT
>JAZQYE010000162.1:0-4016 GCA_045633385.1 Eubacteriales bacterium | reverse complement strand
GGGGGGGTGGGGGTCCTGGTTTGCGGGGGAGAGCACGATGCGGCGGCACTCCTTGGAAAAACGCTTGACCGTGGCGCTTTCGCCATCTACCAGGCACGCGACGATATCGCCGTTTTCGGCGTACTGCTGTTTGTGAAAGAGCACGTAGGTTCCATCTACGATGCCGCAGTTCTTCATGCTGTCACCGCATACCTCCAGATAAAAATATTCCTCCACGTCGTCCACGTCGGCAAACTCACGGCCCAGCATGGTCTCGTCGGTGACGATCGGCTTGCCTGCGCGAATGACACCGATGACGGGCACCATTTTAGATGCGCGCAAATGGCGGTACGCCGACTCGGTATTGCGCATACCGCTGGCGGTTCCCATCAATTCGTCCAAGCCCACCGAAAAATAGTCGGCTATGCGCGAGAGCTTATCCACCTTTGGCGTAGATCTGCCGTTTTTCCAATCGGTAAAGGTCGATGCGGCAATGTGCGTTGCCTTGGAGACCTGATACACGGTAACGCCTCGCTCGGCAAGCAGGCGCTCAAATACGGAATAGTCCATAAAACATCTCCATTCTTTTTGTCAAATTTACACAATTCAAAAGCCCTTGTTTTGTGTAAATTGCAGAATATTAAGAAAAACCGAAATAGGTATTGACAATAGTTCGGAAAATCGTTATAATATTAGCACAAGAATATTATAACGGATTTCCGAATGTTTGTCAAGCGGTTTTTTGATTATTTTTTCAATAAATCATAAAAAAGCAGGATATTGCATACGGATTTGCGAAAAAAGGAGGCTGAAGCAGAGATGATTTTGGAAGAAGAAAAGCAGATGATGGAAGAGGCACGCGAGTTTTTTTGTGGGTATCAGCTATGCATGGATATGTTGAATTTGCGAAAGTATGAGCGTAAAAGGGTGAAAAAGTTTGACGAGGAATGTGGCTGTGAGGACGTTTTGCGCGGCAACGAGAGCTATTGGAAGGCGCGTATCTACGAGGTTGCAAGCCTGCTTGGCAGCATGAAAAACGGCAGGGAAAAGGCGGTGCTCTACTATCGTTACGTCAAGGGCGAGACCATGGAGTCTTCCGCACGGCTGTTGGGCGTTTCGCGCCGTACCGTGTTCCGCTTGCGCGATCGGGGCTTGTTGAATGCGGGAAGGCTGTTGCGCAAAAGACGCGAGGAGGAGTGCCGTTGGCAAATTTGTGAGCGGTAATCGTTTTTTCGGTTGACAAATTTTACTTCGTATGTTATAATATCTACGTAGGGCAAGCTTGCCCGTGCCATTCTATACGTTTGCGTTTTTGCATATCTTATACCAAATCGAGTATTTGGAGTGAGGAGACTTTTGAATATGAGGATTTTAATTCTTTCATTTAAGGCGGGAGAAGGGCACAACTCCGCCGCAAAAGCAATATTGGAGCGAGTGGAGCACGAGGGACATCAAGGCGAGATCGTGGATTTTTTGGGACTGTTCAGCGACAAGATCAGCAACGCCGTCAATTTGGCTTACGTCGGTATGGTCAGACACGTCCCCTCGTTGTTTGGCGTGTGCTATAAATTTTCGTACGGTGTCAGCGGCATTTTCGGTCGCGTGCATTCGCCGCTGTATCTCGACAGTGCCATCGTTGCCAAAAGACTGTACGAATATCTGATCAAAAACGGTCCGTACGACGGTGTCGTTGCCACGCATCTGATGCCTGCACAGGCGCTTTCGCATCTGAAAAAGCACGACCCCGACCTTCCCGTTACCATAGCCGTTGCAACCGACTACACGTGGTATCCCTTCTGGCAGGAGACCTTGCGTTGCGATTATTACGTCATTCCGCACGAGGATCTGATCGCACGTTACGTCGAAAAGGGTATGGCGCCCGAAAAGCTCTGTCCCTTCGGCATTCCCGTCAGTATGCGCTTTTTGGATCTTCCCACGCGCGAGCAGGCACGTGCCAAGCTCGGATTTGACGAGTCGCAAAAGCTCTATCTCGTCATGGGCGGCAGTATGGGAGCCGGCAGTATGCGCAAGTTTGCCAAGCAGTTTTATGAAAAGATCGGCAACGCGCACATGGTCATTATTTGCGGCAAGAACGATGCCCTGCGTACCTCGCTGGAAAAACATTTTGACGGAAAAGAAAACGTACGTATCATCGGTTTTACCACCGACGTGCCGCTTTACATGGTGGCGTGCGACGTGCTTTACACCAAGCCGGGCGGACTTTCCTCCAGCGAGGCGTTGATCTGCCGCATTCCCTTGGTGCACACCGCGCCCATTCCCGGCTGTGAGAGCGATAACTACCGTTTCTTTGCCCAAAAAGGTTGCTCCTTGCCCGCAAAAAAGATCAAGCGTCAAATTGCAAACGGCTTGAAGCTGATGGAGTCGCCCCAGTTGCGCACGGATATGCGCGTGGCACAAGCCAAATGCGCAAAGCCGCTTTCGTCCTTGCACATTCTGGAGCTGATCGAAAAAAATCAAAAAAAGGATTGCTGAATACACGGAGAGCCTGATGCGGTAGCGCACAGGCTCTCTTTTTTGCAAAAAAAGCATTCTTTTTGGCAAGCGGCAAAGAAAAATTCAGATTAACTGTTGACATTTTACTTTTTTTATGGTACAATATCTCTAAACGCGAAGAAAAAGAGGAGTACGCTTTTTTGCGGTCTGCAGAGAGAGGGCGGTTGGTGCAAGCCCTTGGCACAGGGAGCGGAAGTCACTTTGGAGCGGTGCAGGGGAGGGGAGTAGCTTTGCTCTCGGTAGTTTGCAACGGTGTCCGCCGTTATGGAAAAGAGAGCACACCCGTTTTGGGTGTGAAATCAGGTGGTACCGCGTGCTCCCACGTCCTGATGGATGTGTGGGCTTTTATTTTTTTGAAAAATAATTTCGATATATATTTTCAGGAGGTCTGTTAGAATGGATCAGTACAACGAGCTGCCAAAAACTTACGCGCCGTCGGAGTTTGAGGACAGAATTTATCAGAATTGGTGCGACAAGGGCTACTTTACGCCCGACGTCAAAAACGACGCGGAGCATTTCTCCGTGGTCATTCCGCCCCCCAACGTAACGGGACAGCTGCATATGGGTCACGCATTGGACGAGACCTTGCAGGACGTTCTCGTTCGCTATAAGAGAATGCAGGGCTTTAATACGCTGTGGATCCCCGGTACCGACCATGCCGGTATCGCTACGCAGATCAAGGTTGAGGAGAGACTGCGCGTAGAGGAGGGACTTTCCCGCTACGATCTCGGCCGCGAAAAGTTTTTGGAGCGCGTTTGGGAGTGGAAGGATAAATACGAGGCACGCATTACGGGTCAGCTCAAAAAGCTGGGCGCATCCTGCGACTGGACGCGTCAACGCTTCACCTTTGACGAGGGCTGCTCCCGCGCCGTACGCGAGGTGTTTGTCAATCTTTATGAAAAGGGACTGATCTATCGCGGCTACCGCATCATCAACTGGTGCCCCCGTTGCTTGACTGCGCTTTCCGACGCGGAGGTAGAGTATAAAGATCAACCCGGTCATTTCTGGCACATCAAGTATCCCATCAAGGGCGAGGACGGCTACGTTGAGGTGGCTACCACCCGTCCCGAAACGATGTTCGGTGACACCGCCGTTGCAGTCAACCCCGAGGACGAGGCAATGAAGCACCTCATCGGCAAGACCCTTATTTTGCCCGTGGTTGGCAGAGAGATTCCCGTTATTGCCGACGATTACGTTGAGATCGGCTTTGGTACGGGATGTGTGAAGATCACCCCCGCGCACGACCCCAACGACTTTATGGTTGGTCAGAGACATAACCTTGAGCAGATCAAGGTCATGAACGACGACGCTACCATGAACGCAGGTGCGGGCAAGTACGAGGGCATGGATCGCTACGAGTGCCGTAAGGCTTTGGTAGCAGAGCTTGAGGCGGAAGGCTATCTTGTCAAGACCGTTCCCCATGACCACAACGTTGGCGTTTGCTATCGTTGCGGCACTACCGTTGAGCCTATGACGAGCGACCAGTGGTTCGTCAAGATGAAGCCTCTGGCAAAGCCCGCGAT
>JAZQYE010000161.1:0-3859 GCA_045633385.1 Eubacteriales bacterium | reverse complement strand
AGGCTCTGCGCCAAAAAAGTAACGGCGCAACAGCACGCAAGCCGAAAAGGTGCGCGACTCGTCTATGTAATCTGCCAGATACAACAGCTTTTCGGTCAACGTCATAGCGGCGTGACCCGTGGTGTGCCAACGCACGGCATTGACGATAATGGGATCGTTGAGGTGCGGCATTTCCGCCTCGATGATCGCCGCCGCAGTACGTGCGTGGAAGGTCTTGGGTGCCAAGCGGTCAAAATCGCTGACGGGCAGACCGTAGCGATTGCAGATCTGTTCCTGCTCTTGGGCACTTTTCTCCTTTGTCAGATCGTGCAACAGCGCCGCCGCACGCATCAGATCAGTCTTTTCGGGACAGTACAACGCACACAAGCGCGCCACCATCTCCTCAACCGCGACCGTATGACGAAAACGCTTGGGAGACATTTGTTGCATGACCGAGCCGCGAAGCTCGACCAGCATATCCTCGGTGATCTTTATCATTATTCCCTATCCTCCCTCTCTCAAACGTACAAATGGTTGTCACGAATGTATTTTTCTACCGACGGTGGGATCAAGGCAGAAACGTCCTTGCCGCCCACAAGGCTTGCACGGACTTGATTGGAGGAGATCTCCAACGGCTCCGTTACGATGCGGCGCACCACCTTGCCGTATTTTTGTTGATATTCGCCAATTTTTTGTATGATGGCAGCATCCAACGAGCGATCGTTTTCGCGTCGGATATAAACGGGATAGCAAAGGCGAAAGATCTCCTCAGGCTCGCGCCACGTGTCCAAGGTCAATACCATATCGGTACCGCAAAGAAAGAAGAGTCTGCGATCCTCTCCCCACAATTCACGCAAGGTCTCTACCGTGTAGCTTCTGCCGCCGCGGCGAAGTTCCAGATCGCTGACGTACACGCCCTCCATGCCCTGAAAAGCCAAACGGCACATTTCAAGACGGTGATTTGCATCTACCGCCACCTCCATCTCCTTGTGGGGTGGAATTGCAGCGGGAATGACGTAGAGAAAATCCAACCACATCTGCTCCATAAATGCGCGTGCCGCGGCAACGTGACCGTTGTGCGGCGGTGAAAAGGTGCCGCCGTAAATGCCGATGCGTGTCATGCGCGCGGAAGCTCGATCACGGGCTTCTTTTCGGATGCGCGGTACAACACGATCTTGCGTCCTACCACCGCAACCGGCTCGGCTCCAAGCTCTGCCGCAAGGTTTTGCAACAGGTCGTATGCGTCCTCGCCGCTGTTTTCCAGCACGTGAAGCTTGATCAGCTCGCGTGCCTCCAGCGCATCGGATAAGGTCTTGAGCAGATTTTCGGAAATGCCGCCCTTACCGATCTGCATAATGGCAGGGATCGGATTGGCAAGACTGCGCAAATAAGCTCTTTGTTTTGATGTGATCATAAAATTCCTTTCATTCGGTCACGTTCCAGCCGTTCTCCTTTAAGATCGCAATGATCTCTTCATCTACGGCAGAAATGACGCTGATAAACTGTGTTTGATTCAAATAAATGTTGATAGTGCCTGCGCGATCGCCCAAAACGATGGATGCCACATCGCGGTGCGACAGCTCCAAAACGGGATTGGGACACTCGTGCGAAAGAAAGATCATGCTTTGCGCGGTCAGGACGAAAAAGCCGCCGACCGTTCCTTTTTTTACGGTAAAGCGCACGGGCGCATCGACCAAAAACGGACGCTTGAATCGTTCCTTCAATCGCTTGTAGGGCAAGAGCTTGACGTAAAAGATCAGCGGTAAGAGCACGGTTGCCAACAGAGTGACCAGTGCACCGATGAGCACGCCGTATCTCCAATCAAGCTCCGAAAAGAGCAGTACTGCAAGCCCGATAATGATACCCACCCGTACGGAAAGGGCTCTCATAGACGGTGCAGTAAAAAATTCACTGAATTTCATGTTTTGGTTTAACTAAACTTTGTTAGAGTATTTCCTTTAATTTTTTTGCGAATGCGCGAATGGCGACGCCGCGATGCGATACCGAATGCTTTTGCTCGGCAGGTACCTCGGCAAAGGTCTTTTCAAACTGCGGAAAATAG
This sequence comes from Eubacteriales bacterium, assembly GCA_045633385.1. Taxonomy (GTDB): domain Bacteria; phylum Bacillota; class Clostridia; order Oscillospirales; family CAG-272; genus UMGS1865. The sequence continues at coordinate 1,818 of JAZQYE010000161.1, read as the reverse complement.
AACAGCGGATCGTACCCAAAGCCGCCCGTTCCGTGATACTCGTGCAAAATTTCGCCGCGAGACTCACCGCGCACGACAAATTCCTTGCCGTTTGGAAAAACGCAAGCCACGGCGCACACGTATGCACCGCCGCGCTGACCGTCTGGCACGTTGCGCAAATTGTAAAGCAGACATAGGTTGTTGCCCTCGTCGTCGTGATCCCCCGCAAAATTGCACTTTGCGGCATAGCGCGCCGAGTAAACGCCCGGCTCTCCGCCAAGCGCGTCAACGCTCAGACCCGAATCGTCGGCAACACCGATATAACCGCTTTGTGCGGCAACGCGCGCCTTGATCAATGCGTTCTCCTCAAAGGTCGTTCCGTTTTCCTCGATCTCGCCCAAAATACCGACGTCGTCGAGTGAGAGGATCTCCATATCGGAAAATTCCTCGGAAAGGAGCGTACGAAGCTCCTCGATTTTTTTCTTGTTTCGGGATGCCAATACGATCTTCATCGAAGCTCCCCCTTATTCAAACAACGCGCTGACAAATTCTTTTTGATCGAATTCCTGCATATCGTCCAGCTTTTCGCCCACGCCGATAAACTTGACGGGGATATTGAGCTCGCGACGAATGGAAATAACGATACCGCCCTTTGCCGTACCGTCCAGCTTATTGAGGATCAAACCGGTCAGCTGTGCCGCATTTTTAAATTCCTTTGCCTGCAAAATAGCGTTTTGTCCGGTGGTTGCATCCAGAACCAGCAGGTTCTCACGGCTGACACCGGGCAACTCGCGGTCGATGACGCGATTGATCTTTGCAAGCTCATTCATCAAATTGGTCTTGTTGTGAAGTCTGCCTGCGGTATCGATGATCAGCACGTCCGCGTTCTTGTTTTTGGCAACGTGGCAGGCATCGAATACGACTGCCGCAGGGTCACTACCCTCGTTTTGACGCACCAATTCGACCTTTGCGCGGTCACACCAAACGGCAAGCTGATCGATCGCCGCCGCACGGAAGGTATCTGCCGCCGCAACGATGACCTTTTTGCCCTCCTTGCGCAGGCGGTTGGAAATTTTACCGATGGAGGTCGTTTTACCGACACCGTTGACACCGATGACCAGAATAACGGAAGGAACGGTATCCAGCTTCAATGCTTCTCCCTCACCGATCATGCCCTCAAGGATGTGATGAAGCGTTTGGGTGACCTGCTCCTTTTCCTTGAGTCTGCCATCCTTGATTTGCTCACGCAATTCCTCGATAATATCCTCGGCGGCATTCACGCCAACGTCGGCACAAATCAAAATCTCTTCCAGCTCCTCCAAAAGATCCTCGTCTACCTTAACAAAGTTTTTGAGCAGATCGTCAATTTGTCCAAACAGAGCGTTTTTGGTCTTCGCCAATCCCTCACGAACACGTCCCCAAAAGGATTTTTTCTCCTTTTTGCGTGTTTCCTCGGTCATAACCTCGGGTTCTTCTGCCTCGGCTTTTGCTTTCGCTTCTTCTTCGGCTTTTGCCTTTGCTTCTGCCTCGGCTTTTGCTTTGGCTTCTGCCTCGGCTTTTGCCTTGGCTTCTGCCTCGGCTTTTGCCTTTGCTTCTGCTTCGGCTTTTGCTTCTGCTTCGGCTTTTGCCTTTGCTTCTGCTTCGGCTTTTGCCTTTGCTTCTGCCTCGGCTTTTGCTTTCGCTTCTGCTTCGGCTTCTGCCTTGGCTTCTGCTTCGGCTTTTACCTTGGCTTCTGCTTCGGCTTGTGCTTTTGCTTCTGCCACAGCTTTTGCCTTTGCTTCTGCCTCGGCTTTTGCCTTTGCTTCTGCCTCAGCTTTTGCCTTCGCTTCTGCCTCGGCT
>JAZQYE010000160.1:0-3493 GCA_045633385.1 Eubacteriales bacterium | reverse complement strand
CTGAGTATTGTGTACCTAAGACCGCTTGGCCTCCCCCTTCTTGTTTGGCGCGGCGTAAGGGACTCGAACCCCTGACCTTTTGGTTCGTAGCCAAACACTCTATCCAGCTGAGCTAACGCCGCGTGTCATTTTTTCGTACTTGCATATTATACCTCATTTAAACGAATTTGTCAACCCCTTTTTCAAAAAAAGTTTTGACTTTTTTATTTTATTTTTCAAATCCGCGCACTTCCATGCTCTTTCTGCCCCAAAACAAAAAACGGATCCCCAACATCCATGGGCATCCGTTTTGTTTTTTATCAATCCTTCTTGTAGCCGATATTTCTCTGCTTGGAGGGATCAAAGAACAAGTTGCAGATAGATGCAACCAAACCGTAAATACCAAAGGTAATCGCGGTCAAAAAGATGTACGCCAAAGTTCTGGACTTGAATCCTGCGGGCTTGAGCGAGGTGTGATTGATAATGAGACTACCGATCCAACCCAAGAAGAAGGTCAAAAGGAAGCGTACGAGATTGTTGTTATCCATCGCTGTTTCTCCTTTCATAAAATTGCACCCGTTTGAGTACAATTTCATTATACATTATTTTGGCACGCTTGTCAATAGCTTTTTACAATTTCCAACATTTTTTTTGCACGCCCTCAAAAACGCCCGTTCCCATCTTGACACGCCCACAAAAGTGTGCTATAATTGCATTGCTACAGTATTACGGTCTCTCTTATAATATATGGAGGAATCGTTCAAAACACAACTGTTTGTGTTGCCGCAGGGCGACAGAAAGGAAGAACCCATGAAGATTTTATTTGCCGCAGATATGTCATTTAATTATATTCCCGAATACCCCGGCAACGCGCAAGTGCACGAAGATATGCGCGAGCCCGCCGAGCTGTTTGCCAAGTCTGATTTTTCAATTTTGAATTTGGAAAACATTTTTGGTGTGCGCGAAGAGCATGAGCCGATCGTGAAGGACGGCCCCAACCTCATCTCCGACCCCAAATATGCCGAGTACGTACGCGCCCTGCATCCCACCGTGGTGGGCATGGCAAACAATCACACGCTTGATTACGGTGAGAGTGCCATGCGCTACACCAAGGAGCTGTTGCAAAACGAGGGGTATATTTGCATTGGTGCAGGTGAGAATTTGAGCGATGCCTACCGCCCTGCCATTTTGGAAAAGGACGGCGTTCGCGTTGCGATCATCGCCGTATGCGAAAACGAGTTTGGTATTGCAATCGAAAATCGCCCCGGAACGGCAGGCTATTCGCTCTCACGCGTCAGCCATGCCATTGCGGATGCAAAGGAGCAAGGTTGCTTGCCCATCATCTATTTTCACAGCGGTCACGAAGGCTATCCCTTCCCCTCTCCCCTGCGCTGTGAGCTTTACCGTCACCTTGTGGAGCTTGGCGCGGCGGCAGTCATCAGCATGCACGCACACTGTCCGCAGGGTTATGAGACCTATCACGGCGCCCCCATCGTTTACGGCATGGGTAATTTCTACTTCCCGCATTTCCCCATGGCAAAGGAGGAGAACCCCGCTTGGTTCTACGGTTATATGACCGAGCTGAACGTAACAAACGAGGGTGTCTCTCTCGCAATTCACCCCTACAGCTTTGACGACAGCATCACTCTGCTGAAGGGCGAGGAGCTTGCACACTTTGAAGACTATATGCGCTATCTCTGCGCCCCCATTGCTTCCGAACGCGAAATTGCAAGCTGGTTTGATAGCTGGTGCCTCGTTCCCTCTCGCTTTGGCTACTATGCAAAGCTCTTCCCCATTCTGCCCGAAATGGCAAACGATACAAGTGCCGCACAATTCACGCCCCTGAAAAACGTAATGGGCTGTGAGGCACACAACGAGCTGCTCAAAAATATGCTCTATATGCTTTACGAGGGCAGAGTGGAAGCCGCACGCGCAGGCGTCGCACGTATTCAAGCTCTGCAACAAATGCAGATCCCCGATTAAAAACTCCAATACAAAACAAAGGAGAGGAACTATGAGACGTTACGTTGTTTACGATACCACTCCCCCCACATCCTGGTTTGAAAGTATGCCAATCGGATGTGGTCGCATGGGCGCAACCCTTTTGGGAGGCGTTGCGCAGGAGACGTTTTATTTGAACGAAGAAACCATTTGGTCTGAAGATACGGAGCGCAATCCAAATCCCGAAATGCGCGACCGCATCAAACAGATCCGCGATCTTTTTCTGGCAGGCAAGCCTGTTTCGGCAAACGAGCTCTCAAATCGCATCCTCAACAACTGCTTTGAACGCATTCGCTCCTACGAGGGCGGCGGCAAGCTTTGCGTCGAGCTCCACGAGGGAGATGCCGCCTCTAACTACAAGCACGAGCTTGATCTGATCAACGGCGTTGCAACCGTCTCCTACCGCAAGGGCGGCTCACTGTACGTGCGCGAGGCGTTTGCATCCTTCCCCGATCAAGTCATTGCCTACCGCATCACCTCCTCGCACGCGCCGATCAACGCTTATATCTCCTACGAAAGAGACCGCACGCTCTCCTGCACCTGCGAGGGCGACACGCTAACCGCAACCGCCAAAACACTGTTTGGCAATCACGCCTTTTGCGTAAAGGCACGCGCCGTAAGCGACGGAGAGATCCTCTGTCGCAACGGCCAGCTCCTCGTTCAAAACGCCACCACGCTCTGCGTTTACGTCGTCATGGGCACGCAGTTCCGTCACGGCGATAATTACGTAGAGGCGACCACATTCCCCTCCGAGCTCGACTACGAAGCGTTAAAGCAACGACACGTCAAGGATTTTTCGGCTCTGATGTCGCGCGCCGACGTCACCCTACCCCAAATCGAGGGCTGTGACGAGCTCCCCATCAACGAGTATTTTCGTCTGCGTGCCTTCAGCAAAGTCAAGGATGAATCTATTTATCCCCTGCAATGGCAATACGGCAGATACCTGCTCGTTTCCTCTTGCCGCAAGGGAACGCTCCCGCCCAACCTGCAAGGACTTTGGACAAACGGCAATGCCTCCGGCTGGAGCTGTGACTACCACACCAACATCAACCTGCAGGCAAACTATTGGGGCGCGGAGGTCACCAATCTGTCCGAGTGTCACCTCTCGCTGTTTGATTACATGAACGACTATTTGTTGGAGTCCGGCAAGCAGAGCGCACAGTTCTACTACGGCACCAACGGTTGCGTGGTACACCACCTGAGCGATATTTACGGCTATACCGCCCCTGCCGACGGTCCTTGGGGCTTGTGGCCGCACGGCGCATCCTGGCTGGTACAGCATATGTGGGAGCACTACCTGTTTACCGAGGATCTTGACTTTTTAAAGAAGGATGCCTACGAATTCATCAAACAATCCACCGTCTTTTTCCTTGAGAACCTCACGCGTGACAGCGAAGGCCGCTTGGTCTATGCCCCCTCCACCTCCCCCGAAAACCGCTACTACGCAGAGGAGGACGGCAAGCGCATGACTTGCTTCCTTGCTTGCAGTACGACTATGGACGTGCAGATCATC